>NZ_JAEHGE010000001.1:3860609-4213896 GCF_016097415.1 sulfur-oxidizing endosymbiont of Gigantopelta aegis | reverse complement strand
GCTTTACTTAATCCTAATCAGGTGACAGGTAATCTAAAAGCGATGGCTTTGAATGATAATACTTATATTACCGGTGCCAATTATGTCAGACCCGCTAAATTTGAAGTGGTTGATATTGATAATACTAAAATAAAGCAGGGTTCGGTGTTGAATTCTAATTCAGTGGTTTCTTTTGCCAATGATGCAGACGGTACTGATATGCCGGTGGCTGATTTTTTTGCTGGCTATGAATTTGTCATCCCGCATTTTCGCTATCGCCATGAATACTATGTGTATAGTCCTTATGGTGATGCAGAAGTGATGGTGACGACGGATGTCAGTAAAAGCTATACCATTGCACGAGGTAAAATGCTGACAATTAAGGGTGGTGATAAAAATACCTTATCGGCTATAATCCGATCGGATTTACCGGTGATGATCAGCCATGCTGCACAGTATTATTCGGGTTATTTGGCGGATACTTATACTGTACCGCCCGCCAGTAAGGAAATATTTGGTATCTTTAGTCGCTTAGTGATCATTGGTGCATTAGAAGACAATACCAGCATTACAATTTATGCCAGTGATGGTAGTGAGAAATCAATAGTGCTCAATGCCGGAGGTCGATATATGCATTCCGGAAATGGTAGCCTGCTACAACAGGGCAAGGGCAGTGCCTTACGTCTAGTTGCTGACAAACCCATTGCTGCGATTCAAGGCGCAGATAGAGACGGTATTGAAGCAACGGCCTTTTTTGGCATAGAGTATTTTGCCAGAACCTTTGGCTTGCCGATTAATAGCCAGTACCTTGCCGTGGCGTGTAAGCAACAAGCCAAAATTGACCTGTATGATACCTCGGGTGTTATCGTTGACAGTCAAACCTGTACGCCAACAATAACTGCCACGGGTTTGCTACCGGGTAAGGCTTATTTTGGCAGTGCTGACAATGGCTCAAATCTGGATGCGGGTCAATACATTCAATCGGATCAACCTGTTTATGTCATTCTTGAATCAGCGGAAACCAATGATGAAAAGAACTTGTTGGGATTATTTTAACCTAAAATTTTAGGTTTAATGTAGGGAGCATCAAAGCATAAAAAAGAGGTCTTTAAAGGCCTCTTTTTTATGGGCTTGAAATATCATTTTTCTTATGTGAGAATATCAGTGAATATAAATGTTTATCCGTGTCATAGGTGCTAAATGGGCAAAAAAATTGATTACAATCCTGAAGATTGGGATTTTTTGGAAGAAATAGATTCTCTTGATGAAATTGTGACACCAGAAATTTCACTGTCCAGTTCTCTCTTTAGTGAGTCACAGTCAAATGAATTGATTGAACGCAACCTTAAAAAACGCCTTAAGAAGCAGACTCGTCTTGAATCTTATGACAGTCTTGAACCTTATGACAGTCTTGAACCTTATGACAGTCTTGAACCTGACGAACGTTCTGATACTGATGAAATGGACATTACAGCCTATGTCGGTGGTGAGCAAATAAAAATCAATCATCACAATACTGATCGTTTGCCATCGAATCAGGAAGAAGAAGCCTTTAGACGTCAGATTGAAGACTTATTTGAACTATTAGAATTAGAGAAAAAAGCCAATAAAACCGAAGGCATTCGGGTTTATCAAACGGATTCATCGCCATCAAGACCCTGGCGTTTTCACTAAGTTTTTACTGTGCTTTTCATTAAAATAAAGCAATCTTCATTATTTTAAAAAAACACTAGAAATTTAGCCAAATACAGTAGCATCCTTTGTAAATTTCAGGTTATAATGCGCGCTCTCTGCCGGTCCCCTCGCAATGATAGGCCGTAAACCCAGCCAGATCCGGAAGGAAGCAACTGTAGCGGCCGACTCATGTGCCGGGGTGTGGCTGGCAGGGTCTATATATTTTAAGCACTCGTCTTATTTAAAATCCATATTACAATTTCTCAATCACCATTTTCCTTTTTCCTTTGCTGTTCATCTGGAGCAGTCTGATAATTTCATGTATACTGATTTCCCATAAAAACCATTATTTAATCCATTTTTTAACTTTTTATTAATTCTTTTTTACTTTTTATTTAACTTTTTTTAAAATATGGGCTTATATGAAATATCAGGTTCTGGCTCGCAAGTACCGTCCAAAAACATTCACCACCATGATGGGGCAGGAGCATGTTCTTAAAGCGCTCAGTAACGCTTTACAAAGTGAGCGTTTACATCATGCCTACCTTTTTACCGGTACTCGCGGTGTGGGTAAAACCACCGTGGCACGTGTGCTGGCTAAGGCACTGAATTGTGAGCAGGGTATTAGTCCAAACCCCTGTGGTAAATGTGCCGCTTGTCAGGAAATTGATGAAGGGCGTTTTGTTGATTTAATTGAAGTCGATGCAGCCTCACGTACCAAAGTAGAAGATACGCGCGAATTATTAGATAATGTTCAATATGCACCCACACGGGGACGTTTTAAGATTTATCTGATCGATGAAGTACACATGCTTTCTGGGCATAGTTTCAATGCTTTGCTTAAGACCCTTGAAGAGCCACCACCACATGTTAAATTTCTCTTAGCAACGACCGATCCTCAGAAATTGCCGGTGACTATTTTATCCCGTTGCTTACAATTCAATTTGAAAAGTTTGACTATCGAACAGATAGAACAACAATTGGCATTGGTCCTCAATGCAGAAAATATTTCCTATGAAAGTAATGTCTTGAAACCCTTGGCCATTGCTGCCGATGGTTCAATGCGTGATGCCCTCAGCTTGCTGGATCAAGCCATTGCATATAGTGATGGCAAGCCTAATCTGCCTGATGTTGAAGCCATGCTGGGCAGTGTGCAAAAAGCTCGTATTTTTGAATTGCTTATTGCTTTGGCTAATGATGATGGTAAAACTCTGATCGAAGACAGTCGTCTACTCAGTAGTCAGGGTATTGATGTGAATACTATCTTGTCTGAACTGATCAGCACTCTACAGCGTATTGCCCTCTATCAAATGGTGCCCGATGCCATTGATGATAGTTTGGGCGATCAACAATCAATTGCACAACTGGCACAAGCTATTAGTGCAGAAGACATCCAATTGTATTATCAAATTGCGCTCAATGGTCGCAAAGATTTACCTTATTCACCCCAACCACAGAGTGGCTTTGAAATGATTTTATTACGCATGTTGGCTTTTAAGCCGACGGGTGGTGCTAGTGATGAGAGTGACGATGGTAATAGCCGTCAACTTAAAAAAAAATCCTCTAAATCAGTCAATAAAATAGCACCAGCCATTCAGGCTACAGAAAAGAAAATCCCTCAAGCGTCAGTGAGTCAGCAACTTTCTGCTGTTGAACAGCCCAAACAAGCTGTTCAGGCCGTTTCACAAATGCCTAAAGCTGTAAAAGATATCACTCAAAAGAATAGTACTCAAAAGGATAGCAGCATAGTGCCTTCTACGGCACCTGTACAAGATAATGTGACAGATTATGAGCTACCCCCGATAGATGCTTATAACGATAATGGTCAGGCTGAAGATAATGCTTTTCAAGAACACTATGAGCAAGCGGGACATTTAGAAAACCATTTAGAAGAAATAGCGCCTTCTAACGACCAATATAATTCAGTCAATAGCTCAGCACAAGTACATACAGTACGAGAGCCAAAGACTAAGCCTAGCCCTACATTAGAGCAAAAAAAGCCACCATTGGCAGCCGTTGTGCCATTATTTAAAGACGTAAACAATGACACTTTAAAGGACAAAGTAAATCCTGAAACTCAAATTTATCAAGATGTAAATAGCGAAAAAAACGCAGTAAAAACTGAGCAAAAAATCCCTTGTGAACAGCCTAACACAACAGGCTTGGCTGACTATTGGCACGATCTTATCAATCGCTCTGAACTCAATGGCCTGGAGCAGCAATTGGCCAAACATAGTGCTATGGTCAATAAAAGCATAGTAGAAGGTGAGCAAATATTTGAGCTGTTACTGGATTCCATGCACAAACATTTGCTCAATGATAAAATCAAAACACGCTTACTCGATATCTTGCAGCCATTGTTTAGTATACCATTGAAGATAATCATCAAAGAGTGTGAGATCCCTGTACATGAACAGCAGAATACACCCAGACGACGGGAAATTTATGAGGCTGAAGTATTACAGCAAGAAGCGGTTGAATCTATTATGGATGATCCCAAAGTACAATTAATTGTAAATGCTTTTAATGCCAAAGTACGTAAAGAATCCATAAAACCGATTAAAAATTAGACAAGAGGAAGTAATATGAAAGGTGGTTTAGGCGGCTTAATGAAACAAGCTCAGAAAATGCAGGAAGACATGCAAAAATCGCAGGCCGAATTAGCTAATATGGAAGTTAATGGTCAAGCCGGTGGTGGTATGGTAACAGTGGTGATGACCGGTCGTCATGATATTCGTCGTGTGAGCATTGATGATAGCGTGATGGATGATAAAGAAATGCTAGAAGATTTAGTGGCCGCTGCAGTGAATGATGCGGTACGTCAAATAGAAAAAGAATCTAAAAGTAAAATGTCCGGTATGACGGATGGTTTAAATTTACCACCGGGTTTTAAATTACCGTTCTAAGCATTAATATTAAAATATCACACACGTATTCTATCCGGATAATACCCTATGGCACATTCCCCTCTGATTAAGCAGCTTATCGAAAGCTTACGTTGTTTACCCGGAGTGGGAGCAAAATCCGCACAACGTATGGCTTATCATTTGCTCGAACGTGATAGGAGAGGCGCGAGGAAATTATCCCATGCCTTAAGTCAGGCGGCAGAGCAGGTCGGGCATTGTCAAAGCTGTCGTATTCTGACTGAATATGAATATTGTGATATTTGCCAGTCAGTCAAACGTGATCGGCAAACCCTCTGCGTGGTAGAAAACCCTTCCGATGTCTATGCCATTGAACAATCCGCTTCCTACCAAGGGACATACTTCGTTCTGATGGGACATTTATCACCCTTGGATGGTATTGGCCCACAAGAACTGCACCTTGATACCTTGCAACAGCGAGTGCAAAGCGAAGACATTAATGAAGTCATTCTGGCAACCAATACCACAGTTGAAGGTGAGGCCACCGCACATTATCTGGTAGAAATATTGAAACCCCATGTGCAAAAAATTAGTCGCATTGCCCATGGAGTGCCCTTAGGTGGTGAGCTGGAATATATTGATGGCTCAACACTAGGCCATGCCTTTAATGGTCGTCAGGAATTTCAGTAACCTGAATTCTGGATAATACATACGAGCAAGTTAACTTAATAGTGGTGCGCTTCGTTCCTCAGCAGCACCCTACGCTTGTTGTATGCAAGTGATTTATTGTAGAACAGTAGGATGCTGCTGAGGAACGAAGCGCATCACAATAGTACAAACTAAATAATACCGTTAATTATTATTCAGAAATCAAGTTAAGTAGCTTTGTTTTAAGTCTTTTGGAATGAAGCTTTTTTCTATTAGCTACAAGTTTTGTACTAGTACTCATTCACTTCTTTATGTTATTGAACCTAAAAAAATCAGTTGAACCTACTGCGACCGCCTTATGCACTGAATCTTAAGGATTTTCCAGAACATTTTGACTTCACCCGTAGGGTGACTACGAATAAAGCCAAAACAACCTGTAAAACCCTTAATCTTCAGCACCTAAGTCGCTCTCGCTACGATTCAACTGATTATTTTAGGTTGAAGTGGGCTTAATGAATGGCCTTTAATTGCTTATCAAATAATGCCGCAATTTTTTTCATCTGATTAAAATCTTCTACTGCCATCGGTGGATTTGACTGAGCTTCATCCTTATCACTGCCACGATATTTATCCATATAAAATAAACCAATGGGCTTGGCATTAACATGGATAGACTTGGCAATAAATTCTTCTACTTCAAGCATATCTTTCATGGTCTGGTTAATGATGGGTGAGAATTTATTGTAATTGAGAGTATTGATAAAGATTGTTTGTGGTTTGACTAATAATTTTGAGAATAAATTGTCGGGCTTTGTGGGCAGTATACTTTGTGTTAATTTTTTATTATCCTTTCCCCTGAGACTACGAAACTGGAGGTGCTTTTTATCCTTGCTGAGCATCATGAAGCCAACACGGCTAAAAAATTTCGTTTCAAAAAAAGCATCCATAGTAATCCGAATCAGAGAAGGGAAGTCATTAGCGGAGTGTATCAAATTGATGCTTGGCACTTGAGGTGATTTTGTTGTTTCGGTTTTTTCTTCTACCGCTACCTTACTAATAACTGCTGGTTTTTTCTTAACAACGGGCTTTTTGTCTTCAATGGCTATGATTTGACTATAAGGTACTTTGCCTGGCAATAAGGCAAGATAAGCGCAAGTGCTTTGCACGGGAAAAAATTCTTCTGCGTTATAAGCCATGTAAACAGCGGTAGAATGCACTTCTTTGGCAATGCGCGCTTCACTATAATGAAATTCATTCGCGCAAAGACTGATGTGCTCATACATATCATCATAATACCAGCCTTGTTCTGCAATAATACTGAGTTTTTCCGCCAGATACATACATTTAATTGTTTTTGATGCACTTTCCAGATCTTGCATTTCTTGTCGTTGCAAGAATAAATGGGGGATTTTCCATTGGTGCGTTAAGCTTTCTGCGAGTTCATGATAACTGAAACCAAAGATTTCTCGTTGTGCTTCTTCATACGGCTTTTGTTGTTTATAAACTAATAATTCTACTGTTTGTGCCTTAATGGGGTCAAGATACCAGCAGAGTAATTCTGAAATGGGAGTGACTAAGGTACTGGTATAAATCTCATCAACTGATGAATCATCAATTAATTGTGCAAAACCTTGTGCCTGATAGGCTGCGTGTACACCTCGATGTAGCAGGCGGGCTAATTTATCAGCGACTTTTATATCTTTGACACGGTAGAGTGAGTTGACATTTTCTATAAACTGTTCCAATCTTTCCATGCCAAGAAACATCGCGGCATGCTCCACGCGGCTGATTTCTTTGTCAAAATCATTATTCATTTCTCTATTAGCATAGGCTAGCAGGTTAATCATGCAGGCAGGATCATATTGGATGATATTATCCAGATGAGTATAATTAAAACTGGGTTTTTCTAAGGCTGCTTTTAATGCCTGAAGGGTATGAGGTAAAACCGGGAGGGCGGCAATATCTGCTTTTTTTATAAAAGTTTCGAGTTGTCGGTTTTCTATCATAAAATTATTGGTGAAATCAAATTCGTTCACAGTGATAGAATAACTATAGCAAAGAAAAAACAATTTTGTTATGAGAATCAGAAATATATTTATTTCAGTGCTTTATCACTGAAAAAGCATCGATAATATCTGATTTATCACAATAATTACTATTATTTCTGTTTTTTTCAGCTTATTATTGCATTAGGGCTAGTTATTTAGGTTCGGTTTTCAATTATCCAGGTCTAATGTACTTATTATGAAAAATTATCTCCTTCCTATTATTACTTTGAATGTTCTCTTGTTTATGCCAACTCTCAAAGCAGAGCAAAATGTCTATGAATATAAAAACTCTGAAGGTGTTACTGAGTTTACCGATCAAGTTAAAGCGGATAAAAAGCCTGAGAAACAATTTCAGATAAAAAAAATGACTGAGGCAGAAGAACAGAAAAGCAAACAAAAATTGGATGAAATCAGAGAAAAAGATGCAGCTCTGGATAAGCGACTAGCAAGGGATATTCAATTAGAAAATGAGCGCCGACGTTTAGAACAGGAAGCACGGGCATTAAGGCAGCAAGAACAGCGTCAAAATGAGCAAAACGATCAGAACCATCATGATCTCCATGATGGTTATTGGTATGGATCGCGTCCTATTTATCCCAATCGTCCTATTAAACCACCTTATGGCAGACCTCCTAATGTGCGGCCTCCCAACGTAAGACCACCTAATAGGCCTCCCAATGTAAGACCGCCAGTCAATTTACCTGCACGGCGATAATGGCACTAGCTTGGAGGTGTTTCTTTAACACCACCCAGACGCGCGAGAATTTTATCGGCTACCCTGAAAGAATTGGCATAAATCGTCCAAGTATGAGGCACACTGCCGCCAGTAGGCATAAAGCTCCCATCTGTCACATATAAATTATCCACATCATGAGCCTGACAATCGGGATTAAGCACCGAGGTTTTAGGATCATGGCCAAAACGGCAACTACCGGCGACTAAATTAGTCGGGGGAGCGCCAGAGGCAAAAGATAACACATTATCTGCACCCATTTCCCGCAATACATCACCGGATTTATTGGCTAGATACCAGCCTACTTTTAAATTTTGCACATGCACATCGATCTTGATTTTGGCTACGGGCAGACCCCATTTATCTTTGACTTTGGGATCTAAACTGACATGACTATTATCAGTGGGTAACCAGTCGCAAAATGCCTCTACTTTGACATAGCGGCCATCAGTAAAATGTTCTTTGAGACGATTTTTGAGGGGCTTGCCCCATAATAGGCCACCATTGCCACGAATTTGGCGACTCGCTCTGGAAACAGGATTGGGGTGTAGGTGAACAAAATCAATTGTTCCACCTTTTTGCGCTGTGGTTGTTTTAAAAAAACTTTTGTCGTTAATTTCATACCAATCTTGTATCGAGCGGTTAACAAAAGTGCCAAACTGCTTTAATTCGGCGACCTGATCATCAGAAAATTTATCATAGGTCAGACGTCCTGAACCTGCACCACCGCCGGCAAAAATCAGGTTTTTACCCACCTGACCGGAATTGTTAGCCAAACCATTAGGATGCTTTGGCCCCGTTGAATTGAGCAATAAGCGTGCAGTTTCAATAGCCTGTGCAGCCACGACATAGAGTTTGGCATCAACCGCGTGTTTCTTGCCCTGCTTATCAACATATTCAATGGCACTGACTTGGCCGCTGGCATTACTATGAATGTGGGTCACCATAGATTCAGGGCGCAATTCACAATTGCCCGTTTTCATGGCACTATCAATTAATGCTGCCCGAGAACTGCCCTTGGCACCTGTCGCACAACCATAACTGCCACAATAACCGCTATAAGAACAAGAATTTCGGCCTAAGGCTGCTTGAGGAAGTATTGCCCGAGGCATAGGCATAGAATGATAGCCTAAGCGTTCACAGGCCTTGTCAATGTGTTTGGCAATGGGATGTTCAGCCGTAGGCGGATAGGGAAAATCCTTGCTGCTGCGTGGTTCTTGAAAAGGATGATCAATCACTCGCCCCGAGACACCAACGACTTTTTCTACCTTGTCATAATAAGGTTCCATGTCCTCATAAGAGATGGGCCAATCAACGATGTTGGCACGTTCTATGGGACCATAGGTTGATAATAATTTAAAATCATTGGGCTTAAGACGGTGAAAGAAGCCACTCATAAAATTGCTGGAGCCACCGACCACACTACCATTCCAAAAATTCCAACTGGAATGTTGAGTGGGGAAGTTTCGCCAAGTGCCATCGTCATTTTCTATTTCCACCACATGTTGTTCATCACGTAGGTCAGGGGTATAGCCACCGCGAAGTGAAGTTTTTAGCTCGTCTTTAAAATAGTCCTGTTCGGTATACCAGGGGCCTTTTTCCAGCACCAGCACTTTATAGCCTGCATGGGCAAGGGTATGAATAATAGGGCCGGCGCCAGCGCCACTGCCGACAATGCAAATATCATAATCATGACTCATAGAAATTCTCTTAATCTTATTTGTTACAAGCTTACAACGTAGCTATGCAGCGTATTGTAGAGTATCAGGTTGAAGGGCTTGTCTTTACAGGGTTTTGAAAATAGGGATGTTTTCATAAAGCGTCACAGGGATGTGCTTGAGCGACCCTGTAAAGACAAGCTCTTTAACTTGGTACGGGAATAATTACTTTACAATAACCAATAACGTTTATTGGCCGGTGGGCGGGGATTGCCAGCAGTATGTTCCAGCCATTTCCAGCCAATGCCATCGGGATTGCCACCGTAAACCGGATCGGTTAATAAGGCTTCTAATACGTAATTTAAAATATTCACCAACCAACGGCGGCCTTCAGGCTGTTGTTCAAATTGGCGTAATAATTTTTCTCTTTGCTCAGTGGATAAGTCAGTAAAAAGAGCTGCATTGCTAACATTTGATGGAGTGAAAGTTTGTTGAGTGAAAACTTGTAATAAACGGCTGCCAGATAAAATAAATTGCACCGTTTCAGGAGCGGTTTGAGTATTGCTTAAAAAATCATGCAAATAACTCAGCGCTTTGATTTCTACAGAGCCGGGCGCGTCTGGCTCAGAAGGAAATAAATGGTTCTGGACCGTAGCAATGGTGAGCCAATCTTTTTCAGTAAAGTTATCAATGGCTGTAGAGAATTGTTCTAAGTCAGTGCTTTTTTTCGAGATAACTGCTTGTACCACTGCTGAAGCCGGTATGGGGGTGGAAACTAATGCGCCTGCTACCGCTCCCGATGCAAACGTACTGCCACTGCGGCATATAAAGGTTCTTCTATCCATTAGTGTTTGTCCTTTGAGGCCGTCTCCATAGAGGCATCTTGTAAATTACCCAGTAGATGCCACTGCATTTGTTGAGGCGCGATATAACCACGACGTTTATTCAATTCTTTTTTGTCCGCAGTGAGAATCACCGTGCCGGGCACACCCAATTGTGCATAGCGTTTACCGACCACAGGTGTTGCTTCGATGTCTGCAAAAATAGCAATATAATTATCATTAATAATCTTAACGACTTCTGGATCTTGATAGGTCACGGCTTTCATTTTTTTACAAAACTGACACCATTGTGCACTGACATCCAAGAGTATGAGTTTGTTTTCTGAGGCCGCTAGGGCAAAGGTTTGATCTGACCAGTCATGCCATGTTATCTGAGCCTTTGATGCAGAGGCATGATGAGCATGTCCGGCAAAAGTTGGACTTGAAATTAGGGTTAAAATCAAAGTGATAAAGAATAGGGAAATAAAGCGAGTAGTCAATTGCATGGGTAGCCTTTTCGTGAATAAACTATATTACTATAGACCTTGAATCACATGAAAAAGTTTCAAATAATCGGCTTTATTTTGAATGATTATTTATCTTCAACGGAGTCAACGATACGATGGTAACTATCAAGACGTTGTTCACTGATCGTGCCATCTTCCAATCCCTTAAGTAGACCGCAATTGGGTTCGTTGAGGTGTTTGCAGTCTCTAAAATGACAATATTGAGCATGATCATGCAACTCAATAAAGCCGTGAATGACATCTTCTTTATTAATATCCCATAAGCCAAACTCACGTACCCCAGGGGAGTCAATTAGGCTGGCCTGTTGATGATTGGCATTTTTAATATGATAGAGTCGGGAAACACTGGTGGTATGAGTGCCCTTATTCGTTGCTAGTGAGACTTCACCTTCTTTAATGTTCGCATCGGGAAGCAGGGCATTGATCAATGATGATTTACCAACGCCAGATTGGCCTACAAAGACACTGACTTTGTTTTCTAATTGGCTGAGCAAGGTATCCATGCCGTGTTGGCTTTTGGCGCTGGTATAAATAATGGGATAACCAATATCCTCATAAACCTGAAGACGTTGCTGTAAGACCGCTTGCTGTTTAGCAGATAAAGTATCTACCTTGTTGAGTAATAACACCGGTTTTATATGGGATAATTCAGCAGCAACCAGATAGCGATCAACAAGCCCTTCATTGAGTTCGGGGACGGGAGAGGTCACGATTAATAATTGATCAATATTGGCTGCAACGGGTTTCATCTGGCCAGTAAAATCAGGGCGGGCTAGCACTGTTTTACGTTTTTCTAAAGCGGTGATCACGCCTTTTAGTTGTTCATCATCCGTTAACTGAGTGAGTGCTTGCCAGACAATTTTATCACCACAGACAATGGCATCGATGTTTTGTCTTAATGCACAGCGAACAATTTCCCCGGTGGCTTCATCTTCAATATCCAGGGTGGCACCAAAATGACTGACTATGGTGCCACGATGTAAGTCCGCCTCTAATTGCCCGTATTTATCTGAGATTTTTTGCTGTTTATTTTTAGATCTGGCAAGACGTTCATCCTGTATTTTCTGGATGCGCCACTCTTGCCTACGATTAAGCTTACGTTTGGCCATTAAAGTTTGTAGAAACTCGTATTAAGATAATCCACCACATCTTCAATTTGATCTTCAGGCCAGGCGACGCCAACCGTTGTTTTGCAGCGTGTCACTTGCTTACGTAAGCCATCAATCGACGTTACACGACGATCAGAACGGGTATAAATACGGTCTGGATCACCACCCATTAAGGAGGAATGACATGACTGGCAATTGGCATCATGCAGATCCTTACCATGAGCAGGATTAGCCGCCATAACATTTTGCGCACTTAAAAATAGACCTAATAGGATTGTTATTGAAGTTGTTTTCAAAGCTGTTTTCAAAGCGAATTGAACATTCATGTGAGTGTTTTCCTTATTGTTTCAAGTTTAACTTTAAGCATGTTGTTTCAAATGAGCGATTCTAACCGGCGCAGGCGGGTGTGAATCATAATAAGCTGAATGCAGTGGATCAGGTGTTAAAGTGTTCGCGTTTTCTTTATACAACTTAACCAGTGCATCGATCAGTTTATTGGCATCCGCTTGTTGTGCCGCATATTCGTCGGCTTCAAACTCATGTTTACGGCTCATCATAGCGCTAATAGGGCTAAGAAAAAAGGTAAATGCGCCCGATGCGATACTAAACAAGACTAAAGCAGCATAAATGGATGGCGTTGACATGCCCAGCCCTTCATAAAACCACTGTTGTTGCATGATCCAGCCAAGCACTGCAAAGCCGGCAAAAGTGATAAAGGTCATGCTGACCAGACGTTTGACAATATGCTTTTTCTTAAAGTGGCCTAATTCATGGGCTAAAACCGCTTCAACTTCTTCTTCATCTAACGATTCTAACAGGTTGTCATAAAAAACAATCTGTTTATTATTGCCCAAGCCAGTGAAATATGCATTGCCATGACTGGAACGCTTAGAACCATCCATGACTAAAATACCCTTGCTCAGGAAGCCACAGCGGGTCATTAATTGTTCAATGCGATTTTTTAGGGATTCATCTTCAAGTTCAGAAAACTTATTAAATAGGGGAGCAATAAAGGCTGGATAAGCCCACATCATGAGAAAGCCAAAGCCCATCCATACTGCCCAGGCATAAACCCACCAATAGGGGCCTGCACTCTCCATGAGCCAGAGAATGACCATGATCAGAGGAATACCGATGACTAAACCAAGGGTGGTTTGTTTGATAAAATCAACACTCCAGACTTTAAACGTAGTGCGATTAAAGCCAAATTTTTCTTCTAAAACGAAGGTATTATAAAGCCCCATGGGAATATCAATGATTGAGGAAATAAAACCCATTAAGAGAATAAAAAGCACCCCTGAAAACAGCGGACTTAATTCATAGCCTCGCACATATTGATCTAATAATTCCAGACCACCGCCCAATGTCCAGATAAAGAGCAAGGTGGTGCCAATAATGAGCTCAATATTACCCAATTTTTCTTTGGCAATAGTATAGTCGGCCGCTTTTTGGTGTTCTTCTAGGCTTATTTTCTCAGCAAAGTCTTCAGGTGTCTGACTACGATGCTCTGTGACGTGTTTTACCTGACGAATGGACAACCAGAGATGCGTTATGGCAGATAAAATAACCATAATAATGAACAAAATGCTAAACAAAGACATAAAATTCCAAAATTCTAAATAAGGGACTATAATTATACCTTAGTTAGTGTCCATCCGGAAACAGCGATTAATCGTTGTGCTTTATAGAAAAATCGAGCAATCGCAAAATTGAGTGAAGCAAAAGTAGCGGATAATTCACTGGACTGATTTTAACAAGCACATCAAAATAAAGAGTATTGAATGTCACAAGACCAAAGAAATTTAATATGGGTTGATCTCGAAATGACCGGACTGGAACCTGAAACAGACCGTATTATTGAAATTGCCACCATTGTCACCGATGCCGAGTTAAATATACTGGCTGAAGGGCCAGTGATCGCTATTCATCAAACGCCTGAGACTATGGCTAAAATGGATGAATGGAATACCACCCATCATGGTAATTCCGGTCTCACTGAGCGTGTCAATAAGAGCCAAAATAGTGAAGCCGATGCTATCGCCAAAACCATTGAATTTTTAGGACAATATATTGGCAAGGGTGTTTCTCCCATGTGTGGCAATAGTATCTGTCAGGATCGCCGCTTTATGGCGAAATGGATGCCAGCGCTTGAAGAATATTTTCATTACCGCAATTTTGATGTCAGCACACTCAAAGAGCTAGCCAAACGCTGGTATCCTGAAGTCATGGACGGCTATCAAAAGAAGGGCGCTCATTTGGCATTGGATGATATTCGTGAGTCAATTGAAGAGATGCTTTATTATCGTAAGACGATTTTGAAGTAGTCCTCAATAATTAAAATTCTAACTTACGTAACAAATAGATTAAACAGTATTTTATAGGGCTCGAAATTTAGTTGTTTAGTAATAAAACTGAAGGGTAATAACATGGTAAATTACAAAGAATATATTACTATTGAGCCAGGAAAAAGGTCTGGAAGACCTTGTATTCGTGGGCTAAGAATTACTGTCTATGATGTTTTAAATATGTTGGCAGATGGAATGAGTTATGATGAAATCATCGATGATTTCCCAAAACTTACTCAAGAAGATATTTTAGCTTGTTTAGCATTTGCTGCTGAGAGAGAGAACTCTATTACACGGCTGAGTGCATGAAGTTATTATTTGACAATAATCTTTCACACAAACTGGTTAAACCTAAAAAAATCAGTTGAACCTACTGTGACCGCCTTATGCACTGAATCTTAAGGATTTTCCAGAACATTTTGGATTCTTCTCCACTTTGATGAGTGTAAATTCACATTCAAAACCCTGTTAAGCATTGATACATAAAAGCTTTTCTTATCAAGAAGGCTTTTTATAGTTTTACCTATACACATAACCTTGCTTATGTTGCTCAGCCAAATAAAGATGAGCTCTATAGACTAAAAATGAATAAGTTGTTCACTCATCAAAGCGGAGAGGAGCCACATTTTGACTTCACCCGTAGGAGTGACTACGAATAAAGCCAAAATAACCTGTAAAACCCTTAATCTTCAGCACCTAAGTCGCTCTCGCTACGATTCAACTGATTATTTTAGGTTAAAAGACTGAGTGATATATTTCCAAATTCTACTCATGTAATGAATATAAAGCTAGATGAATCAGAAGATGAAGTAATCTGGGATTATTGAAATTGACTAAAATTAAATATCTCAGGAAAAATAGAAAATCAATTATTCTGAACCTTGAGTCCAATACCAATTTACTCTGCCCCCAGTGATTCATTAATTGATGATATTGCTTGTCAAATACATTTTTTATTCTATTTTAATTTTCCTACCAAATAGTTTTAACGTGTTTGTATGCTCTGATTTTTTCATCACAGGATACTAATACAACTGATAAATATCTTGCTAATGCAGTGATTATTCTATCGGCTGGATCAGGATGAAACCCACCAAGTAAACGAACTGATCGAATAGCAATATTATTATCTATTGGCACAAAACGAACACATTCAATAGAAGATTTGTATATCAATCCAATCATCAACATCCATTGTCAGAGCCAAGCGGCCTTTGCGGTCATAGGTGTTGTTTGGGCAACGCGATTTATTGCATTATCTAAGTCTCAATGTGAATGAGGACATTAAAAGCCGAATTACTTATTCTGAAAATATCCTGCCACTGAATGATAATGATTTAGAGCATTATATTGTCAAGGAATTAGAATCGGTTCGCATGGGACTTAATACCTTTGATAGTGCAGCGACCGAATTAATCATACGCTCCGCTATCTGGCGTCAACTACCTTGTCCGGTTGGCGACAATTAGCTTGGCCGGTTTCTAATTTATTATTTTATTCATAGTGAGTTTTTACAATCGATTATTCTCCTTTAATTGTCTGCTCTTCTTTTTAACTTGATTTTTCTTTAGTCGCTGCTCTTGATCTGGCTCTAGGGCGAAAAGCGACCGATGTGCGGCTTTTGCTCTTGCACGAGGCCACTTTGAGCTTTTTGGCTTTTCGCCCGCTCTATGCTTTTTATCTTGCTTTTAAAATGTTCAGCGATCAATGAGTTAGCCATTAATCTAAGCCTTTCATCGCTTGTTTTCTACGATAACTGTCGCCTTCAATTTGATAAATAGACGCATGATGAATGAGTCGGTCAATGGCAGCCACTGTCATCATATTGTCAGTGAAGATACTATCCCATTCACTGAAAGCCTGGTTTGAGGTAATGAGCAAGCTATTGCGTTCATATCGGTGCGCAATTAATTCAAATAGTACCTGGCTTTCACTATTGGTTTTTTTGACATAGCCAATATCATCAAGAATAAGTAACTCATATTTATCCAGCTTTTTCAGTTCAAATTCCAGAGATAACGCTTCTTTTGCCTTTTGAAGCATTTGCACCAATGAAGTGCTGCTCATGAATTTAACCCGCACTGATTGCTCGATGAGTGCGTAACCAATAGCGGCGGCTAAATGCGTTTTCCCCAGACCACTGGCACCAAATAAAAGCAGATTATGTCCTTGCCTGAGCCAGTCTAACTGAGTGATTTTTTGTTTGAGCTGTTGGGCTGTCACACCGGTTATTTCATTAAAGTCATACTGTGATAACTGTTTACCAATGGGTAGTTTGCTTTCTCTTAATAAGCGCTTTAATTTGTTGTCATGCCGGTAACTGGTTTCTAATTCACATAAATGGGCTAAAAATAATTCAGGCTCCCAATCTAATTCAATGGCTTTTTGTGAAACCTGCTGCCATTGTTTGACCATGGTCGTTAGTAACTTCTCAATAAGTCTGTGCATTTAAACAGCACAAACTTTACCTTTCAGCAACTCAGGCAGATATGGGATCAAATTTCTCTTGCTGATCCGGTCATTAATAAAATCCCAGAATGAAATTCCTTGTTTCTTTAAACTAATGTGGCTTACTTTTAAAATAACTAAAAGATAAAAAGTGTGACATTCAGGAGCGTGATTTATTAAAAAGGCCACAGCGTACTTTGCAAGGGAAACTTTGTGAAGTACGCATGGATAACTGATCAGGCTAAAGATTACCCGGTAACGATTCTGTGCCGTTTTATGGATGTTTCCGTAGTTGCTATTATGATTGGGTTAGCTCTCCTAAAACGGATAGAGAGAAAGAAAATGAAGCGCTTACTGAGCAGCTAAAAAACTGTTTGAAGACAGTCGCAAGACTTATGGAACCCGTCGTCTTAAAAGAAAACTGGCTGAAAAAGGCGTTCATATAAGCCGCCGGAGAATTGGTCGATTAATGAAAAAAGCCGGTTTGTTTTGTAAAACGAAGAGACGCTTTAAAGCGACGACTAATTCCAAGCATAATAAGCGTATATCTCCAAATTTACTGGAAAGAGAGTTTACTGTCTCTCAACCTGATCGCTACTATGTGGGTGATATTACCTATATTGCCACCAAGGAAGGCTGGTTATATTTAGCGGTTGTCATTGACTTATTCTCTAGGCAAATTGTTGGCTGGTCGATGGATGAGCGAATGAAAGCCAAGCTAGTCAATGATGCTTTACTGATGGCCATATGGAAGCGTAAACCAATGGATGGATTGCTTTGGCATACTGACCGAGGTAGCCAATATGCCTCTGATAGTCATAGAAAAATATTGTCGGATCATAACATAATTCAGTCTATGAGCCGCAAAGGAAATTGCTGGGACAATGCTGTATCAGAGAGCTTCTTTCATAGTTTGAAAACTGAATTGACGCACCATTGTCGATTCAAAACCAGAGTAGAAGCAAAGCAGGCAATATTTGAATATATTGAGGTATTTTATAATCGGGAGCGACTTCATTCGGCTAATGATTATTTGTCACCAGTCGATTATGAAATACAGCAGGAAATAGCTTAAATCGATTGATTGAAGAGGGGTAAAAGGCGACATAAATGCCGCCCATTACCGTTGACGGCCATCGACTCCTCAGCCTGTGCCGTGAAGATATTGTAACAGGATCATTACCGTTGTGAAAATACCTTGGGTGAATGGAACGGCTCTATCGTTCCAGAGGGCAAAGCCCTTTCTCTTCATCTGTTTAAAGTTAACATGAGAAACTAAAATGATAGGAAATACAAAATGACAAAAATCACTTGAAACAGCCAAAAAAATATTTAGAAAACTGTCCGGAAAAGTGTTGACACATCAAACTGACAAAGGTATCTCTGCAAAGTTGCCCATCCTTTGAGCGTGTACTACCACTAATTTTACGCTTAATAACATATTCTCGAATATCATTTTCACTCAAATTATTATGAAGAGGAATATCAGGCCGTTCCAATACCAGCAGTAATTCTGTTTTATTTCTTGCCAATCGTTTCAGTGCCTGATTCAACGTTTCAAAGCTTGTTTTAGTCCGGCACAATTCATCAAAATGTTCAGCAATCGCTGACTTCAACGGATCATCTGGCTCAAGTTTATATTGTTTGAGATCATAAAATAGTTCCCAAATCTGAGTATGTACCCAGTTCAGTTCTTTATCATGTCGCTCATTGAGTGGTAGTATCCGCTGAAACACTCTGTCTGCATGTATCCAACATAATGCGTGCAACAAAATATCAAATTGTCCTGCATCATCACTCACAATCACCAAATCACTTGGAAAGCCACTGTTAATTAATGCCCCCAGTAAAGCGCCTTCTGTGGCAATGCGAACATGCCGTTGTGTTATGATACTATTGTTCTGCAGATAGTATTTCCAGGCTTCTTCATTATCAAAGCAAGTCTGATGACTTTGTTCAATAACGCTCAATGGCTTGTGAGGTAATTTTTCTGCTCTCATATAATCAAGTGCTGCATCGTTGAGCGTATAATCAACAGCAGCACCTCGTAACAATTGTAGAAAATTAATCCGGCTCTTATATCGAGTACTTGAAAACCAGGCAAAGGTTTCATTGCCAACGTGAGTACAATAACCATTCTTTCCATCATGACGACTACCCGTATCATCAACATGGATATAAGTACTATTGTTGATACCGGCAGTTAGCAATGTATTTTTTCAGTATGAAAATGGTCTTTGTCATGGATTAAAATCTCATTGATCTGACCCGTTGAAATATCAAAACCTAATTCTGTTAATTGTTGTATTATCAATGGCTGAGTCACTCTCTGATGTGTCAACACTTTTCCGGACAGTTTTCTAAATATTTTTTTGGCTGTTTCAAGTGATTTTTGTCATTTTGTATTTCCTATCATTTTAGTTTCTCATGTTAACTTTAAACAGATGAAGAGAAAGGGCTTTGCCCTCTGGAACGATAGAGCCGTTCCATTCACCCAAGGTATTTTCACAACGGTAATGATCCTGTTACAATATCTTCACGGCACAGGCTGAGGAGCCGATGGCCGTCAACGGTAATGGGCGGCATTTATGTCGCCTTTTACCCCTCTTCAATCAATCGATTTAAGCTATTTCCTGCTGTATTTCATAATCGACTGGTGACAAATAATCATTAGCCGAATGAAGTCGCTCCCGATTATAAAATACCTCAATATATTCAAATATTGCCTGCTTTGCTTCTACTCTGGTTTTGAATCGACAATGGTGCGTCAATTCAGTTTTCAAACTATGAAAGAAGCTCTCTGATACAGCATTGTCCCAGCAATTTCCTTTGCGGCTCATAGACTGAATTATGTTATGATCCGACAATATTTTTCTATGACTATCAGAGGCATATTGGCTACCTCGGTCAGTATGCCAAAGCAATCCATCCATTGGTTTACGCTTCCATATGGCCATCAGTAAAGCATCATTGACTAGCTTGGCTTTCATTCGCTCATCCATCGACCAGCCAACAATTTGCCTAGAGAATAAGTCAATGACAACCGCTAAATATAACCAGCCTTCCTTGGTGGCAATATAGGTAATATCACCCACATAGTAGCGATCAGGTTGAGAGACAGTAAACTCTCTTTCCAGTAAATTTGGAGATATACGCTTATTATGCTTGGAATTAGTCGTCGCTTTAAAGCGTCTCTTCGTTTTACAAAACAAACCGGCTTTTTTCATTAATCGACCAATTCTCCGGCGGCTTATATGAACGCCTTTTTCAGCCAGTTTTCTTTTAAGACGACGGGTTCCATAAGTCTTGCGACTGTCTTCAAACAGTTTTTTAGCTGCTCAGTAAGCGCTTCATTTTCTTTCTCTCTATCCGTTTTAGGAGAGCTAACCCAATCATAATAGCAACTACGGAAAACATCCATAAAACGGCACAGAATCGTTACCGGGTAATCTTTAGCCTGATCAGTTATCCATGCGTACTTCACAAAGTTTCCCTTGCAAAGTACGCTGTGGCCTTTTTAATAAATCACGCTCCTGAATCACTTTTGCCAATTCTTTTTTCAGACGTTTTACTTCATCATAAATGTGTTCATCACTTCTATTGGCTACCGTCTTCACCGGTTTGGAATATTTACTGATCCAGGTATGTAGAGTATTTACATTAACACCTAGCTCCCTGGCAGTCTGAGAAACGGGTTGATCCGTCTCATTAGCTAATTTGACAGCTGATTCTTTAAATTCTGATGTATAGCTTTTATTCGGTTTTTTTGTTTGATCATTCATTTTAGGTCACACTTTTTATCTTTTAGTTATTTTAAGTTGTGTGTCCGGTTAAGTATAGCCACATTACTCTGGTGATAATATTGATAAACGATATAACTCTGTAATGTATGGCCAAAATGTCCTATATGTGTATCAAAGCTCAATTTTCCTATACAGGTATCACCATCGGGTGTTTTATAGCGAGCCAATCGATAACGAGTATTGAAAGGCTTAATCAGCAGCTCCTGAACAAAATAATCCTGATACCCTAAAAAACGTGAATGTTCTGGCAGGTTATCTGGTTTGATAACGGTGGTTTTATGAATAGCCAATTTCTTCTTTCGTTTACGACTTTTACTAGTCCCATTTCCTGAGTTGTTTTTCTTGCTTCCTGAATGACCTGTCGGATTATCATTGTCATCATCCTTTGGCAATTTACTGGCTCTTATTTTAGGCTTTGGAGGTAGCTTTTTAAGCTTAGCAACTTCTGTTTTAAGGGCATCGATTTCAACCTGTTGGTTTTGAATGATTTCCTGTTGTTGCTCCATGAAAGCAAGGAGTAATCGGACTACCGGTGTCTTTTCTTCTTCAGGTATCTCTGGAATTGGAGGTAATTTTTTCACTATAATCAATACAGGTTGTTTTCAATAAAACAATTGTATCATGGCTTTTTAAGGCTCTTTAGTTTGCCCTGTGTTGATCAAACTCCCTCTCAGTTAAGATAATATTCAAAAATATTCTATTTCGATCTGAGACAGATCGACAGGATCATTTATAGGGATAAATTACATGGGGCAGTGAAAATGCAATTTTTGTCCTCTAAAATGCTGTCAAGACTTTTTTGTTTTTATTTCAAGTTTTGCACAGACTTATTGAGAAGTTACGGTCGTTAAACGTACTTTGAGTAAAAACGGTAAACTTTGTGCATTGGCCATATTAATTCCCCAGTAATACATTGTAGGTCGATAAGTCATGTTGCTGACTGGTGTACTGAGGTCTATCAACCGACATGGGCGCAAAAAAGTCACGGCACGCTTTGATGGAAACTCGACTGCCGGCTTCTAACGAAGCTAAGACAAAACGACCCAGCGCTGCTTCACAATCATAGGCATCGGCAATGGACAGCAAGCTCACCATGTAACGGCAATCATCATCATGAATGCCCGTTTGTTTGAGATTTTCCCAAATCAGGGTGAAATCACCTTCTGGGACAATATCATCTCGGTAAGCCGATGATTTAAAGGCATTGGGCTTTTTGGCTAACGAGTGAATGATATGTTTATAATTGATTGAACGCGAACGGATATGGCGGTGTGCATAAATACGCTTTAAACTTAAGGTCAATTCATGACCATAGAAACAATCTAAATGTTGATCATAAATATGGATCAATAGGTACCAATCAATCGGGAGGGTACGGTATAAGTGACTCGTTTAACTGAAATGGTACTCCTTGTGGTGACTTTAACATAGAGCTCACTAAAGCCATTGGTGCGGCGGCTGGGAAGCGGTTTTAAGTGTGCTTTTTCTTCATTAAATCGTGTTTTACAGCGTATGTTTATTTGGCGAACGATGTCATCAATAAAGGCTTCATAATCCAATAAGGCGGTAAAATCTCGACTGCCACGAAGGAGTAGCTTTTGTTCGATTCGGCGTTTTAAATGACCATTAGGGGATTCAATGGCTCCATTTTCATGGGCAATGCCTTTATTGTTTCGAGTGGCTTTTATACCATAGTATTGACATAATTTTTCATAACGCTCGGTCAGCTTTTCTTGTTCATAATGATTGTTAAATGCAGCACTTAGGCTATCGGTTCGGTGGCTTACAGGGACACCGCCTGATTGCCATAGCGCATTTTGTAAGCCTGAAGAAAGAGATTCAAAGCTCTCTCCACCTAAGACAACTTGAACATAAGTCCAGCCACTATAAACCAATCGGTAGTGATAAAGTTTGTGTTTAAAATCTTCTCCGTCAATCGTGATTTTAAGCTCATTAGCCCAGGTGTAATCTGAAATACCCATATCACCGGCAATGTGTTTTTGTTGAAAAATAACTTCTTGCTCCGGTCCTTCCTGAGCACGCCAGCGTTTGACTCGGCGTTGCAGTGTTCTTAGGTGAGTGTTGTCAAATTGACCGGGTTCTAGCTCTTCCAGTGCTTCTAATAAGGTAATGGGCTGTAGTTTGGGCTCAATCTCAAGTAAGGGCACTAAATGTTGTTCAAAAGCACCATTTAAGGGATCTTTTCGAGTTTTGTACTGTCTGGGCTGTGTGGTGCCGCCGGGGTGCTTACCTGTATCAATGCGTCGCGCTGATCTTTCTGAAAATCCTGCTTTGGCTGCTGATGAAGCTTGAGTGTGATTCGGTTGTTTTCGATGTGACATGTATAACTTGACCTGTTCTTGGGTAATTGATTTTCCAGACATAAAAATCCTTCTCGATTAATGTGTCTGGAGTGTATCAAACCGGCCAAGCTAGTTGTCGCCGACCGGACAAGTTAATTGTCGCCTAATAAGATGTAATACAAAAAATGATTTGATTGAAAAATTTAATCAGATAAAAAACAATTGAAAGAGAAAGGTGAAATTCCATATATCCATATAGAAGGTCATAGCTCTAAAGAAAGTTTAGATTTACCTGATAGTTCAGCCATTGAATGGGAAATAGTATTTAATCATTTTAGAGAGATAAATATTCTATGTAAAAACAACTTATTTTTTTTTCTAGTGGTGCATGTCAATCTGCTTACGCATTCAAAGCCGCTACTATCACACAACCATCACCAGTCTTTGGTTTATTAGCACCAGAGCAAAAAGTAAGTGCAGGAGATGTCCTTGATGGGTTTATTGCGTTTTATAAAAGTCTAGTAGTTAATGAAAGCCTAAATGATGCATTTAATTCCTTTGCAGATGCAACAAATGTCAAAGACTATTCACTGATCTTCTCTCAGCTTCTTTTTAAAAAGGCGGCTTACAACTATATTAAGCAGCATTGTATGGGAGACGGTCGAAAAAATCGCCTTGAAGATGTACTTACGCAAGTCTTGGAGAGCATAAAAATTCCGATAAAAAAGCAAGAAAATTATTGAAAAAAGAATTAAACGGCCCTCAAGCACTAAAATTAAAACAACTCCATAACGTATTCATGATGATTGATAAATACCCAGATAATGAGAATCGCTTCGATTTTGACGCTGTAAAATTTGAGAGAGATGTAAGGCTGGGTAAATTAACCATTGTCTCCTGAAGGAAGCAATAGTTATAGCCTCTAAACCAAAATGGACATTAAGGTGTTAAATTAATAATGAAAAATTTATCTTCTTATAGTGGACCCCGAAAACTGGACAATAGGTTAAGATATAAGACACATCAGAGCTAACCTAACGGGGGGAAATGAGCACAAAAAGAAAAACATTCAACAACAAATTTAAAGCAAAAGTAGCCATTGAGGCTTTGAAAGGTCAAAAACAGTCGCAGAAATTGCGTCAGAATTTGAAGTGCACACCACCCAGGTCAATAGCTGGAAAAAGCAGATGCTTGATGGTGCAGCCGATACTTTTTCAAAAAAAAATTAGAGAATAAAGATGCTGAACATGAAAAGGAAAAAAGAACACCTGTACAGCCAAATAGGTCAACTAAAAGTAGAGGCTGACTGGCTGTCAAAAAAGTTGAAGATGTTCAACTGAGTAGAGCAGAAAAGCGGTGTTGCATAGAAAAGAGCACCCTCAGTTGAGCATCAAAAAACAATGTGAGCTTATCGGCCTGAACCGTTCAAGCTATTACTATCAACCTAAAAAGCCTCTGCAAAATAAAGATTTAACATTAATGAATTTGATTGATGAGTTGTACATAAAACATCCATTCTATGGCAGTCGTCAAATTCGTAATGCATTAAGATTGAAATGTTATAAAATTAATCGTAAAAAGTTCAACGGCTTATGCGGATCATGGGATTGGTTTCAGTGGCACCAAAACCCAATACCAGCAAGCCTTGCAAAGTAAATAACCTCTATCCATATTTGCTCAAAGGAATTGATATTAATAGGAATAACCAGGTTTGGTGCACAGATATCACGTATTTACGGATGCCACATGGATTTGTCTACCTAAGTGCTGTTATGGACTGGAGTAGCCGTTTTGTGCTGTCCTGGGAAGTGTCAACCAGCATGGAAGAAAGCTTTTGTATCAGTAGTCTGGAAACAGCACTGCGACGATATGGAAAGCCAGAAATCTTCAATACGGATCAAGGTGCTCAATATACTAGCAGAGCATTTACAGGTGTTCTAAAGGCCAATGATATAAAAATCAGCATGGACGGCAAAGGCAGAGCAATGGATAACATTATGATTGAACGACTCTGGCGAAGTGTAAACGTCAATTAAAACCCACGTTCACAATAAGCTTCAGTTAGCTCAAACTATGATCTTCAATTCGTAATTTGGAGATACAAATGAGCAACCATTCAAAAGATGCTTCGATGAAGCAACACATAGAGGCCTGCCAAGCCAGTAACTTAAGCCAGGCAGTTTATTGTCAACAACATAAGATACCCTCTCATATTTTTAGCTATTATCGAAAGAAGTTGGGTTATGTTAGCTCATCAAAACAGGTCAACACCAACAATCAACTCATTCCCATTAATTTACTGGCCAATTCCCCCACAAGCAATGCAATTAAAGTAAGCCATACCAATGGTTTCAGTTTGGAAATCAATTCTGATACGAACCTGAATCAGCTCAAGTCCATTCTGGATTTGCTCAGGACTGTTTCATGATAACGGGCATCACAGTCAATCAGGTTTATCTGGTTTCTGGTGTTACCGATATGAGAAAAGCAACCAATGGGCTATCACTGATTGTCTCAGAGCAATTGGAACACAATCCCTTTGATGGCAGTGTCTTTGTTTTTTGTAATCGTCAGCGAGATAAACTTAAAATACTGTACTGGGAGCGTAATGGTTTCTGGCTTTACTATCGTACACTTGAAAAGGGAAATTCCAGTGGCCGATGGAAAAAGAACAACCCACTCTTTCGTTAACACTGAGAGAATTACAGTGGTTACTGGATGGTTTATCTTGCACACAACACCATGCTCACCCTGAAATTCATGGTCTGGAAAACAACTAAAAAAAGTCCCTTTAGATGCGCATTAAACAGAATAAATACAAGCATTTAACGCTCATTTTTAGTATAATATAACGCATGAGTTCAACAGACAAAATACTACCAGAAGAGATACCAACGCTCAAAAACAGGGTGCTTGAACTCCAGTCAAAAGTGGACTGGTATGAGGAACAATTTCGTCTGTTGCAACACAAACGGTTTGGTACTTCCAGTGAAAAGAAGCCCACCCCGACTTCTTTAATGAGGCAGAAACGTTCGCCGAAGAAGCACCGGAAGTCCGTGAAACCATTACTTATGAGCGTAAAAAGCCCGGTCGTAAGCCTTTACCTAAAGACCTACCTCGTAAAGTTGTTCGTCATGAGTTATCTGAAGCAGAACAAGTCTGTGACTGCGGTCATCACTTGCATGAAATTGGTGAAGAGACCTCAGAGCAACTGGAAATTGTTCCTGCTCAGGTATATGTTGTAGAACATGTTCAGGTTAAATATGCCTGTCGTGCTTGTGAGGAAGGCGTTAAAACTGCTCCTAAGCCTGCACAGCCCATTCCTAGAAGTTTTGCATCACCCAGCCTGCTGGCCTATATCATTGTTTCTAAATTCTAGACAGCTTGCCTCTCTATCGACAGGAAGCGATATTTAAACGCTATAAGATAACACTTTCCAGAGCCAGTATGTCCAACTGGGTGCTTAAATCAGCTGAATTACTCAAACCCTTTTATAATCGGTTGTTGTATTATCTCATTAGGCAGAAAATCATCCAGGCCGATGAAACAACGATGCGAGTGATCCATGATGGACGTGAGAATTGCCCTAAATCTTATATGTGGCTCTATCAAAGTGGCGGCTATCATTCCAAGTGTCCCATTGTTTTGTATGAGTATCAGCCTACTCGTGCAGGCCAACATGCCAAAACCTTTTTAACGGGGTTTTCAGGTTACCTGCAAACGGATGGCTTTCCCGGTTATCATATATTCGAAAATGAGAACAGTGAAGTCACTTTATTAGGCTGCATGGCACATGCTCGTCGCAAGTTCCATGATGCCTTAAAAGCATTACCCAAGAACAGTCAGAAAAAGCCTGGCATGGTACAAATGGCGATCAGTAAAATTGCTAAATTGTATGCGATTGAAAAACAAATCAAACCGCTCAATGCTGAACAACGTTACCTGATCCGTCAGGAAAAAAGCAAACCACTACTGGATGACTTTAAAAAGTGGTGTGATGATAAAGTGACTAAAACAACAAAAGACAGTAAGTTGGGTGTCGCTATTCGTTATGTGATCAATCAATGGAAGTATCTGACTGTCTATCTTGAAGAGGGCAACCTCCAGATTGATAATAATATGGCAGAGCGGCGGATCAAACCCTTTGTGATTGGGCGCAAAAACTGGGTCATGAACCAAAATCCTCGTGGTGCTGAGGCCAGTGCTATTTTATATTCAATCGTGCAAACAGCGAAAGCAAACAACCTAGAGCCCTTTGCCTTTTTAACACACATTCTGACTGAGTTACCTAAGCTGGGCAGGCATTATGATGATGAGGCTTTAGAGCAATTGTTGCCATGGAATTTGACTGAAAAAATTCAGCCTTTAAATAAAGTGGAATGATACGTCAACGTGGGAAGTTTTGACGTATACGGCGAAGTGTAAAATATGAGGAAATTTACCTCAAGGATTACCAAAGTATTGATGAGCTAAAGAGCTCATTAAAGGAATATTTTGAGTTTTACAACCATGAACGACCACACAGTACACACGGTGGAAAAACGCCTGCAGAGATCTATGGCGTGATGAAAGAAGTTGTTCCAGACTTAAAACGGGCAGCATGATGAGAGGATAATCAACTTTACTGGCAACCGCCTTGTCCACATATCCACAGGCCAAGCCAGTAGCCCTGAGATATATCGCAAGCGTCTCTGGACTACTGGCAGACCTGTGGATATGTGGATAAGACTAATACTATAAATAACCAACAGAATTATATCTTAATATTTGAGAAAGCTGTCTTGACAATGGGGTCCACTGTATCTGTCTTCATCGGTATAGTTGATATTTTAGGATACACGAATGCTGAGCACTGCATTGACCAATATGGCACTGAAGCATCTTCTCAGATATTCGGAAGACTATATAGCTCTTTAGATACCCAAGTAGAAAAATATAATGGTGGAGGTGTTCATTGGATACGTTATGGTGATGGCTATGTTTTTTATTCTGAAACTAAAGATACAGATTTATTGGCAATAATGATCAAAAACGCAATTAATTTATTAGCATTATCATTATGTCAGTCAATACCACTAAGAATTTCAATCACACAAGGGGATATTAAAATAATTAATGCAGGTCAGAGCGGCCTTTCAATTACAGGAACAGGATGGAATGCATTACAAAATCTGGAGAAATCTTTGGATTGGATGGGGGGTTGTCTATTTCTACCCCATTATGAAAATCACCATCACCCAACGATAAAACAATTACTAACTACAACGCACCTTATTATTCAGCAGAATAATTGCTCTGAGAAATCTCAAAACTTTATAGCTCCATTTAAGGAATCAAATAAATACTCTAAAGATAGAGTATGGTTTTTCAACTGGCACAAAGTTCTTCACCAACAGAATCATGAAAATGACACCTTAGTTAAAAATTGGTGGCATGGGTTTACGAATCAAAATATTAATGAGAATCCAGCTGTGCAAAATAAGCAAAAAAATACACTTGAGTTTGCTTATTATTGTAACGAACTCTACCAAGTTCTAAATTAGTCTATTTTTCTCAAGTTCAGCCTGATCTAAATATTGGTGAAATTATGGATCATAAGTAAAATATTGCAGTTATTCAGTAAGCAGTCATCTTGTAAAAAAAGTGTCAATTGACAGCAATATGCTTGAAGAGGAATTTTATCCTATCAGTTTATGTGTAACTGGTAATAGTGGCTTTAATGTGGCTATACTTAACCGGACACACAACTTAAAATAACTAAAAGATAAAAAGTGTGACCTAAAATGAATGATCAAACAAAAAAACCGAATAAAAGCTATACATCAGAATTTAAAGAATCAGCTGTCAAATTAGCTAATGAGACGGATCAATCCGTTTCTCAAGCGTGATTTATTAAAAAGGCCACAGCGTACTTTGCAAGGGAAACTTTGTGAAGTACGCATGGATAACTGATCAGGCTAAAGATTACCCGGTAACGATTCTGTGCCGTTTTATGGATGTTTCCCGTAGTTGCTATTATGATTGGGTTAGCTCTCCTAAAACGGATAGAGAGAAAGAAAATGAAGCGCTTACTGAGCAGCTAAAAAACTGTTTGAAGACAGTCGCAAGACTTATGGAACCCGTCGTCTTAAAAAGAAAACTGGCTGAAAAAGGCGTTCATATAAGCCGCCGGAGAATTGGTCGATTAATGAAAAAAGCCGGTTTGTTTTGTAAAACGAAGAGACGCTTTAAAGCGACGACTAATTCCAAGCATAATAAGCGTATATCTCCAAATTTACTGGAAAGAGAGTTTACTGTCTCTCAACCTGATCGCTACTATGTGGGTGATATTACCTATATTGCCACCAAGGAAGGCTGGTTATATTTAGCGGTTGTCATTGACTTATTCTCTAGGCAAATTGTTGGCTGGTCGATGGATGAGCGAATGAAAGCCAAGCTAGTCAATGATGCTTTACTGATGGCCATATGGAAGCGTAAACCAATGGATGGATTGCTTTGGCATACTGACCGAGGTAGCCAATATGCCTCTGATAGTCATAGAAAAATATTGTCGGATCATAACATAATTCAGTCTATGAGCCGCAAAGGAAATTGCTGGGACAATGCTGTATCAGAGAGCTTCTTTCATAGTTTGAAAACTGAATTGACGCACCATTGTCGATTCAAAACCAGAGTAGAAGCAAAGCAGGCAATATTTGAATATATTGAGGTATTTTATAATCGGGAGCGACTTCATTCGGCTAATGATTATTTGTCACCAGTCGATTATGAAATACAGCAGGAAATAGCTTAAATCGATTGATTGAAGAGGGGTAAAAGGCGACATAAATGCCGCCCATTACCGTTGACGGCCATCGGCTCCTCAGCCTGTGCCGTGAAGACACATCAGTGTGGTATTGGTTATTGATGAAGTTCAGAATTTACCAGCAAAAACAGTCGAAGAGTTGCGAATGTTGTCAAATTTTCAGGTTGATAATAAACCGTTGATTCAAAGCTTTCTAGTCGGTCAAAAAGAATTCATTGATACCTTAAAAGCCAAGTCCATGGAGCAGCTAAGACAACGAGTCATTGCATCATGCCACCTGGGTCCACTCAAAGCAGAAGAAACTGAATTTTATATTAATTATCGCTTAGGTGAAGCTGGTTGGACTGGCGGAGAGCTTTTTGATAAAGATGCAATACAGCTAATTTATGAGCTGACAGAAGGTGTGCCTAGACGTTTAAATGTATTTTGTGATCGTATTATGCTCTTTGGTTATTTAGAAGAAATCAATTTGTTCACTACCGAACATATTCGTACAGTGGCTGATGAACTCTCAGAAGAAATCACCAGTCCAATCAAAGCTGAAAAGCATGAAGAAATCAGTGCTTATTTGAATGAATTACAAAAAGCACATCGTCAGGAAAGCTCTGAAAAAATAATAAGACAGCAGCTCCAAACTTAGGAATAACACAAAAGTTGATACAGCAATGAAAATTACCAAGAAAAACCCGGAGTCATTATCATCAGATTTTGTTAATATCGAAGATACGATTAAAGATTTTGAAAGCCGAGTAGAACAAGAAATTGCTGCATTTAAAAAATCTTTAGATAAATAATTCAAGCAAAAGAAGACGATGGGCAAAACTCAAGTTATAAAAAACGCAATGACGGTTGACGTGGAAGATTACTTTCAAGTTTCAGCTTTGAGCAGTTGAGCAGTGTATCTAGTGCAGTGGTTTAAAACCATGACCAGCAATGAATATATTCGTGGTGTGAAGCAACAGGGGTGGCCGCGTTTTAACAAACGACTTTGGCAACGAAATTATTGGGATCATATTATTCGTAATGAAGAAGATTATATCATTTTTCCATTACATAAAAAACAACCCCATTTCCTGGACCGATGACAAATTGAATAATGACAGTACAAAAATTGTAGCAAAATAATATACAGCCCAGCCCAGCCCAGCCCCGTACCGTACCGTAGGGGCAGACCTACGTGTCTGCCCAAACCCGATTGGGGCACAAAATTGGCGCTGAGGGCATAAACAACAGGGCGAACACATAGGTTCGCCCCTACGGAATCCGCCCCGCCTCCGTACCGTAGGGGCAGACCTATGTGTCTGCCCAAACCCGATTGGGGCACAAAATTGGCGCTGAGGGCATAAACAACAGGGCGAACACATAGGTTCACCCCTACGGAATCCGCCCAGCCCCGTACCGTAGGGGCAGACCTACGTGTCTGCCCAAACCAGATTGAGGCACAAAATTGGCGCTGAGGGCATAAACAATAGGGCGAACACATAGGTTCGCCCCTACGGAATCCGCCCGCCTCCGTACCGTAGGGGCAGACCTACGTGTCTGCCCAAACCAGATTGAGGCACAAAATTGGCGCTGAGGGCATAAACAATAGGGCGAACACATAGGTTCACCCCTACGGAATCCGCCCCGCCCCCGTACCGTAGGGGCAGACCTACGTGTCTGCCCAAACCAGATTGAGGCACAAAATTGGCGCTGAGGGCATAAACAATAGGGCGAACACATAGGTTCGCCCCTACGGAATCCGCCCCGCCTCCGTACCGTAGGGGCAGACCTACGTGTCTGCCCAAACCAGATTGAGGCACAAAATTGGCGCTGAGGGCATAAACAACAGGGCGAACACATAGGTTCGCCCCTACGGAATCCGCCCAGCCCCCGTACCGTAGGGGCAGACCTACGTGTCTGCCCAAACCAGATGATGAATACATAACACAAAATATATACCAATATAATACAGACAAATAGGTAATTTAATGAAAATATTAGTCACCGGTGCTGCCGGTTTTATAGGCTCAAAACTATCCGAAGAACTCGTTAGCCGTGGCGATGATGTAGTGGGTATCGACATTATTAACGACTACTACGACGTACGCCTCAAAGAAGCCCGACTTCAACGTATCGAAGATACCTTGGCTGCTACAGATGCCGACAAAAAAGGCACCTTCCGTTTCATTAAAATGGATCTCGCTGATCGCCAGGCAATGGAAGAGTTATTCAAAGTTGAGCAATTTGACAAAGTCATGAATCTAGCCGCCCAAGCTGGTGTACGTTACTCCATTGAAAATCCTCTAGCCTACGTCGATAGCAACATAGTAGGCTTCGCCCATATTTTAGAAGGCTGTCGTCATAACAAAGTCAAACACCTTGTCTATGCCTCATCCAGTTCAGTCTACGGCCTCAATGAAAGTATGCCTTTTTCCATTCATGACAATGTCGATCACCCGATTTCACTTTACGCTGCCTCAAAGAAATCTGGTGAACTAATGGCACATACCTATAGTCATTTATATCGACTACCGACGACAGGTTTAAGATTCTTTACCGTTTATGGTCCTTGGGATCGCCCTGATATGGCGCTGCAAAAATTTGCCAAAGCCATTTTTGAAGACAAAGCCATCGATGTCTATAATTATAGCAAACATCGTCGTGATTTTACCTACATTGATGACATTGTAGAGGGCATCATACGTGTGCTGGACAATGTTGCCACACCCAATCCAGAATGGAGCGGTAAAAACCCTGATTCAGCGACCAGCCCCGCACCCTGGCGTATTTACAATATCGGCAACCAACAACCCGTAGAATTGCTGACCTATATTGAAACACTAGAAAAACATCTGGGGAAAAGCGCAGAAAAAAATCTCTTGCCCCTACAACCGGGTGATGTGCCTGACACCTTTGCCGATGTAGCGGATCTTGTCAGAGACGTTGATTACAAACCATCAACAACAGTCGATGAAGGAATTAAAAATTTTGCCGCATGGTATAAAGATTATTACAAAATTGATTAAAATCCCAAACCTACGGAACCCGGCACCACCATACCCCGTAGGGGCAGACCTATGTGTCTGCCCAAACCCGATTGAGGCACAAAATTAACGATGGTGCCATAAACAACAGGGCGAACACATAGGTTCGCCCCTACGTGTCTGCCCAAACCTGATTGGGGCACAAAATCAACAATTGCTTAAAATATCATATTACACGAGGCTCACATGATAACACTGGGAAATACAAAACTAGCCATTATCGGCCTGGGCTACGTGGGTTTACCCCTCGCCGTTGAATTCGCGAAAAAATACCCGGTTATCGGTTTCGATATCAACACATCCCGCATAACAGAACTCAAATCAGGCAAAGACACCACTTTAGAACTGACCTCAGATGAATTAACACAAACCGGCCAATTACAATATACCAGCAATGTCGATGATCTAAAATCATGCAATGTATACATCGTCACCGTGCCCACTCCGGTAGATAAACATAAAAATCCAGACCTTTCACCCCTGATCAAAGCCAGCGAAATGATCGGCGAGCTTATTTCACTCGGCGATATTGTCATCTACGAATCCACCGTCTATCCGGGTGCCACCGAAGAAATGTGCATCCCCGCCATAGAACAATCATCCGGCCTCACATTCAACCAGGATTTCTACGCAGGTTATAGTCCTGAACGAATCAACCCCGGAGACAAAAAACATCGAGTCATTAATATCTTAAAAGTGACCTCAGGCTCAACCCCCGAAGTAGCAGACTATGTCGATGACTTATACCAAAGCATTATTATTGCCGGCACCCATAAAGCCAGTAGTATCAAAGTGGCCGAAGCCTCCAAGGTGATTGAAAACACCCAGCGTGATGTCAATATCGCCCTAATGAATGAGCTCTCACACATATTTTCACGTCTGGACATTGATACCGAAGACGTACTAAAAGCCGCAGGGACCAAGTGGAACTTTTTACCTTTTCGCCCGGGCCTAGTCGGTGGCCACTGTATTGGCATCGATCCCTATTACTTAGTACATAAAGCACAAGAAGTGGGGTATAATCCAGAAATCATTCGTGCGAGTCGCCGCATCAATGACAGCATGGGTAACCACATCGTCAATGACATGATCCGCTTGATGCTCAAAAAGCGTATTCATATCAGTGAGTCAAAAATACTCATTATGGGCTTAACCTTTAAAGAAAACTGCCCCGACTTAAGAAACACCCGTGTTATCGACATGATCGCCGAATTACATACTTATGGCGCCATCGTAGATGTTTACGACCCCTGGGCTGATAGTCAAGAGGCGGATAAAGAGTACCAGCTTAAATTAATTAACGAACTCAAAAATGAGCAATATGATGCCATTCTTTTAGCGGTGGCACATGAAGAATTTGCAACCATGGGTGCAGAGAAAATACACCAATTAGGTAAGGCGAGTCATGTTCTCTATGACATTAAACACCTATTAAAAAAACACGAAGTTGACGGCAGACTTTAACCCCTAAATTTCAACCTCAACCTCAACCTCAACATCAGGCATGACAACGGGAAAGTGTAAACAGTGCAAGTAAATCATTTAGACGGTCAAGATTCAAGATGGGATCATTACGTTGAACAACACCCGGCAGGGACGATTTATCATACTCTCGCCTGGAAAAACATCGTTGAAAAACATTTTAAAAAACAAACCACCTATCTTTATATTGAAAATAATGACTCAATAGAAGCTATCTTGCCACTGGTTTTATTCAAGTCAGCACTATTTGGCGAATTCATCATCTCCTTTCCCTATGTGAATTATGGCGGCATGCTATATTCAAATGAACAAGCTAAAACAGCCTTATTGTCTGCGGCAGAAAAAACACTCACTGCATCCAAGGCAGAATTTATTGAATTGCGTTCCATGCAAGAAAATGAATTTGATCTGCCCGTGAAATCAAAAAAAGTTACCTATTATCTGGACTTGCCCGATAATGAAGAGGCTTTAATGAAACAATTTAAAGCCAAACTGAGAAGCCAGATACGTAGACCCATTAAAGCAGGCATGTATGCCAAAGTATTTACACAAGACGGTATTGACCTTTTTTATGAAATTTTCGCAATAAAAATGCGTGAATTAGGCACACCCGTTTATGCCAAAGATTTTTTTAGCACCATTTTTACCGAACTACCTGAACAAGCCCGAATCGTAGTCGTCTTTGCAGAAGACCATACTCCGGTAGGCACTGCCTTTATTATCCACTACAAAGGCAGGATGGAAATTCCTTGGGCTGCCACGCTAAGAAAATACGATAAACTCAGCCCCAATATGTTGCTCTATTTTGAAGTATTAAAATATGCCATGTCACAAAACTGTAGCGTATTTGACTTCGGCCGCTGCAGCAAAGACAGCGGCACCTATCGATTCAAAAAACAATGGGGCGGTCAAGAAAAAACATTACATTGGTATTACCTGCTACAAGCAGGCCAGTCAATACCCGAGGTGAACCCTAACAACCCAAAATACCAAATGGCCATTAAAATCTGGCAGAAATTACCACTGCCGTTGACCAAACTCATTGGCCCTGCCATTGTCAAAAATATTCCGTAGCAACCATGATAAACGTACCCATCACAATTCGAGAAAGCAATGGCATTGATAGAAATTCAGAACCTATTCGTATTGATGTGTCAACACTTTTCCGGACAGTTTTCTAAATATTTTTTTGGCTGTTTCAAGTGATTTTTGTCATTTTGTATTTCCTATCATTTTAGTTTCTCATGTTAACTTTAAACAGATGAAGAGAAAGGGCTTTGCCCTCTGGAACGATAGAGCCGTTCCATTCACCCAAGGTGTTTTCACAACGGTAATGATCCTGTTACAATATCTTCACGGCACAGGCTGAGGAGCCGATGGCCGTCAACGGTAATGGGCGGCATTTATGTCGCCTTTTACCCTCTTCAATCAATCGATTTAAGCTATTTCCTGCTGTATTTCATAATCGACTGGTGACAAATAATCATTAGCCGAATGAAGTCGCTCCCGATTATAAAATACCTCAATATATTCAAATATTGCCTGCTTTGCTTCTACTCTGGTTTTGAATCGACAATGGTGCGTCAATTCAGTTTTCAAACTATGAAAGAAGCTCTCTGATACAGCATTGTCCCAGCAATTTCCTTTGCGGCTCATAGACTGAATTATGTTATGATCCGACAATATTTTTCTATGACTATCAGAGGCATATTGGCTACCTCGGTCAGTATGCCAAAGCAATCCATCCATTGGTTTACGCTTCCATATGGCCATCAGTAAAGCATCATTGACTAGCTTGGCTTTCATTCGCTCATCCATCGACCAGCCAACAATTTGCCTAGAGAATAAGTCAATGACAACCGCTAAATATAACCAGCCTTCCTTGGTGGCAATATAGGTAATATCACCCACATAGTAGCGATCAGGTTGAGAGACAGTAAACTCTCTTTCCAGTAAATTTGGAGATATACGCTTATTATGCTTGGAATTAGTCGTCGCTTTAAAGCGTCTCTTCGTTTTACAAAACAAACCGGCTTTTTTCATTAATCGACCAATTCTCCGGCGGCTTATATGAACGCCTTTTTCAGCCAGTTTTCTTTTAAGACGACGGGTTCCATAAGTCTTGCGACTGTCTTCAAACAGTTTTTTAGCTGCTCAGTAAGCGCTTCATTTTCTTTCTCTCTATCCGTTTTAGGAGAGCTAACCCAATCATAATAGCAACTACGGGAAACATCCATAAAACGGCACAGAATCGTTACCGGGTAATCTTTAGCCTGATCAGTTATCCATGCGTACTTCACAAAGTTTCCCTTGCAAAGTACGCTGTGGCCTTTTTAATAAATCACGCTCCTGAATCACTTTTGCCAATTCTTTTTCAGACGTTTTACTTCATCATAAATGTGTTCATCACTTCTATTGGCTACCGTCTTCACCGGTTTGGAATATTTACTGATCCAGGTATGTAGAGTATTTACATTAACACCTAGCTCCCTGGCAGTCTGAGAAACGGGTTGATCCGTCTCATTAGCTAATTTGACAGCTGATTCTTTAAATTCTGATGTATAGCTTTTATTCGGTTTTTTTGTTTGATCATTCATTTTAGGTCACACTTTTTATCTTTTAGTTATTTTAAGTTGTGTGTCCGGTTAAGTATAGCCACATTAAGTTTTCTTTAAACTGACAAAGGTATCTCTGCAAAGTTGCCCATCCTTTGAGCGTGTACTACCACTAATTTTACGCTTAATAACATATTCTCGAATATCATTTTCACTCAAATTATTATGAAGAGGAATATCAGGCCGTTCCAATACCAGCAGTAATTCTGTTTTATTTCTTGCCAATCGTTTCAGTGCCTGATTCAACGTTTCAAAGCTTGTTTTAGTCCGGCACAATTCATCAAAATGTTCAGCAATCGCTGACTTCAACGGATCATCTGGCTCAAGTTTATATTGTTTGAGATCATAAAATAGTTCCCAAATCTGAGTATGTACCCAGTTCAGTTCTTTATCATGTCGCTCATTGAGTGGTAGTATCCGCTGAAACACTCTGTCTGCATGTATCCAACATAATGCGTGCAACAAAATATCAAATTGTCCTGCATCATCACTCACAATAATGTGGCTATACTTAACCGGACACACAACTTAAAATAACTAAAAGATAAAAAGTGTGACCTAAAATGAATGATCAAACAAAAAAACCGAATAAAAGCTATACATCAGAATTTAAAGAATCAGCTGTCAAATTAGCTAATGAGACGGATCAACCTGTTTCTCAGACTGCCAGGGAGCTAGGTGTTAATGTAAATACTCTACATACCTGGATCAGTAAATATTCCAAACCGGTGAAGACGGTAGCCAATAGAAGTGATGAACACATTTATGATGAAGTAAAACGTCTGAAAAAAGAATTGGCAAAAGTGATTCAGGAGCGTGATTTATTAAAAAGGCCACAGCGTACTTTGCAAGGGAAACTTTGTGAAGTACGCATGGATAACTGATCAGGCTAAAGATTACCCGGTAACGATTCTGTGCCGTTTTATGGATGTTTCCGTAGTTGCTATTATGATTGGGTTAGCTCTCCTAAAACGGATAGAGAGAAAGAAAATGAAGCGCTTACTGAGCAGCTAAAAAACTGTTTGAAGACAGTCGCAAGACTTATGGAACCCGTCGTCTTAAAAAGAAAACTGGCTGAAAAAGGCGTTCATATAAGCCGCCGGAGAATTGGTCGATTAATGAAAAAAGCCGGTTTGTTTTGTAAAACGAAGAGACGCTTTAAAGCGACGACTAATTCCAAGCATAATAAGCGTATATCTCCAAATTTACTGGAAAGAGAGTTTACTGTCTCTCAACCTGATCGCTACTATGTGGGTGATATTACCTATATTGCCACCAAGGAAGGCTGGTTATATTTAGCGGTTGTCATTGACTTATTCTCTAGGCAAATTGTTGGCTGGTCGATGGATGAGCGAATGAAAGCCAAGCTAGTCAATGATGCTTTACTGATGGCCATATGGAAGCGTAAACCAATGGATGGATTGCTTTGGCATACTGACCGAGGTAGCCAATATGCCTCTGATAGTCATAGAAAAATATTGTCGGATCATAACATAATTCAGTCTATGAGCCGCAAAGGAAATTGCTGGGACAATGCTGTATCAGAGAGCTTCTTTCATAGTTTGAAAACTGAATTGGGGGTAAAGGCGACATAAATGCCGCCCATTACCGTTGACGGCCATCGGCTCCTCAGCCTGTGCCGTGAAGATATTGTAACAGGATCATTACCGTTGTGAAAATACCTTGGGTGAATGGAACGGCTCTATCGTTCCAGAGGGCAAAAGCCCTTTCTCTTCATCTGTTTAAAGTTAACATGAGAAACTAAAATGATAGGAAATACAAAATGACAAAAATCACTTGAAACAGCCAAAAAAATATTTAGAAAACTGTCCGGAAAAGTGTTGACACATCACAATCACCAAATCACTTGGAAAGCCACTGTTAATTAATGCCCCCAGTAAAGCGCCTTCTGTGGCAATGCGAACATGCCGTTGTGTTATGATACTATTGTTCTGCAGATAGTATTTCCAGGCTTCTTCATTATCAAAGCAAGTCTGATGACTTTGTTCAATAACGCTCAATGGCTTGTGAGGTAATTTTTCTGCTCTCATATAATCAAGTGCTGCATCGTTGAGCGTATAATCAACAGCAGCACCTCGTAACAATTGTAGAAAATTAATCCGGCTCTTATATCGAGCACTTGAAAACCAGGCAAAGGTTTCATTGCCAACGTGAGTACAATAACCATTCTTTCCATCATGACGACTACCCGTATCATCAACATGGATATAAGTACTATTGTTGATACCGGCAGTTAGCAATGTATTTTTTCAGTATGAAAATGGTCTTTGTCATGGATTAAAATCTCATTGATCTGACCCGTTGAAATATCAAAACCTAATTCTGTTAATTGTTGTATTATCAATGGCTGAGTCACTCTCTGGTGATAATATTGATAAACGATATAACTCTGTAATGTATGGCCAAAATGTCCTATATGTGTATCAAAGCTCAATTTTCCTATACAGGTATCACCACCATCGGGTGTTTTATAGCGAGCCAATCGATAACGAGTATTGAAAGGCTTAATCAGCAGCTCCTGAACAAAATAATCCTGATACCCTAAAAAACGTGAATGTTCTGGCAGGTTATCTGGTTTGATAACGGTGGTTTTATGAATAGCCAATTTCTTCTTTCGTTTACGACTTTTACTAGTCCCATTTCCTGAGTTGTTTTTCTTGCTTCCTGAATGACCTGTCGGATTATCATTGTCATCATCCTTTGGCAATTTACTGGCTCTTATTTTAGGCTTTGGAGGTAGCTTTTTAAGCTTAGCAACTTCTGTTTTAAGGGCATCGATTTCAACCTGTTGGTTTTGAATGATTTCCTGTTGTTGCTCCATGAAAGCAAGGAGTAATCGGACTACCGGTGTCTTTTCTTCTTCAGGTATCTCTGGAATTGGAGGTAATTTTTTCACTATAATCAATACAGGTTGTTTTCAATAAAACAATTGTATCATGGCTTTTTAAGGCTCTTTTTAGTTCCTGTGTTGATCAAACTCCCTCTCAGTTAAGATAATATTCAAAAATATTCTATTTCGATCTGAGACAGATCGACAGGATCATTTATAGGGATAAATTACATGGGGCAGTGAAAATGCAATTTTTGTCCTCTAAAATGCTGTCAAGACTTTTTTTGTTTTTATTTCAAGTTTTGCACAGACTTATTGAGAAGTTACTTTTATATGTCCTATGTAATTGATAATTTAAAGGATGAAGAGACACGTACCTATACACGTATTTTGGTTCTTTTAATGCAAAATCAAATCGACCTTGAACAGACAGGTTTTTTTCAGGCTTTGCATAGAAAACAAGCTTATCAGCAGGAAAAAATGACTTATGGTGAACCCGAACATTACACATTAGGCGGAATATTTTATCAGTTAGGCACCGATTTAGGAAAACGTTTATTAAAACTATCTATTAAAAAAGAAATCAGATGGTTTAAGTTGAGATTCTCAGCAATTAAAAATTAAGCTTTACCTTGAATCAAAAAGGAAGTAATTTTTATGAAAAAAAATGATATTCAACAAGTTATATTTGATGCTTTGGAGATGGTTAATAATTCCAAAGAAGAGAGTGAGAAAATTCCTGTGTCAAATGAGACAGAGCTCTATGGCAAAAATGGTTATTTAGATTCAATGGGCTTGGTCGCTTTTCTTATTGATATTGAAGAATCTATGATGGATCAAGATGTTAACATCTCACTGAGTGATGAGCGTGCAATGTCACAATCAAACAGTCCATTTAAAAATGTAGCATCTCTTACTACTTATATCGAAGATTTAGTTTAGGGTGCTGATATGAGCTCATCAAGAAACATTCTGATAACGGGGACTAGCCGAGGATTAGGTAAAAATTATCGGAGCACTTTTTACAACGAGGCGAAATTATTAGACGTACTTATCAATAATGCCGGTGTGGCAAGTATGAATGCCTTTGCTCTAACACCAATAGAATCCTATCAAAAAATATTTGATATTAATGTACAGGGTACATTTTTATTCTGTCAAAAAGCCTTTGGACTTTTGAAAAGAGCCGCCAATCCTAGAATCATCAATATGTCTACCGTTGCAGTGCCATTGCAACTAGAGGGCGAAGCAACCTATGCTGCGAGTAAAAGTGCAGTTGAAACCTTAACTCGAATCATTGCCAAAGAGTATGGTAGTTTTGGTATTACCTGTAATACTATTGGTCCATCACCCATTGATACAGCTCTTATTAAAGGTGTGGCAAAAGAGAAAATTGTTGAACTGATAAAGCGTCAAGCAGTGCAAAAAATGGCTACACCAGATGATATTATTAATCTGGCAGATTTTTACCTGCGTCCAGAAAGCAAAATGATTAGCAGCCAGGTTATTTATCTTGGTGGCGTATCCTAATGATTGACTTTTTTTTGCAAAAAATGCGAGATACTCCAGCGCATCAGGCTTTAGTTTCGTTTCAATTTTCAGCAACATATCAAGGTTTACTGGAGTCTTTTGAAAAGTTTTCTCTTTGGATTAAAGAAAAAAACATTCTTCCTGGTGCCGTTGTCTCCTTTGATGGTGATTATTCGCCCTTGTCCATTGCACTGTTTTTATCATTGATAAAAAATAACAATATTATCGTTCCTTTGTCATTAGATTCAAAAAATCATTTTAGTGAGTTTAGGGATATTGCCAGTACAGAATATGACATCTCATTGGAAAATGGACAACCCGTATTGAGCAAAACACAAAGAATAGCAGACCATTCAATATACCAAAAATTGAGAGAGCAGCAACATCCTGGCTTAGTGTTATTTTCATCAGGTTCAACCGGCAAGAGTAAAGCCATCGTTCAAGATCTTAATAAACTGATGGGTAAATTTACTACGCCCAGAAAATCACTTAGAATGCTTATTTTTCTACAATTAGATCATATTGGCGGCATTAATTCATTGCTTTATTCGTTAGCGAACAATGGCATGATTATTGTGTCGGATGACAGAAGTTCAGCAGGTGTTTGTCGAGCGGTTGAAGCTTTTAAAGCCGAGCTTTTGCCTACGTCGCCTACCTTCTTAAATTTGCTGATGCTCTCTAAAGTTTACCAAGACTATGATTTGTCATCATTGAAATTGATCACTTATGGTACCGAGCCTATGCAGGAAAGTACTCTGAAAAGGTTAACAAGTATTTTACCGGGTACGATATTACAGCAAACCTATGGACTTTCAGAAGTAGGCATACTTCGTTCAAAATCACGCTCATCTGACTCACTTTGGTTAAAAGTAGGCGGTGAAGAATTTACCACGAAAATTGTCAATGATACATTATGGATCAAATCAGATTCTGCTATGTTAGGTTACCTCAATGCCCCCAACCCATTTGATGAAGAGGGCTTTTTAGATACTGGAGACTTGGTCGAACAAGACGGTGACTGGATTCGCATCCTGGGTCGTGCCAGCGAGATTATCAATGTCGGTGGCTATAAAGTTTTTCCAGCCGAAGTTGAAAGTGTGTTGTTAGAAATGGAAAATGTTGAAGATGTGGTTGTGTTTGGCCAGGATCATATGCTGACAGGAAAAATAGTTGTTGCCAAGATTAAATTACTGACTCCTGAAACCTTAAGGGAACTGAAGGCACGTATGTTGGTTTTTTGTAGAAGTAAACTCCAATCGTATAAAGTGCCGGGTAAAATCATTATAACGGATGAAACTATCTACAATGAGCGTTTTAAGCGTATGAGACGTATAAAAAAAGAACTGGACTAAATAATATGATAAAACAAAGCTTAAAATATTTATTAAATCTGTTATCCCAGTTGCTTGTGTTTCCTCTGGTTGCTCTTTGTAAACTGGAAGAAATATTATTCTCTAAAGACGTGGAATTCATTTTTAATATTTGTACGCATATTCTAGCCTTACAACCAGGCGTTCCGGGGGCTTTTTTGCGTCGAGGATTTTATTCTCTTATTTTGGACGAATGCTCAGCGCATTGTCATATTGGTTTTGGTACTATTTTTTCCCATCGTTATAGCAAAGTGGGCAAGCATGTCTATATTGGTAGCTATTCAATCATTGGCTCGTCTGAATTAGGTGATCATTGTTTAATTGGAAGCCGTGTAAGCATATTAAGCGGTAAAGCATTACATGTACGGGGAGATGATGGTACGTGGACGCCCTATTCCGCTGATCGCTTGAGTCAGGTAAAATTAGCAGACAATGTTTGGATTGGAGAGGGTGCTATTATTGCGGCAGATGTTGGAGAGGGGAGTATGGTAGGGGCAGGTTCTGTCGTAACCACGAATATTTGCTCACATGTGATTATGGCGGGAAATCCCGCGCGGTTTGTGAAAAAACTCGATGATAATAATACTTGATTAAGATGCTACTATGACGCCCCCTGTAAAACATCAACATTTTGTCGATTGGATGAAAGCATTAGGCATGTTTTTAATTGTCTATGGCCATGTGGTCGGTAACCCACTCAATATATTCAATTTAATATCACAGCCAGTTTATACTAAACAAATAGGGGTTGCTTTTTTTGTTTTTATTACGGGGTGGAGTCTGGCAAACGAGAGTAAAAAAGGGCTAAGAGTTGGTAACTTCTCAATAAGTCTGTGCATTTAAACAGCACAAACTTAATGTGGCTATACTTAACCGGACACACAACTTAAAATAACTAAAAGATAAAAAGTGTGACCTAAAATGAATGATCAAACAAAAAAACCGAATAAAAGCTATACATCAGAATTTAAAGAATCAGCTGTCAAATTAGCTAATGAGACGGATCAACCTGTTGTGATGAACACATTTATGATGAAGTAAAACGTCTGAAAAAAGAATTGGCAAAAGTGATTCAGGAGCGTGATTTATTAAAAAGGCCACAGCGTACTTTGCAAGGGAAACTTTGTGAAGTACGCATGGATAACTGATCAGGCTAAAGATTACCCGGTAACGATTCTGTGCCGTTTTATGGATGTTTCCCGTAGTTGCTATTATGATTGGGTTAGCTCTCCTAAAACGGATAGAGAGAAAGAAAATGAAGCGCTTACTGAGCAGCTAAAAAACTGTTTGAAGACAGTCGCAAGACTTATGGAACCCGTCGTCTTAAAAAGAAAACTGGCTGAAAAAGGCGTTCATATAAGCCGCCGGAGAATTGGTCGATTAATGAAAAAAGCCGGTTTGTTTTGTAAAACGAAGAGACGCTTTAAAGCGACGACTAATTCCAAGCATAATAAGCGTATATCTCCAAATTTACTGGAAAGAGAGTTTACTGTCTCTCAACCTGATCGCTACTATATGTGGGTGATATTACCTATATTGCCACCAAGGAAGGCTGGTTATATTTAGCGGTTGTCATTGACTTATTCTCTAGGCAAATTGTTGGCTGGTCGATGGATGAGCGAATGAAAGCCAAGCTAGTCAATGATGCTTTACTGATGGCCATATGGAAGCGTAAACCAATGGATGGATTGCTTTGGCATACTGACCGAGGTAGCCAATATGCCTCTGATAGTCATAGAAAAATATTGTCGGATCATAACATAATTCAGTCTATGAGCCGCAAAGGAAATTGCTGGGACAATGCTGTATCAGAGCTTCTTTCATAGTTTGAAAACTGAATTGACGCACCATTGTCGATTCAAAACCAGAGTAGAAGCAAAGCAGGCAACATTTGAATATATTGAGGTATTTTATAATCGGGAGCGACTTCATTCGGCTAATGATTATTTGTCACCAGTCGATTATGAAATACAGCAGGAAATAGCTTAAATCGATTGATTGAAGAGGGGTAAAAGGCGACATAAATGCCGCCCATTACCGTTGACGGCCATCGGCTCCTCAGCCTGTGCCGTGAAGATATTGTAACAGGATCATTACCGTTGTGAAAATACCTTGGGTGAATGGAACGGCTCTATCGTTCCAGAGGGCAAAGCCCTTTCTCTTCATCTGTTTAAAGTTAACATGAGAAACTAAAATGATAGGAAATACAAAATGACAAAAATCACTTGAAACAGCCAAAAAATATTTAGAAAACTGTCCGGAAAAGTGTTGACACATCATAAGCACACGGGACTATGACTCAAAAAGGATGAAAAAAACTGCGTGCAGCATTACAATTAGCCGATGACGCGATTGTGTTAGGCACTATTTCACGCTTTGATCCCATCAAAAATCACTCAATGATATTGGCGGCATTTAAAGACATTGTTGCTCGTTTTCCCAATGCCCGCCTACTCATTGTTGGTGATGGCCCCCTCAATGAAACATTAAGAACGCAGTGCCAGACACTACAGATCACAGAACAAGTTATTTTTACCGGTTTTATCATTGAACCACAGCAATATTTAAGTATCATGGATATTTTTTACTGCCCTCATTGAGCGAAGGTACCTCCATGACCTTGCTTGAAGCAATGTCCTTCTCAAAACCCTGTATCGTCACGGCAGTGGGCGGCAATCCCGAAATCGTCATTGATGGTGAAACAGGCATCGTTATTCCGAATGAAGATCAAGTCGCATTAAGCCAAGCCTGTGAAACATTAATCGCCGACGAACCATGCCGAAAACGCTATGGCCGAGCAGGACAACAGCGTTTTTAGAGCACTTTGAAGTGCAACAAATGCTGGCGCAATTTGAAGCCTTATATTCGGGCTAATAGTGTATAAGTGGGGCAGACAGCATACAAACTGGCGAGCACAGTCTTCATTTTTTGCTTCTAATGATTAAACCTAAAAAATCAGTTGAACCTACTGCGACCGCCTTATGCACTGAATCTTAAGGATTTTCCAGAACATTTGACTTCACCCGTAGGGTGACTACGAATAAAGCCAAAATAACCTGTAAAACCCTTAATCTTCAGCACCTAAGTCGCTCTCGCTACGATTCAACTGATTATTTTAGGTTAAAATTTAGAGGCGCAACTAGTCTGACACTGAAAGTAAGTTGAGGTGTGTAACGAATGGCATAAAATCTCTATCTGAAAAGAGCAAGGGATTTTATTTTCAATGCAAAAACTAGCAATAATCACATCTGCAGTTTTTCTAATGGTGACTCCTTTCTTTCTCAATGCACGATAATTATCCGCACATTTAATACTCATACTTTGACCAAACATTTCATACTGTTCCAAAGTTGCTAGTGACTTTTTGCTTTATTATAATCTGTATCACTTCTAAATCCTTGAAGTATTTCCATTGCTATTATATCGCCGATAACTACCATGCCATCGATGAGCGCAAGATCTAGGATGTTGGTTTCTTTACTCTCAATACCATTGAAATAATCAATCCAAATACTGGTGTCAACCAGTATCACTTTCCGCCTCTCATTTCGTTCAAGTCACCTTCCCATTTAAGTTCCCCTCGAAGTTTCCGGATTTCTTGTTGTTTATTGAGTCTTACTAGCATTTTAAGCCCAAGTTCAACAGCTTCTTTCTTTGTGCCTAAGCCTGTAGCCTTCAAAGCATCTTCCATTAGCTGGTCATCAATAACAATATTAGTTCTCATTTGATACCTCAGGTGTATATTTATGTAATATATACACATAATATCATGATGAAAAATATATAACAATAAACCTAAAATAATCAGTTGAATCGTAGCGAGAGCGACTTAGGTGCTGAAAATTAAGGGTTTTACAGGTTATTTGGGCTTTATTCGTAGTCACCCTACGGGTGAAGTCAAAATGTTCTGGAAAATCCTTAAGATTCAATGCATAAGGCGGTCGCAGTGTAACTTCTCAATAAGTCTGTGCAAAACTTGAAATAAAAACAAAAAAAGTCTTGACAGCATTTAGGACAAAAATTGCATTTTCACTGCCCCATGTAATTTATCCCTATAAATGATCCTGTCGATCTGTCTCAGATCGAAATAGAATATTTTTGAATATTATCTTAACTGAGAGGAGTTTGATCAACACAGGGCAAACTAAAGAGCCTTAAAAGCCATGATACAATTGTTTTATTGAAAACAACCTGTATTGATTATAGTGAAAAAATTACCTCCAATTCCAGAGATACCTGAAGAAGAAAAGACACCGGTAGTCCGATTACTCCTTGCTTTCATGGAGCAACAACAGGAAATCATTCAAAACCAACAGGTTGAAATCGATGCCCTTAAAACAGAAGTTGCTAAGCTTAAAAAGCTACCTCCAAAGCCTAAAATAAGAGCCAGTAAATTGCCAAAGGATGATGACAATGATAATCCGACAGGTCATTCAGGAAGCAAGAAAAACAACTCAGGAAATGGGACTAGTAAAAGTCGTAAACGAAAGAAGAAATTGGCTATTCATAAAACCACCGTTATCAAACCAGATAACCTGCCAGAACATTCACGTTTTTTAGGGTATCAGGATTATTTTGTTCAGGAGCTGCTGATTAAGCCTTTCAATACTCGTTATCGATTGGCTCGCTATAAAACACCCGATGGTGATACCTGTATAGGAAAATTGAGCTTTGATACACATATAGGACATTTTTGGCCATACATTACAGAGTTATATCGTTTATCAATATTATCACCAGAGAGTGACTCAGCCATTGATAATACAACAATTAACAGAATTAGGTTTTGATATTTCAACGGGTCAGATCAATGAGATTTTAATCCATGACAAAGACCATTTTCATACTGAAAAAAATACATTGCTAACTGCCGGTATCAACAATAGTACTTATATCCATGTTGATGATACGGGTAGTCGTCATGATGGAAAGAATGGTTATTGTACTCACGTTGGCAATGAAACCTTTGCCTGGTTTTCAAGTACTCGATATAAGAGCCGGATTAATTTAATTGTTACGAGGTGCTGCTGTTGATTATACGCTCAACGATGCAGCACTTGATTATATGAGAGCAGAAAAATTACCTCACAAGCCATTGAGCGTTATTGAACAAAGTCATCAGACTTGCTTTGATAATGAAGAAGCCTGGAAATACTATCTGCAGAACAATAGTATCATAACACAACGGCATGTTCGCATTGCCACAGAAGGCGCTTTACTGGGGGCATTAATTAACAGTGGCTTTCCAAGTGATTTGGTGATTGTGAGTGATGATGCAGGACAATTTGATATTTTGTTGCACGCATTATGTTGGATACATGCAGACAGAGTGTTTCAGCGGATACTACCACTCAATGAGCGACATGATAAAGAACTGAACTGGGTACATACTCAGATTTGGGAACTATTTTATGATCTCAAACAATATAAACTTGAGCCAGATGATCCGTTGAAGTCAGCGATTGCTGAACATTTTGATGAATTGTGCCGGACTAAAACAAGCTTTGAAACGTTGAATCAGGCACTGAAACGATTGGCAAGAAATAAAACAGAATTACTGCTGGTATTGGAACGGCCTGATATTCCTCTTCATAATAATTTGAGTGAAAATGATATTCGAGAATATGTTATTAAGCGTAAAATTAGTGGTAGTACACGCTCAAAGGATGGGCAACTTTGCAGAGATACCTTTGTCAGTTTAAAGAAAACTTGTTTGAAACAAGGAATTTCATTCTGGGATTTTATTAATGACCGGATCAGCAAGAGAAATTTGATCCCATATCTGCCTGAGTTGCTGAAAGGTAAAGTTTGTGCTGTTTAAATGCACAGACTTATTGAGAAGTTACGTCGCAGTAGGTTCAACTGATTTTTTTAGGATAAAGGGCGTTGGAGGTAAAAAAACGCCCTAAATATGTACCAGGCAGGCGCTGCCATCAACTTTATTGCTGAGGTAACTCATCTGACTCACGATGAAATTAAAATATGACTGAAGCCTGAGCTTAAGTCATAAGTACGTGACCGATTAATTGTCGATAAAATATTTTGACTCTGAAGGAAATGATGTATTTAATTGATATCAATGTGATTAGTGAGATCCACAGAGGTATTAAGCGTCTTTTTCATCGTAGTGATATTAAAAAGCGTATCAGTTAGAAGAATGGCTAAATTTAATTTTAGATGAATACCAGGGTAACCAATTAAATATAGATGAAGAAATCGCTCAACTTTGGTGTAAACTTAGAGTACCACACCATGAACATGTACTTGATAAGCAGATTTCAGCGACTGCAATTATAAATGAATTAACATTGGTGACAAGAAATGTTAATGATTTTCAAAAAACAGGTGTAAAAATATCAAATCTTTTTAATTAGCACCATTCGCAGACCTAAACAAGAAAAGACAACATGATAAACAAACTTTTTTTAATAAACATGCTAATTGTCTTACTCTTTTCCACAACTTATGCCGCATGTGTACGTACCTCTTTACCAATTGCTCGCTCAAAAAATGATGTGTCAACACTTTTCCGGACAGTTTTCTAAATATTTTTTTGGCTGTTTCAAGTGATTTTTGTCATTTTGTATTTCCTATCATTTTAGTTTCTCATGTTAACTTTAAATAGATGAAGATTACTATACTTTTTAATGATGCACAATTATTAGGTGTCGATAAGAATAAAACACGCTTAAACAAAAGCTTTTCTGATAGTATGAGCATTGCAGTACATCGTCGTATTGCAGACATTACTAAAACGCAGCAACGGGCTGAATGGTTTGCTGCGGCACGAAAAATACCTGAGGAATTTAATGAATTAATAGCGGATGGTCTCTATTTAAAACAAACAAAGCTTAAACAAAATTTCATTGCTAGTTTTAAAGGTGCTGAACAACAAAAAATGTTTAGCCAATTATTAGAACGTGGTTTGAAACGGTATAACAATTCTTTAAATGGAAACATTGGAGATTATGAGTCTAAAAGTAAAGATTTTTGGGTTTCTTCCAAACAGCTTAATTCACCTTATCAAACCGCGCAATTATTAAATCAATTAATGCCTATTGAAGCAGGAATTCATTATCTACCGGATGAGCCTATCATCATTGAAGGTGTTCGACCATGGTGAAATTTTTTTTTAATCTCTCTCTATTATTGTTATTGTTATCAATGATATCTCCCTGTTATAGTGCAAGCAATTCCAATTTTAAAATCATACCCTCTAAAACAACGATTGAAATGGGCAAATTCCTATCAGTTAAACTTGTTTATACCGGTGATGAACTTCCTGGAAAAGCAAATCTTCAAGGCTGGTATCGCGAATTTTTTGTTAATCATCAAAGTATTGATGATGAAAACTTGACTAATGGCTTACTAAAACAAACCGAAATTGTACATCTATATCCAAGGCGCAGTGGCAATCTTGTACTGCATGCGTTAGCCTTAGGTGGTGCAATTGCACGTCCTATTAGCATTAAAGTCACAGATGCCATTAGAAAAGGAATTAATGGTACGCCTATCTGGCAGGGCGTACCGGATAAACCTATATGGCAGGGTGAAACAATACAAATTAGTATTGTTCAGAAACTACTTCAGACCTCTAATCAAGTGACTGTTGAAAAAGTAAACTTCCCTAGTTTTGTTGTGAAAAGTTTAGCACAAGAAAAAACTCCGGATGAAGTAAAAATTCGGTGGTTATTAACTGCACAGAAATCAGGATTTATATCACTCGAACCCCCAAAAATCATACAACGTGGTAGGGGGCGATGGCGTTTTCATTTACCTTATATTACTATCAATGTTAAACCATTACCAAGCTATATACCACCCACGGTACCTGTTGGTCATCTTAGTCTTAGTGCTTACCTTGATGACAAAAACAATCGGCCATTTTGGTTAGTTGAAATTAAAAACTCTAGCTTACTAATGGAAGAAGTCTATGGCATACGTACACAAATAGCCAAAAAAATGGGTGTATTATTAGCTGACATTCAACTAAGTAAGTAAGTATGATAATAAGCAAGTTTTCCGATTTCCAGTACCAGCGTGGAGTTTAAAGCAGTCTCCAGTAATTGAATTGCAATATTTTGATGTGCAGGAAGGAAAAATGAAATTATTGAGTAAACGTTTACCTACTGCAACTTACATTCCACAAAATTGGCAATATTTATTCTATGTTATTTTATTAATTCTGTGCTTACTGATGATATTGATATTATTTATTGGAATAAAAAAAATCAATGAATGGATACGGTTTTGTCAAAAAATAAAGTTAAGCAAGCAACCTCATGTGTTACGACATCTATTATTGGACATGGATCACAAACAATCACTTGATGCATGGGTTGAATCAAAAGGGGATTCGTTATCTTGGCAGATATCTAAACGATTAAATAAACTTAGCTTTAACCTTTCCAATGATGAGTCGATTAGAGCAGAAGAATTTGAATCAATTAAAGAATTATTGATTAAACTCTATAGATTTAATTATTGGTTAAGAAATTAGGTGTATTCTGATAATGACTGACTTCTTTCTGCTATATTTTAAAATTTAATATTTTCTCATAGGCTGGACCTTAAGGAATTATGAATTTTTAACATCATAAATTTACGCTCCATATAGAGGGTTTAGCCCCAGTTTTGATCGCCCAGATTTTTTATCTCGCTTTATACTATCACGCCGAGTATTGTTTTTTAAAAATAGAATCGCTTTTTCAAGAGCCATTCTGATTTTATCGGGGTCATGTATTATTGAATTCATAATATCACCCATAAAGTAACAAGCAGATTTAGCCACTTTGTGTGTTGAAATGGCAACGCCTGTCGCCTTTTGAGCAACATGGGCAATAAACCTTTTAAAATGGCCGCACATAAGGAAGCCCAAATCAGCCCCTCAACAATGGCTTCTTTTTCAGTGACAAATGTCCTCAGATTGGCAAATGATTTCCATTCTTTAAACATCAACTCAATTTGCCAGCGAAGTCGGTACGCTTCAATAATATGTTCTGGTGAAAATGTATCTCGTGGCAAATTTGTCGTTAAATATTGAAAGTAATTGGCCACGGGGTTCCAACTAACAATCATTCGGCAATTAATTATTTTATCTTTTTCTTCCCATTGAATATCCATATCAATTACATCAGTTTTAGATAATTTTTCTTTTATGTCTTTGAGCTTTTTATTTGAAAATTTCTTAAGCTGTTTATCATCGATCAGTACTTTTTTAACATTAGGGTTTATTGCTGAAGTCGCTTTAATGATGCAATAAACACTGCTTTGTTGTAATACACGATACATGTAATCCTTTTTAAAATAGCCTCTGTCTCCCATAATTAAAGTGTCTTCTAATTGCTCAGGCTTTGGTAAATATTGGGCTTCAGCATTTGTGTCGGGAGTTAATATAATCGTCTCAGGTGTTTCTGAATATAAATCCAATGCAACATGCAACTCAACTGCCGCTGGGTTATAGTGGCTGAAACGACCAGGAAGCTTGTCTTTTAATTTGGGATTAACAGCAAAAGAAGAACCATCCTGTAATAGGATTTTCTTAAATATTTCAAATGGACTACCTTTGTTAAATGCCAGTGATTGATAGGCAAACTCATTGAGTAAATGTTCTAACATATGACGCATAAAAACAGGGAATTGCTTCTTTCGTAGTTGGTTATGAAATGGCTTATAAGCAATATTGATCCCAAACAGATTATTAAATCCTCGATGAAGATCTGCTATTGTTTTTATCTCATGTTGTGAAAGAACCGTTATAAAAGCCATGCCCAATCGGTAAGGTGTTATTTGCCTACAGCGTGATGCCAGTTTTAAGGATTTCCCCAAATCATTTAATGTCTTTTCTGAAAAAAACTTTTTGCATTTATTTCCAAGTTGTTTAATATAGATTTTGTTCATTTGATCAGTTCGCTATAAGTATTGGTCTACTTGATCTGATCATTTGAACGCCTAATAGTTCAACTTAAATGCTTAAATATAGCTGTTTTTTTACTCTTTTTTATATTTTGGTTCTTCTCCGCTTTGATGAGTGTAAATTCACATTCAAAACCCTGTTAAGCATTGATACATAAAAACTTTTCTTATCAAGAAGGCTTTTTATAGTTTTACCTATACACATAACCTTGCTTATGTTGCTCAGCCAAATAAAGATGAGCTCTATAGGCTGAAATGGATAAGTTGTTCACTCATCAAAGCGGAGAAGAGCCATTATTTTTTTGATCCAGCAGGCTTTGTAAATAATTTTTCAGAGCAATTCGCTCTGTATCTTTTAAGCGTTCATTTGCCGGTAGTTGACTGGCTAAGGTGGTTTCTACTTGATACAAAAAAGCCTGAATTTCCCCCAGCTGTTCAGCATGCTGATTTACCGGAGTGATGCGGTTATAGGACAACCAGGATAATGTCAGTTGAATAATAAGTGACAGCAGTAATAAGCCGCTTAATAAAGAAACGGGTACCCATATTGACTGAATGCCTTTAAGTGGTTTTTTTTTAAACTCCATAAACCAGACTGCTCGCAATAATTCTAATCTCTATTTTTGTCTGCTCCATAGGGTATCTATCCTGCTAATGTTTTATTTGGATGTTGTTATTAATAAATCAATAATGGCAAGCACAGAACAACTGGCCAGTAATATACTTAACACTTTGACAATTTTGACGGGTAGTAAATCGACTTCAAGATGCGATATTTTTACATGCAGATGTTCATAACGCCAGGCTGATAACAAAAATGCGGCCGCACTGAAGATAAGCAGTATAATAGTTACCATCATAAGTGGCCAGACAGGCTCTACATCATTCATAAATTTTTCAATACCCAAAGCGGAAATTAGAGCTGCCAGACCAGTTCGAATCCAGGCCTGATAGGTTCTTTCATTGGCTAGGACCGTTCTATCCAGAGCAAGGTTATTGCTATCAGGTTTTTTCGGTTCGGAATATTTGTTTCCTGAGTTATTCTGTTGTAATGCCAATATTAGTTCCTTTGCCGCCAGTAAAATATTATCTAATGCTACCATAGAATATACTGACACTTCAGCGGAATATCAATCTATGGATGCTCTGGTATTACTCAAAGTATAGTTTTTAAAATATAGATCAAGAATAAAAAATAGTAATATTGTTGTCCACTATTAACCCACAATAAATCACTGATTAATAATTAATTTAGTTTATACAGAACTTCTTATGTTATATTCAGTCCTAGTAGTATATAACCACTTTTTTATGATAATAGATGGTTTATTATCATCTGTTAGGTTTCTTTATTTCAGGAGAAATATATGAGCGATATGCAGCACATAGAAATTAATCGTTACCATAGTGAAATAGTAGACGACGTCAAACAATTGATTGAAAAATATCGCCGGGCAATGGATTGGGATATCCCTGAAAATGATAATAAAAAGTCAGATAAGATTATCTTTGCTGCGATTGAGAGTGCTCTAGCAAGTGTAAAAAAGGATATTCTGGGTAGTTGATTGTGTGCTTAACAACAGATATCTGAAAGGTATTTGATGCCCGATTGTGCCCGCATATCGATAAAATAAAAATATTTGGTTGCCAAATTGTAGTTTTAATCTTTTTTTATTTGCTTCTTAACCAAACTTCCGGTTCGATGATAAGTGTTTGGCTATCAATATTTTTAGAGTCACTCAACCAAAGGATACTATCCTGAATGGTCACCTGTAAATCCATATTTCTAGAGACTAAATCTAGCATTGCAGCGACTTCATCTGCGTTGATATTAATGATTTGTAAGTGATTTAATTGTTGGTATTTGGACTGATTTTTTTCCCACCAAAGAGATGACTTATGGCCGTTATAAGTCACAATAATGACTTGCTTTGAACGCCCCAGTGATTTTCTCAACTGTTTTTCGTCAATTTGTCCTAAACTGATCCATTGTTCAATTTCACCACTGAGGTTTTTATTCCACAAGTCAGGTTCATCGTCAGCACATAGGCCCTTGGTGAAAGTTAGTTCATCACTGGCATATAAAGCAAAAGCCAATAGACGTACCATCATGCGTGATTCAGTTTCAGAAGGGTGGCAGGAAAGGGTTAATTCATGGCTCTGGAAATAATTCCTATCACAGTCACTGATTGCCAGCTTAACTTTGTAGATGGCGGCTTTAATTGCCATTGATATTACCTGTTCTAGATTAATGGTTTCAGGTTAATGATGTAATGTTTTTTTGAAGATTTGTTGATAGGTACCGTCTTCTTTCATTGATTGCAGACTTTTAGTCAGTGACGGGATTAGAGCCTTATGTTTTTTATGGACATAAAGATACATTTTTTTACTAACAATGGGTGGTTGAAGGTGAAAAATATCACTTTTTAGCTGTTTCACTTTCCAAGCACCACTCCAGCGGTCATATAAGGCGATATCAATTCTATTTTTTTCAAGTAATTGAAAAAGTTGCTCAATATTTTGTGTTCTGACTAATGACTTATAGTGTTTGACGTTTTTTTCAAAAATTTTCCAGCCAGTGATATAGGCGATATTGTAAGCTTCAAGACTATCCCAGTTTTTAATCGTGATATTTTTATTTTTTGTGAAAGCAACAAATTCATAGTCAACCATCTTTTCGGGGACTCGAATTAAGTTTTTATATTTTTTCTCCAGGCCAATAATTCGTGCTACATTGCCATCATTAATGCCTGAGTTGGCATTAATGAGTGAACGTTCGGATGGCTGTAGCTCTGCTTTTGCAGATAAGCCAATGCGCTGAAACATTTCTTTTAAAATTAAGTCATAGAAACCATCATGTGCGGTAGTCACAAAAGGATCAGCCTTGCCCGATGAAAAAACAATGACGGGTTCAGCCCATGCGGAGCTGTTTATAAGGTTGATAAACAGGATAAAAAAGAATGAATAGTGAAAAGTGAATTTGAGGGAGGACATATTCCTGTATCCTAAAATATTAATATCGTTAACTTAGGATAGGAAACTTATAGATGTTTTTCAATCAATTCATGGAAAATTATGATATTTTAATTCTAAGATTTATATAAAATGTACCATGAGCGATCACAAAAATTCTGCCCTCACTGAATACCATGAGTTGTAATAATGCCAAATGAACAAGTATTTGAATTAAAAGTTAATTTATTGGATTTTTCGTCTAGAACTATCTCATCTAATAAGTTGTCCTGGCAACAGGGAATTATTAGCCATATTGAGACTTTAGGCGCTGAAGACCCAGGTTTGGATTATCTCTTGCCCGGCTTTATCGATGCTCATGTGCATATCGAAAGTTCGATGTTATTGCCGTCAGAGTTTGCTAGGCTGGCTGTACGTCATGGCACGATTGCCACGGTGTCTGACCCTCATGAAATTGCCAATGTGCTGGGCATTCAAGGGGTGGAATTTATGTTGTCCAACGCAGATAAAACACCCTTTAACGTGTTTTTTGGTGCGCCTTCTTGTGTGCCAGCCACACCGTTTGAAACGGCGGGTGCAGAAATTTCATTGGCTGATATTGAAACACTCTTCGCATCTTCAAAGGTGAAATATTTATCCGAAATGATGAATTTCCCCGGTGTCCTGTCGTCTTCGCCAGAGGTCATGGCGAAGCTGGCACTGGCGAAAAAATATGGTTTTCCCATTGATGGTCATGCGCCGGGCTTAGTGTCAGATAAGGCTGCTCAATATGCACAGGCGGGTATTTCCACTGATCATGAATGTACCAGCTTAGCTGAAGCGCGAGACAAAATTGCTGCAGGGATGAAAATCCTGATTCGTGAGGGATCGGCGGCCAGAGATTTTACTACTTTGCATCCCCTGATCAGTGAATATCCAGACAAGGTCATGTTTTGCAGTGATGATAAACATCCTGATCAACTTTATCATGGGCATATTAATGAATTAGTCATTGCGGCAGTTGCATTGGGACATAATGTGTTTGATGTGCTCACTTGTGCTTGTATTACCCCCGTTGAGCATTATCAATTGCCCTTAGCTTGCTTGCAGACAGGGCAGGCTATGGATGCGGTGCTAGTGGATAATTTAAAGGATTTTACTGTCAAAAGCACCTGGCTTGGTGGTGAAAAAGTGGCACAGCAGGGGCAGACGCTATTAGCATCTGTCAGTGAAAGCGCCCCCAATTGCTTTAAGGCAAAAAAGGTTGCTTTGGAGACACTGGAAATCACCGCATCTATAGGTCAAATTCGCGTCATTGATGTCTGTGAAGGCAAACTTTTTACTCAGGAAAAATTATGCCATAGTGATGATTTTAAGCAACAGATAGTGACCCCGGATAAGCTTATTTTAAGTGCCAAGCCTGATAACGATATTGCGCAATTAACCGTGTTAAACCGTTATCAAGAAAATGCACTGCCGGCAAATGCTTTTGTCACGGGCACGGGGATTCAATCGGGGGCTATAGCATCAACGGTTGCGCATGATTCACACAATATCATTGCCATTGGTTGTGATATTGTTGCGATTCAAAAAGCCATTAATACGCTGATTGATATAAAAGGCGGGATTTGTGTGGTTGATAAAGAACGGGTGCATACCTTAGCTTTGCCAGTTGCCGGTTTGATGTCATTGGATACGGGTGAAAATGTGGCTAGGGAGTATGAGCAGATTGATCATTTAGCCAAATCGCTGGGCTTTACACTGACAGCACCTTTTATGACACTGTCTTTTTTGGCCTTGTTGGTGATACCGGAATTAAAATTAAGTGATAAGGGCTTATTTGATGGCCGGGATTTTAGTTTTAAAACATTGAATGTGTGAGTTGATTATTGTCGCTCAAAATCTAAGGAAAACCATAAATGATTGAAGCTTTCAGTCTAAAGAAATTTTTTAAAGCCGCTTTGTTTGGTGGCATTGTGGTGATTTTGCCAGTGGCTATTTTTGCTTTCTTTCTAAAGTGGCTATTTAAAATGATTACCAATTTAATACAGCCATTGAGCCACTATGCTCTGACGACATATCAGCTTCCAGAAATTGTAGCAGACTTATTGGTGGTGACGCTTATTATCCTGACCTGCTTTGTGGTCGGTTTTATGGTGCAGACTTCCATCGGCAATTTTTTGCATAATTTGTTTGATGATATGTTATCAAAACTCGCACCGGGTTATCGTATGGTCAAAGAAGTGGTGGTGCAGATTTTCGGGCAGTCTGAAAATTCACCCTTTGCCAATGGGCAAGTTGCCAAGGTGCGGATTTTTGGCGAAGACTGTCCTACTGAGGTGACGGCCTTAGTCACTGATCAACATCCCGATGGTCGCTATACGGTTTTTATGCCTACGGGGCCTAATCCGACATCGGGTAATATTTATCATGTGCTACCTTCTCAGGTGACACTCTGTCCTGATGTGCCTTTGGATTCAGCCATGCGCACGGTCATTGCCTGTGGTGCAGGCTCAGGTGAATTGTTTAGTGCTGAGGCGAAGAATAGCCCGGAGCAATAACAATATTCTCAACGCCATAGAGGGTCGGGTAATTTTTTAGCCATAAATGGTATTCATTGCCTTTGAGAGAATGTTTTTCAGAACAGTCAATGTTCCAGCGGCGTAATAAATAACCGGCCACTGCGGCGCGGACATTGATGCTCAATGTATCATCTGATGACATGCAATAATCCATTGCAATGGTTTCCGGATGTGCCAGTGAAGGATGAGGCACAATGGCTAATTCGACAATACGATTCCACTGATTGTCGGCTGCTTGTTTTTCCGACTCTTCAATCACTGATGCTATGATGGTGGGATTCTTGATTCTATTCACCACAAAATCGGCAAAGCGATTATGCTTGCGATCATAAGCTCGAATATGCCAGCGCAGCCCATTGTCCACTAGGGCAAAAGGGATTATTTCTCGTTTTGAAGCGCCACTGGAGAGCGAATAATACGTTATTTTTACGACTTGTTGCTGGTGAATGGCACGGGTTAACACCGCTAAGGTGGTCAGTTGAGTCTGGTTTAATTGTGTGGGAGTATCACAGGTGAGCATTGACTTGCCCTGTTCACCCACATAATCATCACCAAAGCCACTGGATAATGCTGCCAATGCTCGCTCAGGTGTATAGGCAAACAAAGGTCTGAAGTCGGGATTATAAAAATAGGAACGTTGTTTGGTGACATAGGTGATATTGTCTTCAGCCAGTTTACGATACAGGGCTATGTCGCGAGTAGCTGCCGCTTCTTTCATACCAAAACGCTGGATGAGATCACTGCGTTGCATCACCCCCAGAAACATCAAGCGAAAATCAATATGGGATAAGCGTTCTTTTTGGATCTGGCTCAGTTCAGAGAGTGCTTGTTCTTGTTGTTTTTTGTTCATCTAATTTTGTTTGCTTTAAAATTTGGGACAGATAAAATTGGTTTTATACTTAAAATGTAGGATGTGGTGAGGCACGAACCGCATCAATGGCTTTAAACAGACTTCTCCGATGCGGTTCGTGCCTCACCACATCCTACAAAAAAGCAATATCGGTTTAAGTTCAATCATAGCGAAATGTTGGATGGTTTTCAATATGATTTAAAAATATCATCAAAATGAGTAGTGTATGTTATGATGTTTTCATTAAGAAATATCCGTTCACAAAATGACCAGAGCACAGAATATGAGTCAATTACCTTATACACAATTAGAACATTTATTTAACCGCATTTATCAATTACAACATCTGGCCTCTATAGCTCATTGGGATATGGCGGCAATGATGCCTGCGGGTGGTAGTCAGGCACGTGGCGAAGCCCTAGCAGAAGTCAGTGTCATGATGAATGAGTTGCTCAGTGAATCTCGTACCGGTGATCTTATTCATCTGGCACAGGAACAACAAACGGCTTTGTCTGACTGGCAACAGGCCAATTTACGCGAGATGCACCGTTTATGGCTCAATGCCACCAGCATCAGCAGTGATTTGGTTAAGGCAAAAGCATTGGCGGGGTCAGAATGTGAACAGGCATGGCGTAGTTTGCGTGGCGAAAATAACTGGCAGGATTTTCAACCACTCTTGCAAGCCGTTATTCGCCTCACAATAGAGGAGTCACAGCAACGGGCGGCAGCCACTTCATTATCACCCTATGATGCGCTGCTGGATTTATATGAGCCGGGACAACGTAGCGCAGCAATTGATCTGATTTTTTCTGAACTGGTGGACTTTCTACCGGATTTTATTCAACAGGTCGTGGCTAGGCAGGCGGATGAGCCACTGATTCAAATCGATGGTTCATTTTCCATTGAGTCACAGCGCAAACTGGGCTTGAGATTAATGTCAGAAGTGGGGTTTAACTTCGACCATGGACGACTGGATGTGAGCCATCACCCTTTTTGTGGTGGTGTGCCAGAAGACGTGCGTATTACCACCCGCTATTGTGAAACTGATTTCAGTGAAAGTTTAATGGGCGTATTACATGAGACGGGTCATGCGAAATATGAACAGGGCTTACCCAAGCAATGGCTTAATCAGCCTGTGGGTGCTGCCAGAGGCATGGGCATTCATGAAAGCCAGAGTTTGTTTCAAGAAATGCAAATTGCCCGAAGTCAGCCGTTTTTACAGTTTGCTGCGCCGATTATTCAACAGTTTCTTGCCCATGAGCAAGGCGATAAGCAATGTTGGACTGCGGAGAATTTATTTAAACTGAACAATCGTGTGAAGCCTGATTTTATTCGAGTGAATGCAGATGAAGTGACTTATCCGCTACATGTTATTTTGCGTTATGAGATTGAAAAGGCTTTGATCAATGAAACGCTCACGGTGAAAGAATTACCGGAGATCTGGGATGAAAAAATGCAACATTACCTCGGTATCTCAACAGCAGGTAATGATAAGGATGGCTGTATGCAGGATATTCATTGGACGGATGGTAGCTTGGGATATTTTCCCTCTTATACCTTAGGGGCAATGAATGCCGCACAAATGTATGCAGCGGCTGATAAGGCAATACCGGATTTAAGCCAAAACATCGCGGCAGGAAAATTTACTACCTTGAATCAATGGCAGCAAGATAAGATCTGGTCGCAGGGAAGTTTTTTTGATATTGATGGCTTGATGGTGCATGCAACGGGCGAAAAGTTAAATTCTCAATATTATATTGCTCATTTAAAACATCGATTTTTACCTGAGTAAATATTTTTGGTAACTATTCAGTAAATTTTAAAGCATGTATAGAGTATCCGGTTGAGCTGTTTGTCTTTACAGGGTTTTGAAAACAGGATGTTTTCTTAAAGCGTCACATGGATGTGCTTGAGCGACCCAGTAAAGACAAACAGCTCGACCGGATACGGGTTTATACCAAATAGTTACTTTTTTTGTTAAATTCCCAGTTTATTTAAGGTTATTTTAATCTTTGCCCAGTACACTATTTACAATGCTAAATATTAAAGCTATATCGGCATAGTATCTGATGGAATAGGAGATTAATTGTGAAGCCTTATCAATTGGCTGTGAATATGGAGTGGACCAGCAAGTGTAATGCGCGTTGTTTAATGTGTCCACAACATTTAATTGCACACCCTCAGCTCATGACGCGTGAGAACTTCGCTCAGGCGTTGAGGCGAATATCACCAGACAGAGTGTTTCGTACGGTGATTGCCGGTTATGGTGAGCCAACGACACATCCAGAGTTTATGCATTTTGTTACTCAGATAGGTGAACATCCCGGCCGCTTTGATATGGTCTCTAATGGTCAGCAATTAGATGAAGCCCGTTTAAAACACCTTGATGGTCGCATTGAGTTGTTGGTCATTTCTTTTTCAAGTATCAATAAAGAGGTTTATAACCGTGTGCATGCCAAGCTCGATCATGAACGGGTGAAAGCGAATATTACGCTTGCTCAAAAAACCTTTAAAAAAACTCAACTAGGCATTAGCCTGACCCCAATGAGTGAATGTTTGGACACCTTGCCGGAAACCATCGCATGGTTAAAAGCGCAGGGGGTTAAATTATTAACCATGTCGCCTACACTCTACAATCGTGCTGAAGATGATCATGTCGAACATCAGCAAGATAGCCAGCGTTTACGTCAACTCATCAAGCAATATTCATTGCACTCACAGGAGTTGGACTTTGTACCTTCGATCAAAGACATTGCCAAGCAATATGTGAAAAATAAATTCAAATGTATTCCGCGAAATAGTGATTTGTTTATCAGCTCCAGTGGTGAGTATCTTTATTGCTATAATAATATTACTCATCAACATGCGATTGGTCACATTAATGATTTATCCATTGATGAGGTGTTAGCTCAACGTGAAAAAATGGTCTTGCGTCCAGAGCTATGCAATGACTGCAATATGAAACAACGTTACCAATTAAAAGAGGTGGCAGGGGTTATGGGGCGTATGGCTATTTCCAAGTATAATGGATGGCTCAAAGCATCATAAACGCTCAAGTTGGTTCAGGCTGGCACGAATAGCTTCATACGAATACTGTTCATAACGACCAAAATACCCCAGCTTACGTGCTTTTATTTTCGTCAGCCAAGGGACGGTGATGCCACAGAGATAGCGGCTGAGCAAATCAATTGAAGCATCCTGTTTGAAGTGTTCCTGTACGAGATGATTCAGATCCTTAGCGATGCTTTGTAATTGTTCAATGGCTAGTTCAGGTAATGCTGCGGCTTCAGGCCAGGGCTGATGTTGGCCAAGACAAACTGAGCAATGTCCACAGGGCTGGCTGAGTTGTTGATCAGAAAAATAGACGGCCAATTGTTGACTGATACATTGAGATGACTGAAAAAGTGCCAGCATTTCCTTAAGGCGGTGTATCTGATTCTGTTCTTTTTGTTTGAACTTTTGGCTTAATTGTTCGGCTAATTCATTGATATCAAACTGACTATTTAAAATTTGATAAACATCGGTCATTTGCTTGCTTTCTAGTTCAAGCCAGCCTTTTTCATGCAAATAATCCAAGGCGACAATCACCCGTTGCCTATCGCTTGGATAATTGCTTTGTAGTTTTTCTAAGTCCAATGTTGACCAGACTCTTGAATGTTGACTATTGTTTAAAATCGCTTGTAAAAAAGTTTGCCGTTCACCTTTGAACTGGTCTAATAATTGTTCTTCGGGGAGGAGTAATTTAAATTTATACTCAGCAAAAAAACTGTATTTTGCTTTAAGAATTCCGGCAATTTCTAAATACACAATCAGTGTTTTTAAAGCCAATTGGCGAATATTACTTTGCCCTGAAAGGGGATAGGCTAGGACTTCCCATACCCCGGGTGTTTGTTGGTCGGCTTGCTGGATGTCATGAAGAATAACTTTGATACCGGCTAGCTCGGGCGTATCGCCATAAACAAAATTTTCCAGAATATTCAGGCCGCTTAAATTACCTAATAAAAGACAATTGGCAGGCTGACCATCACGTCCTGCACGACCGATTTCCTGGGCATAATTTTCGATGGATTTAGGTAAGTCATAATGAATAATATGGCGTATATTATTTTTATCAATACCCATGCCAAAGGCGATGGTGGCAATAATGCATTGTCCTGTTTGTTGTTCAGAAGACTGCATAAAACGTTCTTGAATGTTTTCGCGCACATCACTTTTCAAGCCTGCATGATAAGCTTCGGCATTGATGTTCTGTTGCTTGAGCCATTGACTGATATCTTCGGCTGTTTTTTGTAAGGTGACATAAACAATACTGGCTTCGCCCTGATGTTGATTGAGGTATTGTGCCAAAAATTTGAGTTTATCTTGTTGCTCACAGGGCTGCACCAGTAGCTTGAGATTATTGCGATAAAAGCCGGTGCTGATAATATTGTCGGGAGAAATTTGAAATTCACGTGACATGTCTTCGATCACATGGGTGGTTGCTGTGGCGGTCAATAGTAACACTTGAGGGATGTTAAATTCTTTTTGATAAATGGGTAACTTCATGTAGTCTGGCCGAAAGTTATGACCCCATTCGGAAATACAATGTGCTTCGTCAATGACGAGTAATGAAATTGGAATGTGTTTAATGAACTCTCTAAAGCGCTCATTTTTGAGCCGCTCGACAGAAATCATGAGTATTTTTACTTGTCCATTACGCACGCCCTGCATGATCTGATTAGCATCTTCCCGATTTTGTGATGAATCGATGCTGGCAGCATTGATATTATGTGCTTTTAAAAATTCAATTTGATCTTTCATAAGTGCCAGTAAGGGGGAAATAACCAGCGTTAGCTTGGGTAGCATTAATGCGGGCAGTTGATAGCATAATGACTTGCCTGAACCCGTTGGAAAAATAGCGGCGGCTGATTGACCCTTCATTATGGCCTGAATGACTTCCTGTTGTCCGGGGCGTAGTGATGTGAAGCCAAAGTGCTCTTGTAGGGATTGTTTTAGAGATTGTTGCAAGGGTTGTTCTATTGTAGTCATTTCTTAGCTCATTTTGGTGCTAATAATTAATGGAATTGATGTGCTTCGTGCCTCAGCAGCATCCTACTTGGAGTGTCATTTTCAGGGTATGATTGAGGCACGAAGTGCATCAATAAAGAGTCTTTATAAGCCATTAAATAAGCACTTGAGATTATCATAAGCCTGACGAATGGATAAAAAATAAAGACTATCGCCACCTTTATCGGGATGGTGTTGTTGGCAGAGCTGGCGATATTTTTTTTGAATCTCAGGCCAGCTGCTATCCTCTGCTAAGTCAAGACAGGCTAGTGCCTGGGATTTTTCATCATTGGCCAGATATTTTGTCCAGAATTGCTGTAATAAATTGGCAACTTCCTGATCATCAGTGCGATTAAAGTGTTGCCAGTCTTGATAATAAGCACTGAGTTTTTGAAATCCACTCTCCTTACTGATCTCATTTGCCTGTGTGGTGTTTTCAGGCAGGGCTTGTAGTTGGATTTCCAAGGCGGATATTTGTAAATAAAAGCCCTCACTTAAGAGTTCATCATGCAATTGATAAAGAGCATTCATGACCAGAAAGTGTTGTCGAAACAGGCGTAATTCATTACTGCAATTGGTGATAAACTGGGCAAAGGCTGAGCCTTGTTCACCGGCCTTGAGCAGACTATGTAATTCATATTCCTTGACCGGTGCCGATGATGCTTTGAGCAAGTCAAGAATAGGCCGTTTCAGTGGATTGTGCATGGGCTGTTATGGGGTTATGGAGTTTAGGGTTAAGAATAATTAAGCATTTGCTTTCATATCAGCTAGGTTTTTCTTGCTGAGGGTTTTACGATCATAGAAAATACTTTTGCCACTGATGCTGACAGGAATACCCATGGCAACTTCGCAATCAATATAGCCCAAAGCACGGGCTGCTGCACCCACGCGTTGTTGTACGCGATTGTCAACATTGAACAGGCTGGCTTGTTTGGCGGCAGAGGCCAGAGCAACACCAATATCCATCATGCGCATAATGCAGTGCGGGCCGGTATAACCCATTTCAAATTCTTTTAACTCGCGTTCATTTTCAAACTCTTTGCAAGTGCGAAAGCCGCAACCACCACAGTCATATCCGGCCGTCACAGGGCCAGCAAGGCCAATTAATAAAACCCCTTGAGCATTTTCAGTATTGGCTGCATCACGATGCCAATAATTCTCTTTGGAACTATTGTGAGCATAGTTGCGCATTTCATCAGCGACACGTTTTAAGTCATCGGGATCAGTGAGAGCAACAATTTCCAGACAGTCTTTGCCGCCAGTTTTGGGCGCAGTCATGGCTGAGGCCGCCATGAGATTAATGACTGTTTCAATGGTTTCCTGGATGCTTTTTTTATTCATGAGATAGGGCTCTTATGGGGTTATTTGTTGCTTAAACTGTTGAGAAAATTCTTTGACGCGACGTTTGTTGACACCAAAATCACTATAGCCTGTGCGTGATGCAGAGCGTATATGCACTTGTTTGCTAGCACTCTCTAAGCGGAGTTCAAAGTCATCAATAAAGCCGAATATGCGTGAGCTAAACAGGGCTTTAAGATAATGCTGATCTGCAAAAACAATTTCGCCACCCATTTTTTTGATGATGGTTTCTGCCAAGGTCATGACTTGCGCCTTGTTTGCTTCAGGATAATTTAGAGGAGCAAGATAATGCGCTTTATCATCAGGGTATTCACTATTAATGCAATTAGGTTTGTCTGGACAGGGGGGGAGTTGTTGGTCTAATGAGGGTGGTGAGGCTGTTTTTTGGTGATGTATTTCGGCCATATTGATACTCGGTAGGAGAAAAAAGAGGCTGAGCGTGCTAATGATGAATTTTTTTAAATACTGACTATTTATCTTCATGCTTCCGTGCCCGTTTATTTTAAGAAGGTAATTCTATCAAGGTCAAATTTTGATGCGAATAAGCACCGGTGTCAATGTAATTGATATTGCCTTTTTTTTGCGGCATATCGACAATGGTATGACCACAATAGATTTCATCGACACCATCGATGCGGTATTTTTTGCGCTTGGATGAAAAAATATACTTGCGTGAGAATAGAATACTATATAACACATTGGTTTTGTTTAATTCGGCTTCCAATGAGGGCCATTTTACTTGCTCAGGGATTTCAGCGTGTACGATGCCAATGGTTTTTGTCGGTGATTTAATCTCAATGGCATAGGGCAGTTTTTCAATGGCATTTACCCAGCGTTTTAAGGCGGGATAAATTTCAGTAATGGGGTCTTCGTGTTGAATGTCATCGGCTAGTTTTTGGATGTGTATACCCAGATAATTGGCCACCCAGAGCCCGCCATTGTGCATGTGAAAGCGGAAAGCATCATTGCGATAAATGGGGGTGTTTTCAGAGCACCAGTCAAGAAACATTTGCTCATGATTGCCACGAATACAATAGAACCAGCTACTATTCAGATAGTCCAGTGCTCTGGTTGATTCTGGACCGCGATCAATGATATCGCCGACGCTGAATAGCCGATCCTGAGCGCTATCAAGATTAACCTCTGCGAGCTTTTTTTCCAATAGCCCAAAACAACCATGTAGATCGCCAAAGACGAAATCACGTCCTTTGTTGTTTTTGAATAAATATTTTATTTTCAATGGGTTAATAGCCAGTAATCTAAATCAAATAGAAGAGCTTTACTCTATGTTGTATTATCCTAAAAAAATCAGTTGAACCTACTGCGACCGCCTTATGCACTGAATCTTAAGGATTTTCCAGAACATTTTGACTTCACCCGTAGGGTGACTACGAATAAAGCCAAAATAACCTGTAAAACCCTTAATCTTTAGCACCTAAGTCGCTCTCGCTACGATTCAACTGATTATTTTAGGATTATTTTTGTCTGATTATATCAACTCGTCCGTAAAATTTCTTGTAAAAATGTCTGAGTAACCGATAATAGAACTTTTCAATTTTTCATCGTTTGGATTTAGCTGCCTCTTTTTATGCGTAAATAGTGTACGTGAATAGTTTGCGTGAATGGTTTTTGTAAGTGCTTGGCAGGCTATGACTGGATTTGAAGATTTTAGAGTAAAACATGGATCAATTAACAGACGCCCTTAAGTTACCCCCTCACTCCATTGATGCAGAACAATCTATTTTAGGCGGTTTGCTGATCAATAATGAATCCTGGGATCACATTGCCAGTATCGTTAATGAAGATGATTTTTATCGCCGTGATCACCGCATTATCTTTAAGGCTATTCGTGAGCAAATCGAAGAGGGCAAGCCCTGCGATGTGGTGACACTATCGGAACGTCTTGAAACACATAATGAAATTGATGATGCCGGTGGCTTGGCCTATTTGGGGAGTTTGGTCAATAACACCCCCAGTGCCTCCAATATCCGGGCTTATTCTGATATCGTGCGGGAACGTTCGGTACTGAGAAAATTGATTCAAGTGGGTAATGAAATTGCTGATAGTGCCTTTAATCCGGATGGGCGTAAGAGTGATGATATTTTAGAAGCCGCCGAGAAAACCGTGTTTGAAATTGCCGATAAAGGGGCAAATTCAGGCAATGATTTTAAGAGTATGACGGAATTATTGAAAAAATCCGTGGATAGGATTGATGAATTGTTTCAAAACGGGGGAACGTTCACGGGAATTCCTTCTGGATTCACGGACTTTGACAAAATGACTTCCGGCTTGCAACCCGCCGATTTGGTGATTGTTGCAGGACGACCATCGATGGGTAAAACCACCTTTGCGATGAATTTGGCAGAAAATGCAGCCATTGATGCCGGTGTGGGCGTCGCCGTTTTCAGTATGGAAATGCCCGCTGAATCCCTGACCTTGCGTATGTTGTCTTCTCTGGGACGAATCAATCAAACTAAAGTGCGTTCGGGACAATTGGACGAGGATGACTGGCCACGCCTGACATCTGCTGTATCCATCTTGAATGAGGCCAAATTATTTATCGATGATACCCCTGCATTGTCTCCCACAGAAATGCGTGCCCGGGTCAGGCGCTTGAAGCGCAAGCATAACATCGGCTTAATTGTCGTGGATTATTTGCAGTTAATGCAGGTCAAAGGTGGTTCAGAAAACCGGGTGAATGAAATTTCTGAAATTTCCCGTGGTTTGAAAGCACTGGCAAAAGAAATGAATGTGCCAGTCATTGCTTTATCACAGCTTAATCGTGGCCTGGAGCAAAGACCTAATAAACGTCCGGTGATGTCAGACTTACGGGAATCAGGTGCGATTGAGCAGGATGCGGATTTAATCGTTTTTATCTACCGTGATGAAGTTTATGACGAAGATAGTCCTGATAAGGGAACGGCTGAAATTATTATTGGTAAGCACCGTAATGGCCCTTTAGGCACTGCCAGACTGACATTTATTGGTCAGTTTACCCGCTTTGAAAATCATGCCTCGATTGATTACGAAGATTAAATAATGGCTGTGGTTAAAGCAACAATTAATTTGCAGGCATTAAAGCATAATTTGTCGCAAGTAAAAAAACGGGCACCTCAATGTAAAGTGATGAGTGTCATTAAAGCCAATGCCTATGGGCATGGTGTTTTACCCGTGGCAAAGGCATTATCAGAAAGCGATGCTTATGCCGTGGCTAGATTTGATGAAGCCCTTTTTTTACGTCAGCAGGAAGTACAGAAGAAGATTGTTATTCTCGGCGGTGTTTATAGCAGAGAAGATTTTCTGGTTTGCATTGACCAGCACTTTGAGCCGGTTTTGCATACCCTGGAACAAATCCAATGCTTGTTTGATACTTTGCAATGGCTGGGTTCAAAAGGTGAACAGAAGTCCTTTGACTATTGGTTAAAAGTTGATACGGGTATGCATCGACTGGGCTTATCGGCAGATGAATTGAATGGCCTGAGTCATCAATATCAAACACTCACAGCACGCTTTTCCCCCAGTGGTTTTATGTCGCACTTTGCCTGCGCGGATGAAATAGATAATAAGCTCAATCAGGTACAAAATTTAAAGTTTTTGCAACAGTATGAGAGCTTTTCTAAAGTCAATAACTCAGACAAATTGAGTTTAAGTATGGCTAATTCTGCTGCTATTTTGTCTCTGCCAGATGCCCATTATGATTGGTTAAGACCAGGCATTATGCTTTATGGTGTATCACCATTTGCTGGTCGTACGGGTAAGGACGAAAATTTACTGCCGGTGATGACCTTGTCTTCTCAATTAATCGCCATCAAACAATTAAAGCAGGGCGATTGCATTGGCTATGGTGCTAGCTGGTGTTGTCCGAAAGCGATGACCATTGGCGTTATTGCTATTGGTTATGGTGATGGTTATCCGCGTCATGCCAAAGCGGGTACGCCGGTATTAATTCAGGGCGCTGAAGTGCCACTCGTTGGCCGTGTGTCTATGGATATGATCACAGTTGATTTAAGCCCCTTGCAGGCGCAGGAAAAAACAGCGCAAGTGGGTGATAATGCTATTTTATGGGGCGATGGCCTGCCTATTGAGTATGTTTCACATCAAGCAGATACCATTGCCTATGAATTATTATGCCAGATAACCCCCAGAGTTTCTTTTGAATATAAATAACACAATACAAATAATGATATGAGTACAAGATGACTAACAATACAACCATTTACCTAAAAGATTACCAACAACCAGCCTATGTTATCAATCGTACTGAGCTGAGTTTTGAGTTGGAAGTTGCAATTGACGAAACAGATACGGTTACGATTGTAAAAAGTCGTTTGGAAATTTCACGTAATGAGCAGTCTCAGGCTACGGATAAATGCTTAAAGTTACATGGCCAGGGGCTAGACTTAAAAAACGTCATACTCAATGGTGAATCGCTGGCTGAACAAGATTACCAGCGTACAGATGAATTTTTAATTATCAATGATATACCTTCTTCTTTTGTGTTGGAAATTGAAACCTGGCTCAAACCCGAAGAAAATAAAGCCCTAGAAGGTCTCTATCAGTCTAGTGGCAATTTTTGCACACAATGCGAGGCGGAAGGTTTTAGACGTATTACTTATTATCTGGATCAGCCTGATGTGATGTCCACTTTCACCACGGCTATTCTTGCAGACAAAGAAAAATACCCGGTGTTACTATCGAATGGCAATCTTGTGGAGCAGGGTGAATTACCCGAAGGGCGTCACTATGCTATTTGGCATGACCCCTTTAAAAAGCCCTGTTATTTGTTTGCCTTGGTGGCCGGTGATTTATTAAAAATAGAAGATTCATATACTACAATCAGTGGTAAAAATGTCGTCTTGCAGCTTTTTGTTGAAAAACAAAATGGTGAAAAATGTGAACATGCTATGAATTCACTGAAAAATGCCATGATGTGGGATGAAGAAGTCTTTGGCCTGGAATATGATCTGGATATTTATATGATTGTTGCCGTCGAAGACTTCAATATGGGCGCCATGGAAAATAAGGGCTTGAATGTCTTTAACGCTAAGTATGTGCTGGCGGATACACAAAGTGCTACCGATGCTGATTTTGAAGGCATTGAAGCGGTTATTGGACATGAGTATTTTCATAATTGGACGGGCAATCGTGTTACCTGTCGTGACTGGTTTCAGCTCAGTTTAAAAGAAGGCTTAACGGTTTTTCGTGATCAGGAATTTACTTCTGATATGCAATCGCGTGCAGTAAAACGTATTGCTGATGTGAAAATTTTACGCGCCCATCAATTTGCCGAAGATGCCAGTCCTATGGCGCATCCTATTCGTCCGGCGCAGTATATGGAAATTAATAACTTCTATACAGTCACTGTGTATAACAAGGGTGCTGAAGTGATCCGTATGATTCACACCGTCTTGGGAGAAGAGAATTTTCAACAAGGTATGCAGCTTTATTTTGAGCGTCATGATGGTCAGGCGGTAACGACAGAAGATTTTATCAGTGCTATGGCAGATGCCAGTGGGATTGATTTAAGCCAATTTGATAGTTGGTATAATCAGGCCGGTACACCTAGAGTCACGGTAAAAACCGAATATCGGGCTGCTGAGAATAAATTTATTATTGAGCTGAAACAGTCTTGTGCCATTACCCCTTATGAAACACTCAATAGTCCTGAAAAAAAGGTAAAAGATCCCTTTTACATCCCCATTAAAATGGGCTTGCTTGATCAATCCGGTGAGCAAATTCTTGAAGATATGATGATTTTAACTCAGCCTGAGCAATGCTTTGAATATAACAATATTGAACAAGCACCGGTTTTGTCAATATTGAGAGACTTCTCTGCACCTATTATCCTGGCATACGCTGATGATGTAGCAGAAGAAAAAATTACCGAAGATCGGGCATTCTTAATGGCCTATGACTCAGACCCTTTCAATCGTTGGGAAGCGGGTCAACAGTTAGCAGGAAAGTTAATTATTGATGCGGTGTCGGGTGCGAGTCCGATGCAGTTCAATAGCAATGAATTAGAAAAATTTATTCATGGTTGTGGCGAAATTCTCGCTGACACGTCATTGGATAATGCGCTAAAGTCTCAGGCATTAGTTTTGCCTGCTGAAGCTTATTTATTAGAGCAATTAGAAGTGGCCAATGTTGATGCTGTTTATGATGCTCGTAAGCAACTTAAGTTAATTATATCTGAACGCTTAGAAACACAGTTTAAGGCTATTTATGATGATTTTAGTATTACGAGTGAATATCAGTTTAATGCCGAAGAAGCGGGCAAGCGTAGCTTGTGTAATCTCGCTCTGAGCTATTTGATGGCGTCAGGTGATGAGGCTGCTGCAACATTAGGCTTCAAACACTTCGAAGCGGCTAATAATATGACCGACTCCATTGCGGCCTTGTCATTGTTATCACACATTCAATCAGAGATTAGCCAGCAAGCGTTGAGGATTTTTGAGCAACGCTGGAACAATGATGCCCTAGTAATGGATAAATGGTTTATTGTTCAGGCGGCTGCTCAGCATGATGGGGTATTGGCTAAAGTAAAAGAATTGATGTCGCATCCCTGTTTTGACCTCAAAAATCCAAATAAAGTGCGTTCCTTAATTGGTGCTTTTGCTGGTATGAATTTACAAGCATTTCATAATACCGATGGCTCAGGCTATCGGTATGTGATGGAGCAAATTTTGGCTTTAGATAAATTTAACCCACAAATTGCATCACGTATGGTAAAACAATTCAGTCGTTGGCAGCGTTATGACAAAACCCGACAAGATTTAATGAAAGCTGAATTACAACGTGCAGCCAAAGAAAAATTGTCACCCGATATGTTTGAGATTGTCAGTAAAAGTTTAAAATAATTGTTAGCGGAAGGTAAGGCATTAGCGATGAAGTTATTTAAATGTAGAGTATTAACTTTGCTGTTTATTTGGGCTATTCCATTACTTTCTTTTGCTTCTACGAGTGACAATTTTTTATCTGATGCTGACTCCGAAATACCCCCTAAAAATATTATTATTTTTATCGGTGATGGTATGGGTATTGCCCACATTAGCGCAGGAAAAATTGTTAAAGGTCAACTCAATCTTGAGCAATTTAAACACATAGGCTTACTGACAACCCATTCTCAAGATGCCTTAGTAACTGACTCAGCTGCAGCGGGCACGGCAATTGCCACGGGCTATAAAACAATTAATCATTTCATTTCAGTAACGAAGGAGGGCAAGCCTCTAAAAACGATTATGGAATATGCTCAAGAGGCTAATAAGGCAACAGGAATCGTTGTTACTAGCTCAATTACCCATGCAACGCCAGCGGCATTTATGGCGCATGTTGATAATAGAAAAAAAGAGGCATTGATTGCTAAGCAAATTTCTGAGAGTCACATGGATGTTCTTTTTGGTGGCGGTAGAGGTTATTTTATACCAGGTTCAAAGCCTACTAGCCTAAGAAATGATGAACAGGACTTGCTACTCAATTTTCCTTTGGTTATAAGTAGTGAAGACGAATTTAATCAATTGGGTGATATTAATTCAGTGGTTGGATTATTTGCTATAAACGAGTTGCCAAAAGTAAATCTAAGAAGGCCAGGCCTGGTACAAATGACTCAAAAGGCTATTAGCATTTTAGCAAAAAATAAACAGGGTTTTGTTCTTATGGTTGAAGGCTCGCAAATTGATTGGGGTAGTCATGCTAATGAGCAGGATTATCTTATTTCAGAAATGTTGGATTTTGATGAAGCAGTAGGCGTTGGCTTAAATTTTGCCAAAACAAACTCTCAAACATTGATCATTGTTTTGTCGGATCATGAAACGGGTGGTTTTGCTATTCATAATGGTTCGCTTGCAAACAAAATCGTATCAGAGTCATCTTTTTCACGAATAGAGCATACCGCAGAAATGGTGCCTATTTTTTCTTATGGTAAAGGAGCTAAAGATTTTACTGGCATTATTGATAATGCCAAAGTTGGTCAAATTCTGAACGGGTACCTCCGTCAAAAGTGAGAAAATCAGTCTTTAAATATTTCAAATTTAACCTGAGTAACGGTATTTGTGGTCATTATTTTATGAGTGATTTTTATTTTAATCAACTTTTCTTCAAACCAAAGTTCTAATATTGTATTAGTGTCATAAACACCTGAAGGCACTAATAAATAGCTTTGCTTCATTGAGTTGTTAGTTGATGATATTAATAATGCCGGATTATAGTCACTTCCCTTGCCAACACCTTCTAGTGCTTTGACTGCAACGGCATCACATTCATCAGACAAGTTATAAATGCCAATAACAACGCCTTTTTGTAAATCAATTCGAAGCCAGCGAATAATGCCTAAACTGTACTTTTTTTCATCTTCAATAGTGCTTTCAATGTTGCGGCGATAGGCGATGAGCATACCAACTTGAAGGATGTTACTGGATTGAGTATCCCGAAATAACATCATACCGCCGTCACTTTTGTTTTTTTCCTGCCAAAATTCTTCACGATAGAGATCATCCAGTGTGTGTGTATAGCTACCTGAACTGACTTTGGCGTTAACAACATTCGATGAATTTATCTGATCCCAACTGTCTTCCATTAACATGTCTTCACTTAAAAAAGGATTAATTTTTCTAAGTTTATCAATACGGCTTTTTTTCTCGTGGGTGATATTTTCTTCGCCCAAAGAAACGAGAGATAGGTTAGAAAGACTGAATTCTGTTTTGTCTTTAATGCCTTTTCTTTCTGATTTTTCCTGTATAGCCTGGATTTCTTTTTGAGGATCAAAATCGATTTCACCACGAATAAAATAATGACAAGCTGTCATACCTATTACTAAGCTGACTTTTTCCTGGGATTCGGAACGTTGTTCTTTTTGTGAGCCTAAAAAGGACAGTTGTTGTCTAAAACGCAGTAACATTTCTTTATCTAAGCGGGCATTAATTGCGTGAGTGCCCGTTTTTTCCTGATTATCTCTTAACTTTTCATCAATATGTACTTTGAGTTCTTCCAGTTGAAATATTCGTAGCTCGCCCTGAGTTGGACTTTTCAGTGCCCAGTAATTATTTGGGGCATATTCTTTGTTTAAATCAACAATATGAAATTGTTTGATATCGTTATCAGCAATGTTGGCAATCTGACAATACTGAGACCAATTGATCATGAGTTTATGGAGCTTTGATGTGTCAAGCTATTTCCTGCTGTATTTCATAATCGACTGGTGACAAATAATCATTAGCCGAATGAAGTCGCTCCCGATTATAAAATACCTCAATATATTCAAATATTGCCTGCTTTGCTTCTACTCTGGTTTTGAATCGACAATGGTGCGTCAATTCAGTTTTCAAACTATGAAAGAAGCTCTCTGATACAGCATTGTCCCAGCAATTTCCTTTGCGGCTCATAGACTGAATTATGTTATGATCCGACAATATTTTTCTATGACTATCAGAGGCATATTGGCTACCTCGGTCAGTATGCCAAAGCAATCCATCCATTGGTTTACGCTTCCATATGGCCATCAGTAAAGCATCATTGACTAGCTTGGCTTTCATTCGCTCATCCATCGACCAGCCAACAATTTGCCTAGAGAATAAGTCAATGACAACCGCTAAATATAACCAGCCTTCCTTGGTGGCAATATAGGTAATATCACCCACATAGTAGCGATCAGGTTGAGAGACAGTAAACTCTCTTTCCAGTAAATTTGGAGATATACGCTTATTATGCTTGGAATTAGTCGTCGCTTTAAAGCGTCTCTTCGTTTTACAAAACAAACCGGCTTTTTTCATTAATCGACCAATTCTCCGGCGGCTTATATGAACGCCTTTTTCAGCCAGTTTTCTTTTTAAGACGACGGGTTCCATAAGTCTTGCGACTGTCTTCAAACAGTTTTTTAGCTGCTCAGTAAGCGCTTCATTTTCTTTCTCTCTATCCGTTTTAGGAGAGCTAACCCAATCATAATAGCAACTACGGGAAACATCCATAAAACGGCACAGAATCGTTACCGGGTAATCTTTAGCCTGATCAGTTATCCATGCGTACTTCACAAAGTTTCCCTTGCAAAGTACGCTGTGGCCTTTTTAATAAATCACGCTCCTGAATCACTTTTGCCAATTCTTTTTTTCAGACGTTTTACTTCATCATAAATGTGTTCATCACTTCTATTGGCTACCGTCTTCACCGGTTTGGAATATTTACTGATCCAGGTATGTAGAGTATTTACATTAACACCTAGCTCCCTGGCAGTCTGAGAAACGGGTTGATCCGTCTCATTAGCTAATTTGACAGCTGATTCTTTAAATTCTGATGTATAGCTTTTATTCGGTTTTTTTGTTTGATCATTCATTTTAGGTCACACTTTTTATCTTTTAGTTATTTTAAGTTGTGTGTCCGGTTAAGTATAGCCACATTAAACATCCATAAAACGGCACAGAATCGTTACCGGGTAATCTTTAGCCTGATCAGTTATCCATGCGTACTTCACAAAGTTTCCCTTGCAAAGTACGCTGTGGCCTTTTTAATAAATCACGCTCCTGAATCACTTTTGCCAATTCTTTTTTCAGACGTTTTACTTCATCATAAATGTGTTCATCACTTCTATTGGCTACCGTCTTCACCGGTTTGGAATATTTACTGATCCAGGTATGTAGAGTATTTACATTAACACCTAGCTCCCTGGCAGTCTGAATTCTTTAAATTCTGATGTATAGCTTTTATTTGGTTTTTTTGTTTGATCATTCATTTTAGGTCACACTTTTTATCTTTTAGTTATTTTAAGTTGTGTGTCCGGTTAAGTATAGCCACATTACTTACGGATTTCAACCGGCATCAGTCGATAGGGATCTGAAATTCGAATCACAGAAATACGAATGTATTCATTTAAGATAGTTTGTTGGTTGTCTAATTCAAGATCAAAAATTCCGAGGCGTTCAGCGGTATGATAAATTTGGTTTAATTCAAACCAGACGTAAGAGGGCTCTGATAGGTATTTTTGATAGCGTTCTATCAGCAAGCAAGAGAGACTATGAATAACTTTGTAACAGGCTTGGGGTAAAAAATCACCTAGGTGTTTTTGCCATTAAATCATCATTGTCAGTTATTTGTTTGATGATGATTTTATAGGCTGCTGATATTTCTACCAATAGAAATTGTATTTGTTTACTGATTTCCAGATTTTTTTCATTAAGTGAGCCGCTAGTGCTAGTGGATTTTTGGATGGTTTCATCCAATATTATTTTGATGGTGGGTTCAAGGATATCCATGACCTCCATGCGGATAGTAACATCGAGGTCGATACGATTAATCTTTTTCAGGGTTTCTAAAAAATAGCTGTGAGCTTTTGAATTGTTTGAAAAATCAATTTTTTGCAACCATTCATTAACACCCTTTGGTGTCACTTTATTGGCTTGCTCAGCAGCAAATTTAATTTTTGGTAGACGTAATTGTAATTTATACATAATTCATAGTGTTGCCAGATAATTATACTGAGTATAGAGGACTATGTATATTATGTCATATTTTTTCCTCGGAATTTACATGGTAACAGTTTCAGAGTAGAAAATAGGTATTCTATTCAAGGCGATTATTTTACACCCGACCCATCACAGTAAAACTTTTAATAAAAGGACCCGCCATACGAGGTTCTTTTATCATGGCTTTGTAATCGCCATTGGCAAACTTTAATGTGGCTATACTTAACCGGACACACAACTTAAAATAACTAAAAGATAAAAAGTGTGACCTAAAATGAATGATCAAACAAAAAACCGAATAAAAGCTATACATCAGAATTTAAAGAATCAGCTGTCAAATTAGCTAATGAGACGGATCAACCCGTTTCTCAGACTGCCAGGGAGCTAGGTGTTAATGTAAATACTCTACATACCTGGATCAGTAAATATTCCAAACCGGTGAAGACGGTAGCCAATAGAAGTGATGAACACATTTATGATGAAGTAAAACGTCTGAAAAAAGAATTGGCAAAAGTGATTCAGGAGCGTGATTTATTAAAAAGGCCACAGCGTACTTTGCAAGGGAAACTTTGTGAAGTACGCATGGATAACTGATCAGGCTAAAGATTACCCGGTAACGATTCTGTGCCGTTTTATGGATGTTTCCCGTAGTTGCTATTATGATTGGGTTAGCTCTCCTAAAACGGATAGAGAGAAAGAAAATGAAGCGCTTACTGAGCAGCTAAAAAACTGTTTGAAGACAGTCGCAAGACTTATGGAACCCGTCGTCTTAAAAGAAAACTGGCTGAAAAAGGCGTTCATATAAGCCGCCGGAGAATTGGTCGATTAATGAAAAAAGCCGGTTTGTTTTGTAAAACGAAGAGACGCTTTAAAGCGACGACTAATTCCAAGCATAATAAGCGTATATCTCCAAATTTACTGGAAAGAGAGTTTACTGTCTCTCAACCTGATCGCTACTATGTGGGTGATATTACCTATATTGCCACCAAGGAAGGCTGGTTATATTTAGCGGTTGTCATTGACTTATTCTCTAGGCAAATTGTTGGCTGGTCGATGGATGAGCGAATGAAAGCCAAGCTAGTCAATGATGCTTTACTGATGGCCATATGGAAGCGTAAACCAATGGATGGATTGCTTTGGCATACTGACCGAGGTAGCCAATATGCCTCTGATAGTCATAGAAAAATATTGTCGGATCATAACATAATTCAGTCTATGAGCCGCAAAGGAAATTGCTGGGACAATGCTGTATCAGAGAGCTTCTTTCATAGTTTGAAAACTGAATTGACGCACCATTGTCGATTCAAAACCAGAGTAGAAGCAAAGCAGGCAATATTTGAATATATTGAGGTATTTTATAATCGGGAGCGACTTCATTCGGCTAATGATTATTTGTCACCAGTCGATTATGAAATACAGCAGGAAATAGCTTAAATCGATTGATTGAAGAGGGGTAAAAGGCGACATAAATGCCGCCCATTACCGTTGACGGCCATCGGCTCCTCAGCCTGTGCCGTGAAGATATTGTAACAGGATCATTACCGTTGTGAAAATACCTTGGGTGAATGGAACGGCTCTATCGTTCCAGAGGGCAAAAGCCCTTTCTCTTCATCTGTTTAAAGTTAACATGAGAAACTAAAATGATAGGAAATACAAAATGACAAAAATCACTTGAAAAATATTTAGAAAACTGTCCGGAAAAGTGTTGACACATCACTTTAATTTGCGAGTGGTATAGGCTGCACCTAATCCCATCATGCCCATTTCTTTTTTCATCCAGCTTTTCCAAGTATCTTCTTTTGCTCGTAAGTCCCAATTATTATCTTCGCCATTATATGCACCGGCAGCAGTTGCTTTGCCATTTTCAATATGAATAATGCCTCTAGGCTGTTCCTCTCCGTCTATACCATAAGCGATGGTTGAATTAAAACCGATTTTTGCAAGTTCACCGGCTAGTGATGCTTCGTTATTCCATTCCGTCATAAATCTTCTTGATTACCCATAAAGCTCCGCCATTTTTAGGAGCTTTCCATTCATAGGTGGCGTTTTCATCGCCACGCATAAAAACCTTGGCATCATGTCTTTTAAGTTAAAGCGTCTATTAAACCGATAACAAAATTCAGCAAGATACCGAGGTAAATGTTTTGAGTTAATGGAATGATAGCTTCCCTTCATAGAGTTTTTAATATTACCTATCATAGTGTTAACCCAGATAAACTCAATTTTATCAACACTTGCCGCACCACCACCCGTGACGATTGGAACATGCTTACAGTCAGCTTCTTTAACCGCAGGAAAACAATTTAACCCATCTGAGTAAACAGTACTTCCAGGTGTTAAATGAGTTTGTGCCCATCGTTTTATTTCACTGGATTTAAACCCTTTAAGCACATTTAAATTCATTGCAATCGGGTGTCCATCTTCATTAGTAGAAACGGCTGCAACGAACGGTGTTTTATTTTCTGAACCACGACCTCTGGAGCCGCCTCTGTGCTCACCACCCCAGTAGGCATCATCAATTTGAATGATGCCTGATAAAGGTTTACTGTCATCACGTTCTTTCATAACCTGCATGATCTTTTGTTTCATACTCCAGGCTGTATTGTAGCTTACCTTAAGCTGTCTCTTTAATTCTAATGCTGAAACCGCTGTCTTCAATTGAGTCATAAGATGAATCGCTAAAAACCACTTAGATAAAGGCAGTTTGGTACTATCAAATATTGTCCCACAGGTTGCTGATGTCTGATGATGACAATGGTGGCACTGATAAAGATGGCGATGTTCTAGAGTGCAATAAGTCTTATTGCCACACTCTGGGCAAACAAATCCATCAGGAAATTTCCATTTAAATAAGGCTTGTCGGCACTGTTTGTCAGTGCCATAATCATTAAAAAGCTCAAATAAACTATAACCTTCTTGAAACTGAATTTTATTTTTTGACATCATTCTACTCCACACATAATCTATACTTTAATTATAGTATAATTATAGTATAATTATAGTATAATTATCGAAATATGGCGGAGCTTTGTGGGTAATCAAGTAAATCTTTTCATCCAGTCTTCTGAAAAAAGTTCCATGATGCTCTCCTTGTTAAGTTGCTTGATTAGTAATAAGTTGCTATTGAATTTTTATATTTATAACTTGATTCAGGTATAGTAATTTATTTTAGATACAAATAGAATGGTACTTACTAATATTCTTATTAAGCTTGGGGGAAGCCCTAGGCATTTATAGTGAAATGGGCAAATGGCAAAAAAAGATAAGGCAATATTTCTTTGTAACGAATGTGGTGACACGTTTTCCAAATGGCAGGGGCAATGTGAAAGCTGCGGTGCATGGAATACTTTAAATGAGTTTAAAGAACCGAAGGGTATTAAAAGTCCCAAAGGGCCAGTGAGCCTGAAAGGTTATGCGGGCGCAAAAGAGTCAGTGCAAAAGCTCAGTGATGTTAGGTTGGATGAATTACCCCGATTTAGCACCCAAAATAGTGAGTTTGATCGAGTGCTGGGTGGGGGAATTGTTCCTGGTAGTGTGATTTTGTTGGCTGGTACACCGGGTGCGGGGAAATCAACTCTGACTTTGCAGACTCTTTGCGAATTGAGTCATAACATACCTGCCATCTATTTCAGCGGTGAAGAATCATTGTCACAAATCGCTATGCGGGCTGCTCGACTTAAATTAGTGACTGAGCACTTGGATATTGCAGCAGAAACGGATGTCTTAGCTGTTTTAACCATGATCAACGAATTGAAAGTTAAGATAGTGGTGATTGATTCCTTGCAGTCTATGTATCATCCCGATGTGCAGGGCGTGCCTGGTGGCGTAACGCAATTAAAAGAATGTGCTCATGCGTTAACACAATATGCCAAACAAAATGGTGTGGCGATGATTGTTATTTGCCATACTACTAAAGATGGTGGGGTTGCAGGGCCAAGAGTAGTCGAGCACATTGCTGACGTGATGATGCATTTGTTGGTGATGGAAGGCTCACGTTTTCGTGAATTGCGTTCCCAAAAAAATCGTTTTGGTTCTATTAACGAGCTGGGTATTTTAGCGATGATGCCGGACAACGGTTATTTGCGTGCAGTGACTGACCCCTCTGCCATTTTCTTGAACCGTAGTCGCAAGCCTCATCCAGGTTCAATGGTGGCTGCGCTATGGGAAGGCTCTCGCTCCATGTTAGTCGAATTACAATCATTGGTGGTTGAGTCGAGTCAGGGCAATCCACGCCGTTTGGCGGTTGGCCTAGATCAGAATCGCTTGAATATGCTTGTGGCGATTCTTTTGCGCCATGGTAACCTGGCCATTTTTGATCAGGAATTGTATGTTAATTTGGTGGGTGGTTTAAAAATATCTGATCCCAGTACCGATTTGCCTTTGATTTTATCGATGGTTTCATCGTTTCAGGATCGCGTGATTCCACAGGACTGGTTAGCCTTTGGTGAAGTGGGATTGTCAGGTGAAATACGTGCCGTGCCCAGTGGTTTAGAGCGTATAAAACAGGCAGCACAGCAGGGATTTTTGCATTGCATTTGCCCCAAGGCCAATACACCTAAGAAATTGCCTACAGGCATCACCGTATATCCTGTAGATACCTTGGTGGAAGCTATTGATGCCTTGGATGCTATGCGTGAATAATACCGGAAGTATTTATTCTATATAAAATAAAATATCCTGAGAGCCAAGTGAGATTCGGCTATTGCTTGGCAATAGTGTGCTTTTCTCTCCAATGACTGCATTATTAACTTTGGGGGAAGCTCCCTTAAGATAGGAAATATAAAATCCATCAGCACGGTTAGAAATCAGCGCAACACTTTTTGCTTTATCATCGCTGATATTGGTCATGTTTTTCTTGATCTGAATGGTTTTGCCCATTCTTAGGCCATTTAGATATTGTACCCAACCCTTGCCACTTTTCTTCATGGTAACGGGTGGAGGCTCAGGTTCTCTGAATTCACGGTTTTCATTGCGTTCATCAAAGGTAAAAATTAGCGTGTGTTTCCCCAAACTGATTTGATCGCCGTCCGATAGTACGGCACTGGTATCAATTTTCTTGTTATTGATGAGAATATCGGTTTCGTTACCGAGTTCCTCTATGGTATAAGCACGATCTTCATAGGTGATACGAGCGTGATGAGGACTGACGGCCAGGCTATCAATGTGAATTTGGCACTCTGGGGCATGACCAATAATAAAATGAGTGTTTTGATCCAAGTGGTTAACACTCAATATGCGGTCTTTAAATAAAAGGCTCACTTGTGACACTATTACCAATCCTTACAAATAAATTAACGCTATTCTTTTTTAAGCTAATTTTTATTAAGCTAATCGTTTACTAAAGTGCAGACAGGCTAACTATAGTAAAAATTCTGATATTTTTCATGGCCTGGTTCACAATCTATCAGTGTTTAAATGAATTTACAGACAGACATTACAGAAGAACCGATAAACGGTTCAATCGGGTACGGGTTTATACAGAATAGTTAAGCCGAGTTCTGGATAATAATTACGAGCAAGTTAACTTAATAGTGGTGCGCTTCGTTCCTCAGCAGCACCCTACGCTTGTCTGCAAGTGATGTAGAAAGTAGGATGCTGCTGAGGAACGAAGCGCATCACAATAGTGCAAACTAAACAATACCGTTATTTATTATCCAGAACTCGGCTTAGTTATCTTATGTTTATATATTATCTTCGTCTTCTTCAAGCGCATCTTGCTGATTGATCTGTGGTTCAATTTTAACTGTTTTTACCGTATTCCCCATGATTTGCTTGATTTCAATAGGATAATTATCAATTAAGACGCTAGTGCCAGCCTCTGGAATGGACTCTAAATATTCCAGCATCAGGCCATTAATTGTTTTGGCATTATTGGTTGGTAAATTCCAGTTCATCATGCGATTTAGATCGCGTATGTTGGCACTTCCGTCTACAAGAATTGTACCATCCTCCTGAGGATGTACTTCTTTCATCAGTGTATCAGCTGGATCAGTGGTAAATTCCCCGACAATTTCTTCCAGAATGTCTTCTAAAGTGATCATGCCTTGTATATCACCATATTCATCGACGACGAAGGCTGTACGGCGTTTGTTATGCTGAAAATTAAGCAATTGTTTGTTCAGTGGAGTGGCTTCTGGAATGAAATAACAGGAGGCAATAATTTTCTTTAAATCTTCTTTCTTGGCATTGGGGTTGGACACAATACTCAATGCTTTACGTAAGTGTATAATGCCAAAAATATGATCGATATCATCTTCATAAACAGGCAGGCGAGTATGCAGACTATGGGTCAGCTGTTCCAATATATCATCCCAGCAATCATTAATATCCAGACCAACGATTTCATTTCGAGAAATCATAATATCTTCAATTTTTACGGCTTCTAAATCCAAAATGTTCAGTAGCATTTTTTGGTGTTTAGCTGGGATCAATGAGCCGGTTTCATTAACGATGGTGCGTAGCTCTTCAGGGCTTAGGGAATCATTGTTTTCAGGCTTATGGATGCCAAAAAGAGTCAGCAGGCCATTGGTGATGGTGTTAATAAAGTAAACTAGGGGATAAAATATAAACATTAGTCCCTTGAGAATATAAGCGGCAGGAAATGCCAATTGTTCAGGGTGTTGTGCAGCGTAGGTTTTTGGCGTCACTTCAGCAAAAATTAAAATAATAAAGGTTAGAATCCCCGTTGCGATGGCGATACCGGCTTCACCAAATAAATTGAGACCAATAATGGTTGCAATAGCGGAGGCTAAAATATTAACAAAATTATTAAAAATTAAAATCAGGCCAAAAAGACGATCCGGACGGGCAAGTAATGAACTGGCTATTTTTGCACCCTTGTGGCCGGAATTAACTAAATGTTTGAGGCGATAACGATTAAGACTGACCAAAGCAGTCTCTGAACCGGAAAAGAAACCGGACAAGAGGATAAGTACGCCTAAAACGGAAAGTAAAATACTAATGGGGATATCGTTCAATGCTCAGTCAACCTAATTTATGGATATTAACAGTATCAGACTTTTTGCAAAATGATTTCTAGCACAAGCTTGCTACCAAAATAGGATAGCATCAGAAAGATAAAACCGCCTAGCGTAAAGTGAATGGCTTTTTTTCCACGCCAGCCAAAATGCCAACGTCCCAAGAGAAGTGTGGCAAATAAGAGCCAGGCAATAATGGACAATACCGTTTTATGCACCAGATGCTGGGCAAAAATATTGTCCAGAAAAAGAAAACCACTGAGTAGCGCCAGCGTCAGCAGGGTAAAGCCGACGATGATCATTTGAAAGAGTAGCATTTCCATACTTTGCAAGGCAGGCAAAGAACGGATAAACCCACCGGGATGCTTGTTTTTCAAATAATAGGTTTGAATCAACAATAATACCGACTGACCCGCAGCAATGGCTAGTAGGCCATAAGCTAGTAGCGATAATAAAATATGTACTTCAAGTTCAAAGCTGAGATTGTCGAGTGTCGTCGCATTAGGCCAGAATAATTGTAAAAAGACCGCAATCGCTGCCGTGGGGAAAATTAATACACCCAGGGTTTCTACCGGTTTGCGGAATTCAGCCACTAAATAAAGTAAGACGACTAACCAGGAAACCAGCGAAAAACTATTAAGAAAAGAAGGGTTCAGCCCATCACGAGTCACTGTGTCGGCATATAAAATGATGGCATGAATAAGCAATGCCAAAAAGCCGATAGCCAGGATCTTTTTATTGGGTTCATCCTGAATAATTTTGGCATTTAACAGGTTGAAGCCTAACCAGGCTCCGGAAGCAAGATAAAGGGTGGCAGTAATAAATCCAGTTATAAACATATCAATTCGTCTGTGAGTGATTCGCTATAATAGAATGCTTTATTGCGAATGGCAATTATTTTCATGCTTGTTAAGTCAATAGTCTAGGCTATCTTGGCAAATAAGCCTTTCTAGTCTGTGGAATAGCGATTATAATACTCTGTTTTACAGAACATTTTAAGGTGCATTGAGAATATGTTTGATGGTTTAACGGAACGTCTTGCCAAAACGGTCAAGAATTTACGCGGTCAGGGACGCTTATCAGAAGATAATATCAAGGATACACTGCGTGAAGTCCGCATGGCGCTCTTAGAAGCGGATGTTGCCTTGCCAGTGGTTAAAGACTTTATCGAACAGGTAAAAAAGCGAGCTATTGGTAAAGAAGTCATTGAAAGCATTTCGCCCGGTCAGGCATTCATTAAAATAGTGAATGATGAACTTGTCGTCATGATGGGTGAAAGTAATAATGCACTGAATCTAAGTGCTCAGCCGCCAGCGGTTATTTTAATGGCGGGCTTACAAGGTTCTGGTAAGACCACCAGTGTGGCCAAACTCGCCCGCTTACTCAAACAAGAAAAAAAATCAGTGCTGGTGACCAGTGCTGATGTGTATCGTCCTGCGGCAATAGAACAGTTAGCGACACTGGCCAAAGAAGTCGATGTAGAATTCTTTCCCAGTGACACCTCTCAAAAGCCGGTAGACATTGGCCTCAATGCTATTGATTATGCCCGTAAAAAACATCTTGATGTGGTGATTGTCGATACTGCTGGTCGATTGCATATTGATGATGAAATGATGGGTGAAATCAAAAGCCTGCATGCTGCTATCAATCCAGTCGAAACCTTATTCGTTGTAGATAGCATGACCGGTCAGGATGCGGCGAATACCGCCAAGGCATTTGATGAAGCACTGCCATTGACTGGTGTGATTCTGACCAAAACCGATGGTGATGCGCGTGGTGGTGCGGCTTTATCGATTCGTCAAATCACGGGCAAGCCCATTAAATTTATGGGTGTGGGTGAAAAAGTTGATGCTTTAGAAGCTTTCCATCCGGATAGACTGGCTTCTCGTATTCTGGGCATGGGTGATATTCTCAGTTTGGTCGAAGATGCACAAAATAAAGTCGATCATAAAAAAGCCGCCAAGCTCGCTAGAAAAATCAAAAAAGGTAAGAATTTTGATTTAGATGACTTTCGTGATCAGATTCTACAAATGAAAAAAATGGGTGGCATGAGCAGTCTGATGGACAAGTTACCCGGAGTGAGTGACATTCCCAACCAAGTGAAAGAACAGGTGAATGATAAGGAATTGATCAAAATTGAAGCGTTGATTAACTCCATGACACCTTATGAACGTCAAAAACCTGAATTCATTAAAGGTTCTAGAAAAAAACGTATCACGGCAGGCTCAGGGACACAAATTCAGGATCTTAATCGTTTGTTGAAGCAATTTAAACAAATGCAAAAAATGATGAAGAAGTTTTCCAAGGGCGGCATGAAAAATATGATGCGTAGCCTAAAAGGTCGCATGCCACCGGGAATGGGTGGTGGTATGGGGAAAATGCCTTTTTAGAAAAACTCTAAGGGACTAATCGTCGCTTATAAATAGCGCTTATTTTGCTTCCAAACAAGCATCGAGTCATTGAAGCAAAAATAAGACTAAAAAAAACGAAATATTGCTTTATCTAAGTGTGGAATTAGAGTAAAATGCCCGTCTTTTCAGAGCTGGCTTAAGTGCCATGAAATCAGACCCTTTATTTACTTGGTTTTTGATTCTGCTTACTAAGAAAAAACAGTCCAGTTAGTTTGTTTCTGGAGCTTATTGATTTTATTGAGGAATTTAGTTTAATGGTTACTATACGTCTAGCTCGTGGTGGTTCTAAGAAGCGCCCATTTTATCAGATCGTTGTAACAGATAGCCGTTCTGCTCGTGATGGTCGTTTCATCGAAAAAGTTGGCTACTTCAATCCTATGGCGCGTGGCCAGGAAGTACGTCTTGAAGTGAAAAAAGAACGTGTTGAACACTGGCTTGGTCAGGGCGCACAAACTTCAGTTCGTGTAAACACATTACTTAAAGAGTCTAACAAGGCTGCTTAAGCCTGTTCTGACTTAAAGAATGTCTGAATTGTCTGATGACCAGGATTTACATATCCTGGGTAAAATCTCTGGTTATTATGGTGTTAAAGGGTGGGTGAAAATCTATTCCTATACCCAGCCCAGAGAGAACATTGTTCGTTACAAAGCTTTAAAAATAAAGCTGGGTAATAATCGCAATACATCCTGGCAAGACATTCAGCTGGATAATGGCAAAGCCCATGGTAAAGGGGTGGTCGCACATTTTTCCGGTTATGATAGCCGCGAAATCTCCGCAACCTTAATCGGTGCAGAATTAGCGGTTCAGCGGTCTGAGTTTAAAGCCGCTGGAAAAGATGAGTATTACTGGACTGATTTAATTGGCCTGAAGGTCAGCAACTTAGAAGATGTTGAGTTGGGTAAAGTTAGTCGTTTAATTGAGACTGCTGTTAATGATGTATTAGTCATTGAGTCGGCTCAAGACAAAACAGAAATACTAGTCCCCTTTGTTTTAGAACACTATGTGAAAAAAGTGACGCTGGATGAAGGAAAAATAATTGTTGATTGGCCAATTGCTTGGAATGAAGAGCAAAACAAGGACAGCGATAGTCATAGTAATAACAATGACGACAATGATGACAATGACAAGATCGATGCCTAGAGTGATAGCTAAGCAAACATGCTAAAACATATTGATGTCATCAGTTTGTTTCCAGAAATGTTTGTAGCGATACAGTCGGGAATAACCGGCAGGGCAATAAAAAAAGGTTTAATCAGTCTGGCGATAACCAATCCCAGAGATTTCACCACAGACAAACATAAAACAGTGGATGACCGACCTTATGGTGGTGGTCCCGGTATGCTGATGAAGGTAGAGCCTCTTAGCAAGGCAATACAGGCGCTGAAAGAAAAAGCGGCCGCTACTTCGGATAGCAAAAAAATTAAAGTGGTTTATTTATCGCCACAAGGTCAGCCTTTGACACAGAATATTGTCAAAACGTTGCACGAAGAAAATGAGCAGCTAATTTTATTAGCGGGTCGCTACGAAGGTGTTGATGAACGCCTGATTGAACACTTTGTTGATTATGAATGTTCAATTGGTGACTATGTACTCAGTGGCGGTGAATTACCGGCAATGGTATTGATTGATAGCTTGATTCGTTTATTACCAGGTGCTTTAGGGCATCACGAATCGGCACCGAATGATTCATTTTACTCCGGTTTACTGGATCATCCGCATTACACTCGTCCAGAAATGTTACATTTTGATGATGGCAATTCTGAACAAAAGGGAGACGCAGTCCCCGATGTGTTGCTCAGCGGTCATCATGAAAATATAGAACAATGGCGTCTCAAGCAGTCTTTAGGGCGCACCTGGCAGAGAAGGCCAGATTTATTGAAAGATCGCCAATTGAGTGAACAAGAGCAGCAATTGTTGCAAGCGTTCATTCAAGAAGAGAAATAATAAGCTTATTAATGTAATGTTTATAAGCCGTTTTAAACTGTTTTTTTAACCCTTTTTTTAACCCTTTTTTAAAAAAGACCAGCCTGGGTTCAGGGCCTGAGCTAATTGGAGCAAATGAATGAGCAATATAATTGATGCTATAAACGCAGAACAAATGGGACGTGAAGTGCCTAAGTTTGGCCCTGGTGACACAGTGGTTGTAAACGTAAAAGTAAAAGAAGGCGAGCGTGAGCGTATTCAGGCTTTCGAAGGCGTTGTTATCGCTGTGCGTAATCGTGGTCTGGATTCTGCTTTCACTGTCCGTAAAATTTCTTATGGTGAAGGTGTTGAGCGTGTTTTTCAAACTTACAGCACTATGGTTGACAGTATTGAAGTCAAGCGTCGTGGTGATGTACGTCGTTCAAAACTATACTATCTACGTGATCTTCGCGGCAAGTCTGCACGTATCAAAGAGAAGTTGGCTTAAGTCTTATCATTGCGATATGACGAAGCAAAAGAAAAAGGGGTGTTTGATAATTCAAACAGCCCTTTTTTTTCGCTAAAATTATGCTTTTAGCATGATGAATACAGCAAGGATTATGATCCCGCTGCATGAATATGAACAATTCGATCTTGTCGATGTTCATCTCTGTGTGCGTTTTAAACAAACTATGATCACAGGTATCAGCTATGAAAAAGCTGAGGGGATAGACTTTCTGAGTAAGCAGATTGCATTGCTCAGGGATGTGATTGAACAGCAATTTGCTAAAAAAATTATAGCGCAAGTGGACAGTTATTTTCATCAGGCAAATTTTCAATTCACCATTGCCTGCAATATCTATCAGGGTACAGTCTTTCAGCAACGGGTGTGGCAGGCCTTAAGGAAAATTCCTTCTGGTGTGGTAAAAACCTATGGTGAGCTAGCCAAAGAACTCAATACTAGTGCCAGAGCGATAGGCAATGCCTGTCGAAATAACCATTTCCCTTTTGTTATTCCCTGTCATCGTATTGTCTCTGCATCAGGAGTGGGCGGTTACGCCGGTGATACCCTGGCCTTGCAAAAGGGTAAGATAAACTTTATGAAAATAAAGCAAAGTTTACTTGCTCATGAAGCTTGTTTTAAAAACAAAGCTGAGTAGTTGCGATTATCCTAGAAACCTCAGTTGAATCTCCAGTACATTGGACGCTCGCAGTAGGTTCAACTGAGGTTTCTAGGATTATTCAGAGTTTAAATTTGACAATTGTGTATTGCTAATTACAATGGATAAGATTTTCTTCTTCAAGATTAATTACTCTAATTGTTTTACAGGAACTAGAAATGCCTTCATTTGATATTGTTTCAGAAATTGATATGCATGAATTAACCAATGCCGTCAGTAATGCGAATCGAGCAATTACACAAAGATATGACTTTAAGGGAACTGAAACGACAGTTAAGCAGTCAAAGGAAGAAGTTACCCTGATAAGTGAAAGCGAATTTCAAGTGCAACAACTCCTGGATATTATGTTGACGGAGTTAGTGCGCAGGAAAGTGGATGTAAAAAGCTTAGAGCAGGGTGATATAAAGCCTAATGGCAAGGCGATGGAACAGAAGTTACTGATTTGTCAGGGTATTGATAAAGACAATGCCAGAAAAATTGTGAAACTGATTAAAGATAAAAAACTAAAAGTGCAGTCTTCTATTCAGGGTGAACAAGTTCGGGTAACCGGCAAAAAGCGCGATGATTTACAAGCCGTAATGGCAATGCTGAAAAAAGAGGAGTTCTCTGTGGCATTGCAATTTACAAATTTTAGAGATTAATACGGAAAATAATGAATGATTTTTAAAGACATAAAGACAAAACAACACCTTGCTCAAAGCCTTATGATGGGAATGATTTCCTTGCTTGTTGTGTTGGCAAGCTCAGTCAGTATTGCTAAATCCACCCCTGAGCTGGATGCGGCCTTAAATACACTGATGCCACAAAATACGCCCAGTAGTATTGAAGAAACTGCGATGCCGGGTCTTTATGAAGTGAGCTTTGGCTCAACCATTTTTTACTTTAATAAAGATGCTTCTTTAATGTTCCGTGGTGATATTATTGATGTCAAAAAGCGCGTTAATTTAACTGAGAAAAAGCGTGGTGAAGCCAGAGGTAAATTATTGGGTGTCATGGATGAAAGCAAGATGATTGTTTTCCCAGCAAAAAATGAAATTGCGAAAGTGACTGTTTTTACCGATATTGACTGTCCCTATTGCGTCAAATTACACCGTGAAATGGCTGACTATAATGCCGAAGGCATTACTATTCGCTATATGGCCTATCCCAGAGCTGGAATTGGTAGTCGTTCTTATCAAAAAGCGGTCAATGTCTGGTGTTCGGATGATCCCGCTAAAGCGATGGGTGATGCCAAAGAAGGTAAGGTTATTCCTGATAAAAGCTGTGATAATCCCGTTGCTCAGCAGTTTGAGCTAGGTCAGGCATTGGGCGTACAGGGCACACCAGCCATGTTTTTGGAAGATGGTACCAGTATGCCGGGTTATGTGCCTGCCAAGCGTCTGTCTGCAACAATTAAGGCAAAATAAACTTAACTTATAACAACCCTCCTTAAATGGGAGGGGAACACAAAGTGGCAGGGAAAATTACTAGTACATTAAGCTAGCTAATTTACTCCGATACTGCCGCGTCAGTGCCTCCTGAGCACCCAATGTTTCAAAAATGCTTAGCATAGCCGCTTTGGCGGCACCTTCCTGAAAATTCATATCCTGTTGTAAAATATACATTAAGGCTTCCAAAGCGAGTTCATATTGATGGCTCACTATGTATTGATTCGCTAATTGGAGTCGGATGTCGTGTTGCTCTGGATCAGTTTCAAGTTGGGCTAACAACTCCTCCACTTCAGGACTATCGCTGGTAGAACGGGCTAAATTCAGTTCATCCTGAAGCTTCTTTACATCATCGCTAAGCTGTATATTGGCTGGCAATGATTTAATAATCGCTTCACAGTTTTCAAAATCACCTGATTGTAAATAGACCTTTGCAATGGCAATATGGACATTAGAGTTGCTTGGCTCTTGTTGATTGAGCGCTTTAAGCTGCTCTGTGGCCTGCTGATGCTCTCCGGCTTCTGATAATGCTAATGCCTCAGCAATTTTATTGCTGGTTTCATTTTCAACATGGGTATCAAGCATCTTGCGTATTTCACTTTCAGCTTTGGCTCCCATAAATTCATCGACCATCACACCATTTTTGTAGAGTTTGACGGTAGGTAAATTTCGTACACCTGCCGCAGCCACTAGTTCTTGTTGTTCGTCAGCATTCACTTTGGCGAGGATAAATGCTCCTTTGTAATCCTCTGCCAGTTTGGTCAGCAATGGTATCAGTGCTTTACAGGGCTGACACCATTCAGCCCAGAAATCGACTAATATAGGTTGTTGTTTAGAAGCTTCAATAACTTGTTGTTCAAAATGTCCGGCATCGCTGATATCGACGACAAATGGAAAATTACTCATAGATAGGGATCCTGATTTTTGGCATTAGAAGGCTTAGGGGTATAGCATATTTTCTATAGTCTATAAAATGAGGTTGATGAAGTCCTTTTTCAAGCTGCAACCTAGTTCACATTTTATAACGGCTAGGGGTTATCCCTAGTTGAGCCTTGAGTGGAGTCTGATAGAATCCTTGCAACGTTTAGGAAATCTACTTTTTAAAAGATTTGAAAAGTTTAATTCAAGGAAGACGTAAGACGGAACGAGTCAGGAGGAAAGGGTCGAAGGATTGACCGCAAGCAGGGTTTTAGTTAGTTCTAAAACAGCTTGGTAAGGAGGTAATAAAGGCGGCGCAGAGTTTATCTCGGCCGCCTTTTTTTATGCTTGTCGCTTTTATCTTTCCTTAAGTTTCAAGCAATTTAACTTTAAGCCATTTAAGCCATTTAAGCCATTTAAGCCATTTAAGTTGTGCTAAAAAGCTTTTGCAGACGACTAATCGCCTCTTGCAAGTTATCCATGCTGGTTGCAAAAGAGAAGCGCATATAACCCGGTGCACCGAATGCTGAGCCAGGCACTAGAGCCACTTCTGCATGACTTAAAATATAATCTGCCAATTCAACATCATCACTCACACCCTCGGTCTGATCAATTAATGTTTGCATATTGGCAAAGGTATAAAAAGCACCCTGTGAAGGTAAGGCTTGCATACCTGCAATGGCATTGACGGCATCAACCACAAAGTCATGGCGTTCTTTAAACGCTTTTAACATGGTATCAATACAGCTTTGATCACCACTGAGTGCTTCTTGTGCCGCCACTTGAGAAATAGAGCAGGGGTTAGAAGTGCTTTGTGATTGAATTTTGGTCATTGCTGCAATCAAATCCTTTGGTCCGGCAGCATAACCAATCCGCCAACCCGTCATTGAATAGGCTTTACTGACACCATTCATGGTCACTGTTTGATCATATAAATAAGGGCAAACTTCGGCAATGGTACAGAAAGGCTCATCAGACCAGACAATATGTTCATACATATCATCACTGGCGATAATGATATCAGGATGCTCTTTAAGCACCTCACCAATGGCGGCTAAATCAGCGCGAGTATATGTGACACCCGTTGGATTAGAAGGGGTGTTTAACACCATCAGACGGGTTTTATCTGTAATGGCGGCCTTTAATTGTTCAGGGGAGATCTTAAAACCTTCATCGATCCCTGTGCTGATAATGACCGGCGTTGCACCACCTAGAATGACCATGTCGGGATAGGAGACCCAATACGGAGCAGGGATAATGACTTCGTCACCATCATTCAATAAAGCTTGACAGAGGTTATAAAAACTTTGTTTACCACCACTGGAAACCAATACTTGCTCAGGGCTATAATCAAGCGAATTATCATGTTTGAATTTGTCACATACAACCTGCTTTAACTCCGGAGTGCCACCGACTGCGGTATATTTTGTAAAGCCATCATTAATTGCCTGAATTGCTGCATTTTTTATATGGTCGGGGGTATCAAAATCCGGTTCGCCAGCACCCAGACCAATAATATCCTTACCTTCTGCACGCAATGCTTTTGCTTTTGCAGTAATGGCTAAAGTCGCAGATGGTTTAACTAATTGAACTCGATTAGACAGATTAATTTTAGTCGGGTGTGTAGCCAAGTGAAGCACCTCTAGCGTAAAATGAGCGTAAAATACAAGATAACAAAGTTATAAATATTAGTAGTAATTTTAGCACATTTGTGTTGGAAGGAAATACTTTTAACCATTTAGTCATGATATAGAGCAAAGAGAAACAAATCATGGGCAAACCCTTTGAGCTAGTCTCATCATATACCCCCGATGGCGATCAGCCTGCGGCAATAAAACGTTTGACTGAAGCCCTGCAGGATGGTGAAGCCGCAATGACGCTATTGGGTGTCACTGGTTCTGGCAAAACCTTTACCATGGCCAATGTGATGCAAAATCTGCAACGGCCAACGTTGATCTTAGCTCACAATAAAACCCTGGCAGCACAACTCTATGGTGAGATGAAAGAGTTTTTTCCCCACAATTCGGTGGAATATTTTGTTTCCTACTATGACTACTATCAACCTGAAGCCTATGTCCCTGCATCGGACACGTTTATTGAAAAAGATGCCTCCATTAATGAACACATAGAACAGATGCGCTTATCTGCCACCAAAGCACTGCTAGAACGTAAAGATGTCATCATTGTTGCCTCTGTTTCCTGTATTTATGGTTTGGGCGATCCTAAATCCTACTTGAAAATGCTTTTGCATGTTGTTAAAGGTGATGTTGTTGATCAACGTACTATTTTAAGACGACTGGCAGAGTTGCAATACAAGCGCAATGATGTGGAATTGCATCGGGCAACCTATCGAGTGCGTGGCGATGTGATTGATATTTATCCCGCTGACTCTGATAGTGAAGCAGTGCGCATTGAATTATTTGATGATGAAGTAGAGGCCCTGAGTTATTTTGATCCACTAACGGGTGAAGTATTACGTCGTGTTCCAAGGATCACTGTCTACCCAAAAACTCATTATGTAACACCAAGAGCAACCCTATTAGAGGCTGTTGAAAAAATTAAGGTCGAACTTAAGGAGCGTTTAGCGGTACTTTATGATGCCAATAAATTAGTCGAAGCGCAGCGCTTAGAACAACGTACCCAGCTGGATCTAGAAATGATTCTGGAATTAGGCTATTGCTCTGGAATTGAAAATTACTCACGTTATTTATCAGGGCGAGCAATCGGTGAACCACCGCCAACATTTTTAGACTACTTGCCTGATGATGCCATTATCTTTATTGATGAAAGTCATGTAACGGTCTCACAAGTGGGGGCGATGTATAAAGGTGATCGATCACGCAAAGAAAATCTCGTTGAGTATGGTTTTCGATTACCATCGGCTTTAGATAATCGCCCCTTAAAATTCGCTGAATTTGAACGACTTGCCCCCCAGACCATTTTTGTCTCAGCCACACCAGGCAATTATGAAGCTGAAAAGTCAAACGTGGTTGCAGAACAAATCGTGCGCCCCACGGGCTTAATTGATCCGCCTGTTGAAGTACGCAGTGCTACAACACAGGTTGATGATTTGATTTCTGAGATCCATAAACGCATTGCATTAAATGAGCGCGTACTGGTGACGACGTTAACCAAGCGCATGGCTGAAGACCTCACGGACTATTATCTGGAACATGACCTTAAAGTGCGTTACCTACATTCAGATATTGATACGGTAGAGCGAGTAGAAATCATCCGTGACTTACGCCTGGGTGAGTTTGATGTTCTGGTAGGTATTAATCTACTCAGAGAAGGACTGGATATTCCGGAAGTCTCCTTGGTGGCCATTTTGGATGCCGATAAAGAAGGTTTCCTACGTTCTGAGCGTTCGCTGATTCAAACCATGGGAAGGGCAGCCCGGCATGTGAATGGCTCGGTCATTTTATACGCAGAACGTATCACCGGCTCAATGGAACGAGCGATGAGTGAGACGGCCAGACGGCGGGAAAAACAAATCGCCTATAATAAACAACATGGAATCACCCCTCAGGGTATTAAAAAGTCGGTTAAAGATATTCTCGAAGCCACCATCCCCGGTGCAGGCCTGGCAGTGGCAAAAAATAGAAAAATTGCCGAAGAATCAGGTCGTTATGATATAATGACACGCTCTGAACTGGAAAAACAAATGCAAGAAATGGAAGACAAGATGTATTCACACGCACAAAATATGGAATTTGAAGAAGCCGCGCATTTACGAGACCAAATCAAAGTCCTACAAGACAAATTTATCCGGCTCTAGCCTATTTTATCCAACTTTAGCCAATTTTTTAATTTTAGCTTATCTTTAGTTAAAAAAGACTTGCCAAAACACCCCAGCCTCGGTATTATACGCATCGTTTCCGATACATCTCGTATCTCAGGAAATTTGACCCTATAGGCACGTAGCTCAGTTGGTTAGAGCACCACCTTGACATGGTGGGGGTCGGTGGTTCGAATCCACTCGCGCCTACCAATAACTTGTTGATTGTAAACTTGTTTTTGGTCGCTATTCTTTGTTAAACATCACCTTGAAATTCTGAGTTGCCAGAAGCAGCATTTTTTATTGTCATAATAATACTTCCCTCCGGTAATTTTTGATGAATCGATTTATAGAGGCACAAGATCCCATTTATGAAATGGTTCTTCAAGAGCTTAATTCAGGTCAGAAAAAAACTCACTGGATGTGGTTTATCTTTCCGCAAATTAAAGGGCTTGGACATAGCTCAACAGCAAGATATTATGCAATTGAAAGCATCTCAGAAGCTTATAAATATATCAGCCATCCTGTTCTTGGTAAGCGTTTAATAGAATGTACTGAGGCAGTACTGGCAATTGAAGGAAAACGGACTTTAGAGATATTTGGTCATCCAGATGATATGAAATTAAAGTCATCAATGACCTTGTTTACAGAGGTTGCCAGAGATAACTTGGTATTTCAAAAGGTTCTGAACAAGTATTTTAATGGTCAACATGATCTTAAGACACTTCAAATACTTAATTTCTGAGAATATTGAGACTTATCGCTAATCAAACTCTATTCTAAGTAAAATCATCTCATCGTGTTCAGGAAGGTAAGTGAGACCAAAAAGATTAGAAATTAAAATTTCGCGTATAAATTCAGATAACTTTAACCCAGTTTTATCTGCGAGTTGCTGAAGATCATTTTTCATCTTTATTGCAATCCATACTTTCACATCAAAAGCATTTTTACCTAGTTCTACTTTATCGCTCTTAGTGCTTACTTTAGAGTATTTTACTGAGGCATTAAATGAAAAATCATGCTCACCTTTTTCAATTGAGTGCATAAGGTCATAACGGCCATACAGATAAGTAAAAAGCGTTTGCCTTATAATATCAGATAGACTGGCATCAGCAAATGAGCACATTTCAATCAGAGCAAGCTTAACAGTCTCTGGTAGCCATATTTTAAGAGCAACTTCATATTTTTTCACATCATAATAATTTCTCAGTGTACCAGAAGTAAAAAATTCCTGTTGAGCATCATTAGTTTTTTCTTGTTAATTTATATTTTATTTTATACAGTATATTTTTAAATAGGATGCTAAGGCAAGAGGGGTATTAGAGCAAACTATTCCTGCCCGTATTAATTTACCAATTGGAGTAAGTTATGAAAGTTATCATTGCAGGTGGACGTGACTACCATTTAACAGAATCAGATTATATAAAACTAAATATGTTGGATATTACTGAGGTGGTTTCAGGCGGTGCAAAGGGTGTGGACGCTAGTGGTGAACATTGGGCTGACATACACAACATATCAGTTAAAGCCTTCAAAGCTGACTGGAAGCAATATGGACGTGCTGCTGGGCCGATACGCAATAAAAAAATGGCAATATATGCGGATGCTGTAGTGTTATTTCCTGGTGGTAAAGGTACTGAGTCTATGCATAACCTAGCTGTGCAACAGGGTATTAGGGTGTTTGATTTCAGACAACAGAAGGCAAACCTACTTAGAAAGAAGTTCTGTTAAAGAAACTGATAGTGCTATAGCAATCTTCTCCATGTTATCAATAGCAATGTTTCGTTCACATCTTTCAACAGACCCAATATAAGTTCGGTGTAAACCAGATGATTCAGCAAGTTTTTCCTGAGAAATTCCCTGTTCTAGCCTGATGTTCTTCATGTTCTTGGCAAAAATGGTTCTTGCTGAAGATGCTTCTTAGATAGTCATGCCAAAATTTTATTGATATGATGACTATGAGGCTACAGGCTATAAGTGGCAATATCAAAGAATTGTATCAGTGATAATATCCAATTAACTATGATCTTCATTACTGAAGACTTTAAGTTTAACTAATACTAATGGGTCTTTACTATAGTGGACCCCGAAAACTGGACAATAGGTTAAGATATAAGAGCTAACCTAACGGGGAACAAAAAAATGAGCACAAAAAGAAAAACATTCAACAACAAATTTAAAGCAAAAGTAGCCATTGAGGCTTTGAAAGGTCAAAAACAGTCGCAGAAATTGCGTCAGAATTTGAAGTGCACACCACCCAGGTCAATAGCTGGAAAAAGCAGATGCTTGATGGTGCAGCCGATACTTTTTCAAAAAAATTAGAGAATAAAGATGCTGAACATGAAAAGGAAAAAGAACACCTGTACAGCCAAATAGGTCAACTAAAAGTAGAGGCTGACTGGCTGTCAAAAAAGTTGAAGATGTTCAACTGAGTAGAGCAGAAAAGCGGTGTTGCATAGAAAAAGAGCACCCTCAGTTGAGCATCAAAAACAATGTGAGCTTATCGGCCTGAACCGTTCAAGCTATTACTATCAACCTAAAAAGCCTCTGCAAAATAAAGATTTAACATTAATGAATTTGATTGATGAGTTGTACATAAAACATCCATTCTATGGCAGTCGTCAAATTCGTAATGCATTAAGATTGAAATGTTATAAAATTAATCGTAAAAAGTTCAACGGCTTATGCGGATCATGGGATTGGTTTCAGTGGCACCAAAACCCAATACCAGCAAGCCTTGCAAAGTAAATAACCTCTATCCATATTTGCTCAAAGGAATTGATATTAATAGGAATAACCAGGTTTGGTGCACAGATATCACGTATTTACGGATGCCACATGGATTTGTCTACCTAAGTGCTGTTATGGACTGGAGTAGCCGTTTTGTGCTGTCCTGGGAAGTGTCAACCAGCATGGAAGAAAGCTTTTGTATCAGTAGTCTGGAAACAGCACTGCGACGATATGGAAAGCCAGAAATCTTCAATACGGATCAGCATTTGATTTACAGGTGTTCTAAAGGCCAATGATATAAAAATCAGCAGCATGGACGGCAAAGGCAGAGCAATGGATAACATTATGGAAAGCCAGAAATCTTCAAACGGATCAAGGTGCTCAATATACTAGCAGAGCATTTACAGGTGTTCTAAAGGCCAATGATATAAAAATCAGCATGGACGGCAAAGGCAGAGCAATGGATAACATTATGATTGAACGACTCTGGCGAAGTGTAAAAAAATGAGGAAATTTACCTCAAGGATTACCAAAGTATTGATGAGCTAAAGAGCTCATTAAAGGAATATTTTGAGTTTTACAACCATGAACGACCACACAGTACACACGGTGGAAAAACGCCTGCAGAGATCTATGGCGTGATGAAAGAAGTTGTTCCAGACTTAAAACGGGCAGCATGATGAGAGGATAATCAACTTTACTGGCAACCGCCTTGTCCACATATCCACAGGCCAAGCCAGTAGCCCTGAGATATATCGCAAGCGTCTCTGGACTACTGGCAGACCTGTGGATATGTGGATAAGACTAATACTATAAATAACCAACAGAATTATATCTTAATATTTGAGAAAGCTGTCTTGACAATGGGGTCCACTGTAAGTGAACATAATAAAAATAAAGAAAGCTTTGCTGATCCTCAGGGTTATGGTGCAATGGAATATGTTTATCACTTGCTGGCCACAGCCTGTGGTATTAATATGATGCCTTGTAAACTACTGCATGAAGGCAATCAGCGACACTTTATTACCCAGCGTTTTGATCGCTCTTCTAATAAAAAAATGCACGTGCAGACCCTGAGTGCGATTGCTCATGTGGACTATAAAATGCCCGGCGCTGGCGGAGCAGTATGATGTACCTAAAATTCTGAGCAATGAAATTGCTGCGAATCTCAGGCTGTCCTGGTAAGGTGCTAGGTCTCTTTGTTTTATTTGGGTTTGGACTAGAGTCGCTGATTATTCTAATTTCTCCCAAGCCTGTTCCTTGTCTAAGTCAGTAACTAATAGTAAGGCCTCATAGTGTTTTTCTTTTAAGATTAATCGCTCGTCTCGCTTTTCCCAGTTGGCAATGGTGGTGTTGCTGACGCCAATTAAGCGGGCAAACTGAGAGATGTTCATAGCAAATTTATTCCTCAGTCGGCTAATACTTTTTCCTGTGGGGCGGATAGTTCTTTTTCTAATTTTTTGTTTTGTTTTTGAGATGGGCTTGCGCGTGGTTTGTTTTTTTATGGGGCGCTCTACGATATTAATGCTATTTTCATCACCAAGATCGATGCCAAAAATATCACTTAGTTCACCTTTGAGCTGACGCTTTTTAGGCTTATCAGAAATGGGTAATTTGATTTTTGAAATCAGTTTGTTTTGATCGACTTTGCGTAATAAAAAAAGGCTTTCAGGTGCAGTATCCAGACGGTGGCCTACACCATAAATAACGGCAGCAATATGTTTACAGAGATAAGCACCATCGGGACAATCACAATGCATCTTGATTTCATTTGAGAGGGGAAAAAGACCTTTTTTCGGATCAGTCACAACTTGCATGACGCTATCGGATATTTTTCCCTGTAATAAGGCGAGTAATGAATCAATTTGACCTGCACATTCTGTTTGTATATCAAGCCATTTACTCTTGTCTAGAGGGCTTATTTTTATGATGATTTTATAGAGCTCTGAACCATAAACATAAGCATTGATAAGTCCCTGTTCTATGGACAAATGACAGACAGAGCCATTACGCGCATAAGTTTGTCCTCTTGGGAGGCGATTGGAAAAGTCGCTATATTGTTCTAGGTGCTCACACCAGGCCTTGCCCCAAAAAGACTTGCTGATGATGCGCCCCTGAATAGTAATAGGCTGGATCTCAATACCTTTCTTGGCCAGTTTACGCATTTCTTTTTTGGCTTTTTCTTTACGTTTGGCCACGGGAACATAGGGGGCATAACCATAATAAGACATCGTATTCTCTTCGTTAAGTCTGGGTTTGATTAACATCTAAGGAAACAAGTTGGATGAGTTCCTCATTGCTCATTTCTGTCAGTTTTACTTCTTTGCCATTATCGGACAATATCTCACTGGCCAATTTTGTTTTATCATTGATAAGGGCATCGATTTTTTCTTCAATGGAACCTTTGCAGATAAATTTGTGAACCAGCACATTATTTTTTTGTCCGATACGAAATGCCCGATCAGTTGCCTGATTTTCTACTGCAGGATTCCACCAGCGGTCAAAGTGAATAACATGGGAGGCAGCGGTTAGATTGAGTCCGGTACCGCCTGCTTTTAGTGATAAAATAAAGTGGCTGGGACCGGTTTCATCCTGAAATAAATCAACCATTTCTTTGCGTTTTTTGACTGACGTTCCACCATGTAAAACTAAGCCAGGTTGTTCGAATAAGTTGTTTAAAAAAAGATTCATTGGCGCAATAATTTCTCGGAATTGGGTAAAAATTAATACTTTTTCCTGCTTATCAGCAATTTCCTGACAGATTTCTGCCAATCTTAAAAATTTGCCGCTGTCTTTGGCAAGATATTCGTCATCGCCATTCATTTGCGAGGGGTGATTGCAAAGTTGTTTTAATTTTAACATGAATGCTAGAATCTGGCCTCGGCGATTGATGCCTTTGACTTCATTCAGAATTTTGGCGAGTTGCTTGACCGTTTTTTGGTATATAACCGCTTGTTTCTTGGTCAGCTGACAATAAGACTGAACTTCGGTTTTATCGGGTAAATCGCTGATAATTTTTTTATCTGTTTTTAAGCGCCTTAAAATATAAGGACTGATCAAATTGCGTAAGGGGGCGTATTGTTGTACCTTTCTGGCTTCCAGTGATTTTATAAATTGTTTAAACTTAGCTGGGCTGCCAAGCAAGCCTGGGCATATAAAGTCAAACAATGACCATAAATCAGATATCCTGTTTTCAATGGGGGTGCCAGTCAAAGCAATACGTGAACGGGCTTTTATTTTTTTCACCTGTTTAGTTTGCCGACTATTGGAATTTTTGATTGCCTGAGCCTCATCAATAATGGCCAGATGCCAGTTTAATTCCAATAACCAGTCCTGTCTCATGAGAGTGCCATAGCTGGTAATGATTAGGTCATAATGTTCAAAAACATTCATTGTGGTACTGTTTTCGGCCATTTTTATCAATTCAGATTTGCTAATCATTGAACCGTGAATAAAAAAACAATTGAGCGACGGGGCAAACTTAGTGATTTCATCTTTCCAGTTATTCAGTAATGAAGCCGGTAACACTAGCAGAGAGGGGTAAGAAATGAGGTCTTTTTTCTTGAGTGCCTGTTTTTTTAATATGAGCAATAAAGAAATAATCTGAATAGTTTTTCCTAAGCCCATATCATCAGCAAGACAAGCCCCTAGGCCGAGTTGGCTGAGTTCATGTAACCAATTGACGCCAATTGATTGATAGTCTCTTAATGAGGCTTTTAGTGCTTTGCCAGGCTGGTTGGCTTTGATGTTTTCAGGGTTTCTCAGACCATCCAATATGCTACTTAAGCCTTGACCTGCATTGACAAATGACCATTGCTGTTCCTGCTCATTAGAATGTTTATCGTTTAAGTCAGAGGTGGTGCCTGCTAATAATCGCATACCTTCAATAAAACTAATACCATTTGCACCATACTCCTGTTCAACTGACTGCCAGTGTGCCAGCGCCTGGTTAATTTTATCTTTATTCACTTCAATCCACTGACCTTTTAAAAAGATCAGTCCCTCGTCAGAGGATAAGATTTGCTCCAGTTCTTGTGGGCTTAATTGTTCATCGCCCAACACCAGATTGAGATTGAAATCTAATAAATGGTCAGTGGAAAAGTTTTTTTGTGAGGCATTGCCTATGCTGATGCTAACAGTGGGACGGGCTCTTTTTTTCCACCAGTTAGGTAGCTTAACAATAACACCACTTTCAGTATAATCGGGTACTGAGGTTAAAAATTCATAGGCTTCGACACTGGTCCAGGCAAGGGGTGAATAAATATCACCGCTTGAGACTAAATCTGCAATTAATGGGCTAGTTTGGCTGGCTAGATTGATAGGCTTTAATAAGTGGATCAATTCTTTTTTATTATCTGATCCCGCATATTCTTCTAATGCTTTGCCCAAAGGTTTATGTTGAGTTTTTCCCTGCTTGGATTGTTTGGGTACATAGGTTGCGATAAAGGCAAAAGGGTAGTCGATATCATTTTTGTTTTCGGCTAAATGAAAACAGACTCGGCCAACCTGATGCCATTGCGGGGCTGTTTTCTTTAAAAAGTTTTCTAAGGTATCGCTTGAGGTATTGACCTGCTGGCAAAACCATTGGTCAAAATCAAACCAGAGTTTATTATAAGTTTCAGCAGATAAATATTCACTGCCCTGCATGGGTGGTCTGTTTTTGAGTAAAGAATGACTGTCCAACTGTGGAGAAATGGCTTGAATATCTTGTTCTGTGGCACTTTCATGGCACCGGGCGGCCATATATTGATGAGTAAAATATCGCCAATATTTGAGTGATATTGATAAGTCCTTATCATCTTTAAGGCAAACTAAGGCAAATAAACCGGCGGCAACCGATTGTTTGAAAGCTTGGTCAATGTGCTGGGCTTGGGTTTGTTCTGCCTGCTTATGTGCTAAATCATGATGATACTGGAGATGACCAGAAGGTAAAACAGTAATATGTTGTGACATTTCTACTTGTGACATTGCTACTTGTGACATTGCTATAAGATTTCACTCCAACTGGACATAAGATGGCTCAATATTGAACAATAAATACTACCATATTAATGATATTTATTCTTCTCTTGAAATGACCTATTATCAAATAAAGTGTTATAGTATGAATGCGTTAGACGATTTTTCACTGAGCTTTCAACTTTTACTTTAGGTTTTAATAGACAGGATAATAATGCCTCTTGAACAGATTTTATCCTTAGATTTAGAAATCAGTAAAGATGCAAAAAAATTATTGCATCTGGGGGCTGTGCTTGGTGAGCAAAGGCTGGATATTCGCAATGATTATGCCGGTGCTATTGAACAGCTTAATCGCTTAGCTGAAAAAGCTAAATTCCTCCTAGGGCATAATATTCTACATCATGATTTACCCTGGCTGAAACAGCAGAGACTAGCTAATTTGGCAGAACCCGTTATCGACTCTTTGCTGGTTGTAGACTCTTTGCTGGTTGTAGACACTTTGCTGGTTGTAGACACTTTGCCGGTTGTAGACACTTTACCGGTTATCGACACTTTACCGGTTATCGACACTTTACCGGTTATCGACACTTTATTCCTATCCCCACTAGCCTTTCCAAAAAATCCATATCACCGTCTGATAAAAGACTATAAAATCATTAAGGATAGTTATAACAATCCGGTTGCTGATGCGCAGTTGGCTTTGAGCGTTTTTAGTGAACAGTATGACGCATTAAAGCAGCAATATCGGCAGAATCCTAGTTTAATTGACCTTTATGCCAGTCTTTTTCGGCATCATTCTGATTCAACTATAGATACTATTGGGCTGGCGGAAGTGATGGCCGATGTGAGCCATGAGGTGCTATTTGAAAAGAAGGCTGAGAAGAAAGCCGGAGTGGTAGCAGAAAAGCCTATTAGAAGAATTGAGATGCTGATAGCTGATTGTCTGGTGGATAAGTGTTGTGCCAATCAATTACGGCAGTTAATAAAAGATTTTCGGCAACAAAAAATTCATGCACTTAGTTTGGCCTATGCAGTTGCCTGGCTACAGCTTGCTGATACTAATTCTATTTTACCTGCCTGGGTATGGCACCAGTTTCCCGCGACAAAAATACTGATTCATCAACTACGTGAAACACCTTGTGGTGATGTATCATGTGATTATTGTCGCGATAATTTTGATGCCCGATTGCATCTGCAAAACTATTATGAATGGGATGATTTTCGCTTGCAGGCAGATGGCACAGCCTTACAAAAAGAAATTATTGATGCGGCAATTCGATCTGAGTCGTTATTGGCTATTCTACCGACTGGCGGAGGCAAGTCACTTTGCTTCCAATTACCAGCCTTGATAAAGAACAAACGCAATGGGGCATTGACGATTGTTATTTCACCACTACAGGCTTTGATGAAAGATCAGGTTGATAACCTCAAAGATAAAGTCGGCATTGAAAGTGTTGCAGCCGTTTATGGCATGCTCACCATGACAGAACGAAGTGCGGTGCTAGAAGCGGTGCGTCTGGGCGACATTAGCATCTTATATCTATCGCCTGAGCAATTACGTAATCGCCGCGTCAAACAGGTACTTTTATCCCGTCAGATTGGTGCCTGGGTGTTTGATGAGGCACACTGCTTATCAAAATGGGGACATGATTTTCGGCCTGATTATTTATATTGTGCCAAGGTGATTGCGCAGATTGCAGCACAACAAAAAGAAACGCCTCCGCCTATCTGGTGCTATACCGCTACGGCAAAGATGGATGTTATTGATGATATTTGTCATCATTTCAAACAGCAATTGGGCTGTGATTTAAGACGTTTTGAGGGTGGAGTTGAGCGACAAAATTTGCTCTATGACGTGGTGCCTGCTCAGGCACATAATAAACTTGCACAAATTATTGAACTGACCAAAAATTGCTTTGCGGATGGGCAAAGTGGTAGTTGTGTGATTTATTGTGCGACCCGAAAAAAAGTAGAACAACTTGCCGAAGATCTCAGTCAGGCACAAGATTTGTCCGTGAGCTATTTTCATGCCGGTCTGGATGCATCGGCAAAAAGGGATATTCTGGAGCGCTTTGTGGCGGGTGAGTTTCGACTTATTTGTGCCACCAACGCCTTTGGTATGGGGATTGATAAAGAAGATGTGCGTTTGGTGATTCATTATGACATTCCCGGATCAGTTGAAAATTATTTACAGGAAGCTGGACGGGCAGGGCGTGATCAGCAACCAGCCCAATGTATATTACTATTTGATAAAGAAGATATTGAGCAACAGTTTAAACTGAGCAAGCATTCTGAAATCCGCTTAAAAGATATTACAGAAATTCTCAAAGAACTTCGCTATCGGGCAAAGTCCACTGATGGTCGTGTGGTTGCGACCAGTAAGGAGTTGTTGCGTTCTGATTATATGAATTCAGATATCAGTGTTGAAGACCGGATGGCTGATACCAAAGTGAAAACAGCTTTGGCCTGGCTAGAGCGAGAAGGTTTTTTACAGCGTGATGATAACATTAATAGTGTGTTTCAGGGCAAGCCACTATTTGCCGACCTACAAGAAGCTGAAGTAAAACTACAGACATTGCAATTGTCTGCCAGTGCCAGACAGGAATGGCGTTTAATTTTAGAAGCCTTAATCAATGCTGAAGATGATGAAGGCCTCAATGCTGATGACATTCTAGACTCAGTGCTCAGTCGCATCAAATTCCAACACCAGGAACATCATCAAGAACAGCAGCAAAAACAATTAATGACCCCACAACGTATTATGGAAATCCTGGCGCAAATGGCCAGTTGTGGTCTGCTGAGCAAAGGGCTTTCCATGACCGCCTGGTTGCGGCCTAAAGGCTGTGATAATAGTCGTTATACCTTTAAATCTATCAGTCATATTGAGAATACCTTATTGCAGCTCTTACCAGAGTCTTCCTCGGATGAAGACCTACAAATGACTCATCAATTGGATATACGGGCTGTTAATTCAAGCTTGATTAATGACTGTCAATTAAAATCATCCACACGAATAATTCGCCAGTTACTAAAAACATGGAGTGAGGATGGCAAATTATCCGGTAGTACGGGTTCGATTAGCTTTGCCTTTATTGCCAGAGAGCAGTTTAATGTGCAGTTAAATCGTAGTTGGTCAGAGATAAAACAAGTGGTGCAACAGCGCCAGGAGATGACGGGTAAGATTGTGGATTTTCTTTATGCTCGCTTGAGTTCTCAGAACGCGCAATCAAAGAAGAAAGTCATGCTGGAATTCTCTTTGGAAGAAGCGATCACAGTGTTAAAAAACGATCTGTTTATAGCGCCGCTATTAAGTGATAAATCCCCCGTTGCGCAAGATGAATTTCTGCTCAAAGGCATTGAGCGGGCATTATTATTTTTAGATGCCCATAAAGCCATTGAACTACAAAATGGCATGGCGGTGTTTAAACAGGCGATGGAAATAAACCTTAATACAGCTAATCACCATCGTTATAGTAAAAATAATTATCATCAACTGGATGATCATTATCAGCAGAAAATCATTCAAATTCATGTAATGAATGAATATGCTCGGTTGGGTATGGAACAAATAAAGCTGGCAATGGGGCTGATAAAAGATTATTTTTCCCTGCTCAATGAATCTTTTGTTCGCCAGTATTTTAACAATAGAAAAACCATGCTGGAGCGAGCCACCAGCCAGGAGTCATGGAATAATATTGTTGTCGCTTTAAATAATCAAGCGCAACAAAGAATCGTTCATGCCAGCATTCGAAAAAATCAATTAGTACTGGCTGGACCCGGTTCAGGAAAATCAAAAGTAATTTTGCATCGAATCGCCTTTTTAGTACGGGTAAAACAAGTACCGGCAAATAAAATTTTGGTGCTGTGTTTTAATCATAATACGGCATTGGCATTACAAAAGCGTCTTGTTGAATTATTGGCAGTGGATGCCCGCTTTGTGCGCATTCATACCTTTCATGGACTGGCTTTACGCATACTGGGACAGACATTTGATCCGCAACAAATGACGGGAAAAAATGGTGCAACGGACTTTGACCAATTAATTCATCAGGCAATCAATCTACTGACCGGCGAAGCACATGAATTGGGGATGGACACTCTGCATCAGCGTGCTGCTATTTTAGATGGTGTAGAACATATTCTAGTGGATGAGTACCAGGATGTGGATCAACTGCAATATAATCTGATTTCAGCATTAACCGGCAAACATCTTGCGGAAGATGAAAAGCTGTCTTTAATGGTGGTGGGTGATGATGATCAATCTATTTATCAGTTTCGTCAGGCAAATGTTAAATATATTCATCAATTTCAGCAGGATTATCAAGCTGAAAAGCACTATCTTACAGAAAACTATCGTTCCACAAAAAATATCATTGCTGCTGCTAACTCTTTGATTGAAGCCAATCAGGATAGAATGAAAACGGAGCATGCCATTGAAATTAACCAAGCCAGACAGATGGAATTACCTGGTGGGCATTGGCAGTCTATTACGACACTCTCTATAGGAGATAGCTCTATAGGAAAAAGCTCAGTGGGACAACTCTCGCTGGGAAAAGCCACTCAGGGAAAAGTTGCTATCATTCATTGTAATAATGTCGAACAACAAGCCAATGCAGTTTTACAACAAATACGCCATATTCAAATCCTAGATGATAGTGTTCAGAATGAGGATATTGCGGTGCTAGCGCGTCACGGCATTGATAAAATAGAACTATCAAGTGTACGTTCGGTGCTGCATCAAGCGGGTATCAACTATTGTTATAGCGCTGTCAAAGAGGATTCATTTCCACTACATGCTGTCAAAGAGATTATAGAATTTAAAAACTGGCTCAGTAGTGAACAAAGTATAATGATATCCACTGAGCAGATGCTAAGTTATTTACCTGAAGAAAAAAATCACTGGCAACAACTATTAGAAAACATCATTATTGACTGGCAAATGCAATTTGGTCATCAGTCATTAGCCAGTTCTCACTTTGTCCGACAATTCAATGACTATTTACTTGAACAGAAACGACAAACTCGTTATGGACAAGGGATCTTGCTCAGTACCGTGCATGGGGTTAAAGGTGAAGAATTTAAGCATGTGATTTTATTGGATGGTCAATGGCAATTTAAAACACTGGATAAAAATAAAATTGAAGAAGAGCGCCGACTTTATTATGTGGCTATGACCCGTAGCATTGAACATCTCGTGTTGATGCAATATTCCAATATGCCAAACCCACATATCAGTCTCATTGATAAAACCTATTGTGATAATGAATATAGTCAGGCCGCCGAACAGATTAAACAGCCCATGTTTTTTTATACGATAGGATTAAGCCAGTTGTATTTAAGCTATGCGGCTAAATTTCCAGCCGCTCATATTGTTAATCAGTCACTGGAAAAATTGTCTGTGGGTGATGAGCTTAAGTTAAAGATGAATGATAAAGAGCAATTGTTTTTTCAATTCAATAAGAGTGATGTCATTAGATTGTCACGTCAGGGTCAGGATAAATTGGCGCATTTGCTTAACAGGCCTTATCAGGCAAAAGTTATTGCATTAATTCAGCGTCAGACTGATTCGGAAAATGAGTATGATACGCATAATAAAATGAGTTGTTGGTGGGTACCAGTGATCGAGGTGATTTTAAGAGGCTAAAGCCTTTAAATGTGTTGAATTAATTTTTTAAATAATTCAATATCAGAGATTCAATTAAATTTTGAATACTGGTTTCTTGTTCGATGGCTTTAATTTTTAGTGCTTTTAGGGTTTGTTTATCTAAACGTAATGAGGTGTTTTTTTTATTGCTTTTGCTTTTTTCAGATTTTTTTTGTTTTTGTTTTACATTCATAACAGACCTCAATAAATATAGGGCGCAGCCATAATGCTACGCCCTTGAGAATTTAGTGATAGATTTTCAATATTGCTATTACTATCAACTAGTCACCTTTCTCAATTTACTTCTTTAAAGATTTTTTTAGCTTTTTAATTTTCTTAGCTTGCTTAGCAATTTTTGCTGAGCGTGCTTTGATTTCTTTTTTTACCGACTTTGATTTCTTAGACATAATAAATTCCTATTTTAAGGTTAAAGTTTTCATGACGTAATGACGTCATGAAATGTATCCTGTCGTGTTTGTATGGAAAGTCAAGTAACAAGGATGAATATTAGTTAATTGTAGTGAATTTTATTAAAAGTTCAGGAAAAATGAACATGAGCATAATTCCATTGATATTCTCAGAGTTTAACCTAAAAAAAATCAGTTGAACCTACTGCGACCGCCTTATGCACTGAATCTTAAGGATTTTCCAGCACATTTTGATTTCACCCGTAGGGTGTACGAATAAAGCCAAAATAACCTGTAACCCCCTTAATCTTCAGCACCTAAGTCGCTCTCGCTACGATTCAACTGATTATTTTAGGTTTATGTAATTCAGCGCCATCAATCGAGGACTGGCTCCTGCTAATTAAAGTTAATTTAAAAGTATGTCAAAAATATCAAATAATACCTTGAATAATGTACATAAAGTGTATACTCTTAAACTTAATTATAAAGGTAATATGTTGGGGGGTGGTTGTATGTCGACAGAAATTAGTTATTTATTGCCAAAAAATAAGCACTCAGTCTGGACGCCAGAATTAGAAGTGCTGGATGACTTAAGTACAGAGGCACTTGTGTCGGTACCATTGTTGGGTTTTATTACTGCGGGTCAGCCTATCGAACGGGTGGAGCAGAATGAGTCCGTTGCGGTGCCTGAGAATATGGTCAGTCGGAACACGTATGCATTGAAAGTACGCGGTCATTCCATGATTGATGATAATATTCAGGATGGTGACGTGGTGATTATTGAGAAAACAGTCAGTGCGACAAATGGTCAGTCTGTGGTTTGTTTGATCAACAATGAACAAGTCACACTGAAAAAATTCTATATTGAAAAAAATGGTATTCGCTTGCAACCGGCTAATCCGGATATGGATCCTATTTTTCTTAAAAATGAAGAGGTGCAAATATTAGGTGTGGTTTCCGGCATAGTGAGAACTTTCCACTAATATTCGCTAACTAAATATTTGCAAACTAAGTGACAGATAAATCGATTTCAGCGCCCAATACTATAAAAATACTGACCTATAATATTCATAAAGGTTTCAGTATCGCGAATAGGCGCTTTACTTTGTTTGCAATCCGCGAAGCATTGGAAGATATCGATCCTGATGTGATTTTTTTGCAGGAGTTGCAGGGTGAGCATCATAAACGCCGTCGTAAAATTGCCACCTGGCCGCTTAAGCCTCAGGGGGAATTCCTTGCCGAAAACCTTTGGCCGTTCTCTCTCTATGCAAAAAATGCAGTGTATAAAAAAGGTCATCATGGCAATGGCTTGCTCTGTAAATTCCCTATTATTTCCTGGCAAAACACCAACCTATCTAAGGCAAAATTTGCTAGTCGTAGTTATTTGCACGCCAAAATTTTATTACCCAATCAAACCCACCTCAATTTAGTTTGTATACATTTGGGCTTATTTGAAGCAGAACGAGAGTCGCAATTGGATATGATTGCGCAAACCATAGAACAGACTATTCCTGAGGATGAGTCGTTGATTATGGCGGGTGATTTTAATGATTGGCGTAAACGGGCATTGGATCATATGAAAATCGATCTGGGGCTGAAGGAAGCTTTTTTGAATGATTCGGGACAGCATGCTCGAACATTCCCTGTCTGGCGACCAACTTTACAGGTGGATAGGATTTACTACCGAGGTCTGGAGTTACAGGAAACACTCTCTTTTCGACATAAGCGTTGGCGTAAATTATCCGATCATCTCCCGATTGGCGCAATTTTTAAGTTTCCTGATAAATAATATGCGGGGCTTATAACCGGCGCTATTGGTTAACGGCCAATCCAATGGTACCCTTGTCCAGATACTCTTCTATTTGTATGCCATAAGCCCCATTAGAGAGTGATTTTTTGATGGTATAAAGGGTATTGGTAAAGGTGATATCGCCTCGCTTTAAATCCACGACACGTTCATTTTTTTCCTGCTTGTCCGAGCCTAGCACTAATAAGATTTTGGGTTTGATGCCATCTTCGTTATTGGTTTCAATAATGATCCCCACTTCACCGGTATTCATTTCAACTAGGCTACCCGGTGCGTAAATACCAATAAAATGAATAAAATGCCCTAAAATGGTTTTGTCATACAGACTATCTTTGCATTGGTAGATATGTCGGCAAGCATCCAGTGTTGTTATACCCTTACTATAGGGTTTATCGGATATCATGGAATCATAGGAATCCAGAATGCCAATGATTTTGGCATAATAGGGGATGCGCTCGGCAGTAATACCACGAGGATAACCCGAGCCATCAAGACGTTCGTGATGGCAATATGCCACATCGACCGCACCAGGGTAAACACCTGATTTTGAAATAAGCAACTTTTTGCCATAAGTAGGATGTTGTTGCATAATCTCTATTTCTTCAGCACTGAGATTTTCTTGTTTTTGTAGCAATTCTTTGGGAATGCGTACCTTTCCAACATCATGAAGCAGTCCACAAACCCCAATATTTTGCAATTCTAGCTCACGAAAACCCAGCTCTCTGCCCAGTGCAATGGCGTAAATACAGACGCGCAGGGAATGTTCGGCAGTATAGTTATCTTTAGTGCGGATCTGAGTAAGCCAGACGAGTGCGGAGTCATTGCGTAAGATGCTGTCAACACAGTCATCAACCACGTCATTGACCTGTTTGATGTCAAGCTCACCGCTGAGTCGAATGGTATCAAGAATGGCACTGGTTTGTGCACAGGCATCTTTATAGGCTGAGCGGGCGGTGTTTAATTCTTGATCGATGGGGATCTTGTTGATGTAGGAAATACGTTCCTTGGTACTTACTTGAGGCGTTTCCGTTTTCTCAGTACTGGTGCTTTGATCTGTTTGCCAGGTTTGCTTGGCTGCTCGGACATAAACATTTTTTGGCTGTTTCAAGTGATTTTTGTCATTTTGTATTTCCTATCATTTTAGTTTCTCATGTTAACTTTAAACAGATGAAGAGAAAGGGCTTTGCCCTCTGGAACGATAGAGCCGTTCCATTCACCCAAGGTATCCCCTCTTCAATCAATCGATTTAAGCTATTTCCTGCTGTATTTCATAATCGACTGGTGACAAATAATCATTAGCCGAATGAAGTCGCTCCCGATTATAAAATACCTCAATATATTCAAATATTGCCTGCTTTGCTTCTACTCTGGTTTTGAATCGACAATGGTGCGTCAATTCAGTTTTCAAACTATGAAAGAAGCTCTCTGATACAGCATTGTCCCAGCAATTTCCTTTGCGGCTCATAGACTGAATTATGTTATGATCCGACAATATTTTTCTATGACTATCAGAGGCATATTGGCTACCTCGGTCAGTATGCCAAAGCAATCCATCCATTGGTTTACGCTTCCATATGGCCATCAGTAAAGCATCATTGACTAGCTTGGCTTTCATTCGCTCATCCATCGACCAGCCAACAATTTGCCTAGAGAATAAGTCAATGACAACCGCTAAATATAACCAGCCTTCCTTGGTGGCAATATAGGTAATATCACCCACATAGTATTTTAGCTGCTCAGTAAGCGCTTCATTTTCTTTCTCTCTATCCGTTTTAGGAGAGCTAACCCAATCATAATAGCAACTACGGGAAACATCCATAAAACGGCACAGAATCGTTACCGGGTAATCTTTAGCCTGATCAGTTATCCATGCGTACTTCACAAAGTTTCCCTTGCAAAGTACGCTGTGGCCTTTTTAATAAATCACGCTCCTGAATCACTTTTGCCAATTCTTTTTTCAGACGTTTTACTTCATCATAAATGTGTTCATCACTTCTATTGGCTACCGTCTTCACCGGTTTGGAATATTTACTGATCCAGGTATGTAGAGTATTTACATTAACACCTAGCTCCCTGGCAGTCTGAGAAACGGGTTGATCCGTCTCATTAGCTAATTTGACAGCTGATTCTTTAAATTCTGATGTATAGCTTTTATTCGGTTTTTTTGTTTGATCATTCATTTTAGGTCACACTTTTTATCTTTTAGTTATTTTAAGTTGTGTGTCCGGTTAAGTATAGCCACATTACATACTCGCAGACTGCTTTGAGTGCGTGTAATTCATCCAGCGTATTAATCTGAAAACCCTGATAAATGAAGTCGGTTTCTTCCCAGGGACGATCCAGACGGGCAACAAACATGCCTAATTCAAGTAAATCAACAGAACGTTTGAGTTCAATGTATTCAGTAGAGCTTACTTCAGCCATCTATGTCAGCCACTTATTTGTTTTTATATTACATGCTTTAATCTCAGCATAGCAGTAAAAATGGTATAATTCTAAGTGCTGCTTAACATTTACTAAAAAGGTTCTAAATACAAATTGTTATCATCTGAGTTGACACTTGAAAACTATACTATCCGGTGGTCTAAGCGGGCAAAATACATACGCCTGACGGTTTCTTTAGAAAAAGGAATTGTCGTTGTAGTCCCTGCAACAATGAGTGAACAAAAAATACAGCAAGTTGTACCACAGTTTATCAACGAGAAGCAGAGCTGGTTACAGCAGGCGGTTAAAAACTACGTGACAGCGGTGTTGCGACCCGATCAATTGATGAATGTCTATTGCCTGAAAACGTTGCTCTAAAAGCATTGGGCGAAAATTTTTCTATTGTTTACCGTACTGAATCGGCTATGTCGGGTCGTAGTTTAAAGTTAAGGTTGGTCGCAGCACAACAATTAGAAATTAGAGGAAATTTAGAGCATAAGAAATCGGTATTTGCCTTATTGGAAAGCTTTTTTAAAGATTATGCGCGCAGTTATTTTAAGGAAAAGCTGGATCATTATAGTGAGCAATATCAGTTACCCTACAATCGCTTGACTGTGCGAGCACAAAAAACTCGCTGGGGTAGTTGTTCTGCAAAAAAGAACATTAACCTTAATTATCGTTTATTATTTATTGATGAAGTCTTGTTGGATTATATTTTAGTACATGAACTGGTTCATACGGTGCAAATGAATCACTCAGCGTCTTTTTGGACTCATTTGGAAAGTTTAATGAGTGATGCTCGAGTGAGGGATAAGCAAGTCAATCAGGAGACGAAAAACCTGCCTTGTTGGATTTTTTACTCATAAAGTTTACTGCGGCTGTGTCGAGGACTTTTCTTGTTTGTTTGCGCGCTTATATTTTTTATTGTCAACATTGCTCCATAAATTACGGGTTAACAACCAAACAATAAAGGTAAGACCCAGGGCGCCGACAATGATTAAGCTATGCATGCCGGGAAAATGGAAAAAGCCTGAACCAATTGAGCTTAATGAGGCCAGACTATCCGGAGACTCATTTTTGATCAATCCTTCTGTGCCGACAAAGAGCATAATAATGTGTTACTGGAAAGAGAGTTTACTGTCTCTCAACCTGATCGCTACTATGTGGGTGATATTACCTATATTGCCACCAAGGAAGGCTGGTTATATTTAGCGGTTGTCATTGACTTATTCTCTAGGCAAATTGTTGGCTGGTCGATGGATGAGCGAATGAAAGCCAAGCTAGTCAATGATGCTTTACTGATGGCCATATGGAAGCGTAAACCAATGGATGGATTGCTTTGGCATACTGACCGAGGTAGCCAATATGCCTCTGATAGTCATAGAAAAATATTGTCGGATCATAACATAATTCAGTCTATGAGCCGCAAAGGAAATTGCTGGGACAATGCTGTATCAGAGAGCTTCTTTCATAGTTTGAAAACTGAATTGACGCACCATTGTCGATTCAAAACCAGAGTAGAAGCAAAGCAGGCAATATTTGAATATATTGAGGTATTTTATAATCGGGAGCGACTTCATTCGGCTAATGATTATTTGTCACCAGTCGATTATGAAATAAAACTGTCCGGAAAAGTGTTGACACATCATACAATCAATCGGCTCTTAGTCAAAATGCCTCGCTGAATTTCCAAGTGTCATGGGTATATGCTAGCGAGATTTCATGACAGGTTGATGACAATCACACTCAATGTTTGAAAAATTCCTGAATAATTCAGGTTCAAAAAATAAGCCAAAAAAATTACCTCAATGAAGCTCTAAGATATGAGTAAGCCCCTAGGATAAACACGTATGGAAAATATAATTAAAGCGACACAATGCTGGTTAGACTCGGTTATTATCGAGCATAATATCTGCCCTTTTGCGAAACAAGAACGAGACAAAGGGCGTATTCGTTTCTTTGTTTCACAAGCAGAAGAAATGAGCCAAATGCTGGAGCAATTGGTGCTTGAATGGGAGCGCTTGGATGAACAGCCTGAAATTGAAACCACCTTGTTTATGTTGGCTCATATCGGCCATGACTTTAATGAGTATTTAGATATCTTGGAGATTGCTAATCAATTGCTGATTGAGCAAGATTGCGAAGGAATTTATCAATTAGCCAGTTTTCATCCCAATTACTGTTTTGCAGGCAGTGATGATGAAGATCCTGCTAATTATACCAATCGTTCTCCTTATCCTACCTTGCATATTATTCGTGAAAAAAGTCTTGAGCAGGCACTACAGAATTATCCAGAGCCAGAACTGATACCCGTTCGAAATATTGAGTATTGTCAGACCCTTGGTTTGGAAAAAATGCAACAAATGTTAGCAAAATGTATGACTGACTGAAGATAGAAAAGGGTTGAATCAGCACGGAACAGCCCCAATCTATAGCAAATTAGTCAGGATTTCTTCTTGTAGTAGAAAAACCTTATAGTTGAAACATCTTATAATTGAAACATCTTGTAGTAGAAAATGAACTGAGAGAATTTACATGAGCCAGGAAAGTGAGCAAAAAACAGATTTTATTGAAACCTCTGATGCCAAGGAATCACGTGAATTTCTTGCGGCCAAAGTGGTTGAATTAGCCGAAGAATTAGAAAAACTGCCATCTGTCGTCGAGCCAATGATCCGAGCCAGACTATTATTGGATTTGGCAAATGCTGAATTGGGTATGACACAAATGAGTGATGTTTGGAATCATGCCAAAGCGGCCTTTGACGTGTGCATTGCCCATGAAGAGTGGCAATTAGCCATTGAAGCTTGTGATATGTTATATCAGACTGAATTACCTTCATCCATTGTGGCACTTGGGCATGGTGTTTGGTTGTCGGTCACTTATCCCGTTGAACCAGAATACAGTATTAATATGTTGAACAATGTCATTAATGAAACCAGCGATGATGCTGATGGCGCGGCACTGGCTGCTATTACCGCACATTTTATTGTCGATCAGCGTACCGAAGGCAAAAAACGTGATGACTTAAAAATACTGACCTCAAATATGTTAGCCAAAGTTGCTCTACGCCATAGCAAAGTAGAAACTCAAGTTGGCCTAGATGTCTGGATGGATAAACTCGACCTTAGAGATCCCGATGTCTTCCTGCCACGCATGGGCATGGTCGTCGGTGCAATTGTCGGTGAAGATAATTGGTGGTTTGACCGTGTAGCATTAAAATCTAAGCTACCCAATTAAAAATTAAGCATTAAAAATTAATCCCTAATCTCTTTACCGTGAAAAATGCTTTCAAAGTGTAGGTTCTGCCCCTTGATGCCATGTGAAATGAGCAAGGGTTTAAGTAAATGGTTGAGGTGACTCGGTGCAGCGATGTATAAGTCAAAATTCAATAAATGACTATGCTCATCATGTAAATGCTGCATCAGCGAGTCGGCTACCACATCTGTTTTCGCGTCACACATGATGCGGGTATAAGTGAAATTATCCAGGGCATCGTGCCAGGAACGGCAGAGATTATCCAGATAGTGATCTTCTACTTTAGTGGTCATCCAATATAAGTGAATCGTTTCTGCATGTTCCAGAGACATGGCATGTTCTATCAGACTTTTAATTGGCGCAAAGCCGGTATCCCAGGCAACAAAAATTAAAGAGTTGGGTGAGTCTTCATTGAGTACAAAGCTACCGTGTGGCCCATTCAGGGTCAGACTATCCCCGGTTTTCAAATCATTTTTAATCACCTTGGCAAAGGGTTCATCGGCACCAATCGGAATATGAAACTCCAGATTAGCGGGCTCACAAGGACAACTGGCGATTGAGTATTCCGCAATAATGGGCGGTTTTTCTTCATCGCTCTGATTGTTTTGCATATGCTGTTGCAGATAGTTATCCAGTGCTAATTCAATATGCTGTCCCGCCAAAAATCTTAGACGCTGACTGCGTGGTGTTTTTAAGGTTAGTACCATGACATTATCATTAATTCGCTGTAATTTTTTCACCTTGGTGGCAATACTTTGTTGTGGAATATCGTCTGAGCTCACCGCTTCTTCTGACTCCAAAGTAATATCGGTCACAGCCGTATTGGCGCAGGTCAAAATAAAGCCCTGGCTTTTTTCACTTTCAGAAAACACATAATCCTGATGGGCTGTTTTCTCTACTCGCCCAGACAATAGCTTGGCTTTACATTTGCCACACTTACCATTATTACAGCCATAATCAACGGCTAAACCAGAGCGAAGTGCAGACTCTAGCAAAGTCTCTGATTTGTCTGAAATATAATCATGGCGACTGGGTAATAAGCGTACATGCGGAAGCATAAACTGCTTTATCTGGTGTTCTAATGTGATGGGTGGACTTGCTTTTTCTTCATTGAGGGAAGATAGAGCTGTCTCAAACCAGTCATTTATTTCCTGGAGTGATTGCTCATGAGTGTTATTGGCTGAGAGATCCATGAGCTTTTGTTTCATGCCATCAATGAGTGCTTCCATTTGACTGACACGGTTATGTTCATCGTTGAGTTCTTTGCTGACTGCGACCAGACGTCGGCTCAGTGCGTCAACATGTGCGCCTTCGCGTTCACTTTGAGCCATTTTATGCACGGCATCTTTCATGAACTTTTCCATCTTTTCCAGCATGGTATTATCTTCATAAACCGCATCGGGAAAGGCTAGCTTTAAGTCAGAAAGTACCACCGTGCCTTCCATGACCGTGAGCTTGTTTTCCTGAATCTTTTTTTGAATATCACCGCGTTTAACACCAATAAGGCGAGCGGCCTGAGAAAGAGATAAATGGCGATCCATTGCTTATTCCTGTCTGGTAAAAAATAATAGGTCTATATAAAGTGAAAAACTTAAATCAGATCAAGGTATTTTTGTGGATCAACATTCCACTTGTGATCGGATTCAGAGCTAATTATTTTCAGTTTATCCTGTTTTGACAAATCAATAACGGTTGGTTCAAGTGTTTCATTGCTTTTAGTATTAAGAAAAACCACCACGCGTGGCAGCAAAATGTTGCTATTATTTTCAATCACTACGGCAAGACGATGATTACTGAGCATGACTAAAGTGGCGGGCGGGTAAATGCCAACACACTGAATAAATTCTTGCATCAATTGTGGATTAAAGTGTGAACCCGTCCATGACAACATGCGTTTTAGTACCACAGAAGGATCTTGGCCTTTGTGATAACAACGATCTGCTGTCAGGGCATCATACACATCGACAATGGCGGACATTTGTCCAATGAGGCTAATTTCATCGCCTTTTTTACCATCGGGATAGCCTGAGCCATCATATTTCTCATGGTGTAGAGCGCCAACATCTAAGGCGTTTTGGCTGACGCCAGGCGTTTGGGATAAAATGATACGACTATCCACCACGTGCTGGCGCATAATCACAAATTCTTCATCGGTAAGTTTGCTGGGCTTGTTAAGAATTTCCGGTGGTGTACGTGCTTTGCCAATATCGTGCAATAGGCCACCGACACCTACTTCATGAATGATTTCAGCAGACATGCCACGACCTTTAGCAAATGACATCATCAGCACACCAATATTAACGGAATGCTCGAAGGTGTAGGTATCCATGTTGCGAATGCGAGAAAGACCCAGTAAGGCGTTATGATTTTCCAATACAGACTCCGTCATTTTATCGACGACGGGTGTGACTTGTGATGTGTCAACACTTTTCCGGACAGTTTTCTAAATATTTTTTTGGCTGTTTCAAGTGATTTTTGTCATTTTGTATTTCCTATCATTTTAGTTTCTCATGTTAACTTTAAACAGATGAAGAGAAAGGGCTTTGCCCTCTGGAACGATAGAGCCGTTCCATTCACCCAAGGTATTTTCACAACGGTAATGATCCTGTTACAATATCTTCACGGCACAGGCTGAGGAGTCGATGGCCGTCAACGGTAATGGGCGGCATTTATGTCGCCTTTTACCCCTCTTCAATCAATCGATTTAAGCTATTTCCTGCTGTATTTCATAATCGACTGGTGACAAATAATCATTAGCGAATGAAGTCGCTCCCGATTATAAAATACCTCAATATATTCAAATATTGCCTGCTTTGCTTCTACTCTGGTTTTGAATCGACAATGGTGCGTCAATTCAGTTTTCAAACTATGAAAGAAGCTCTCTGATACAGCATTGTCCCAGCAATTTCCTTTGCGGCTCATAGACTGAATTATGTTATGATCCGACAATATTTTTCTATGACTATCAGAGGCATATTGGCTACCTCGGTCAGTATGCCAAAGCAATCCATCCATTGGTTTACGCTTCCATATGGCCATCAGTAAAGCATCATTGACTAGCTTGGCTTTCATTCGCTCATCCATCGACCAGCCAACAATTTGCCTAGAGAATAAGTCAATGACAACCGCTAAATATAACCAGCCTTCCTTGGTGGCAATATAGGTAATATCACCCACATAGTAGCGATCAGGTTGAGAGACAGTAAACTCTCTTTCCAGTAAATTTGGAGATATACGCTTATTATGCTTGGAATTAGTCGTCGCTTTAAAGCGTCTCTTCGTTTTACAAAACAAACCGGCTTTTTTCATTAATCGACCAATTCTCCGGCGGCTTATATGAACGCCTTTTTCAGCCAGTTTTCTTTTAAGACGACGGGTTCCATAAGTCTTGCGACTGTCTTCAAACAGTTTTTTAGCTGCTCAGTAAGCGCTTCATTTTCTTTCTCTCTATCCGTTTTAGGAGAGCTAACCCAATCATAATAGCAACTACGGGAAACATCCATAAAACGGCACAGAATCGTTACCGGGTAATCTTTAGCCTGATCAGTTATCCATGCGTACTTCACAAAGTTTCCCTTGCAAAGTACGCTGTGGCCTTTTTAATAAATCACGCTCCTGAATCACTTTTGCCAATTCTTTTTTCAGACGTTTTACTTCATCATAAATGTGTTCATCACTTCTATTGGCTACCGTCTTCACCGGTTTGGAATATTTACTGATCCAGGTATGTAGAGTATTTACATTAACACCTAGCTCCCTGGCAGTCTGAGAAACGGGTTGATCCGTCTCATTAGCTAATTTGACAGCTGATTCTTTAAATTCTGATGTATAGCTTTTATTCGGTTTTTTTGTTTGATCATTCATTTTAGGTCACACTTTTTATCTTTTAGTTGTTTTAAGTTGTGTGTCCGGTTAAGTATAGCCACATTAATTCAGGAACTACAATATAGCATAAAAGCATTTAAAAGTCTGTCCAATAAATATTTATAGGGCGGCCACGCTTTTTGAAACCACGCTGAAAGTGCACATAATAAACTCTTGAGTCAGCGTAGTCAGATAAAGCCATTGTGATGTGTCAACACTTTTCCGGACAGTTTTCTAAATATTTTTTGGCTGTTTCAAGTGATTTTTGTCATTTTGTATTTCCTATCATTTTAGTTTCTCATGTTAACTTTAAACAGATGAAGAGAAAGGGCTTTTGCCCTCTGGAACGATAGAGCCGTTCCATTCACCCAAGGTATTTTCACAACGGTAATGATCCTGTTACAATATCTTCACGGCACAGGCTGAGGAGCCGATGGCCGTCAACGGTAATGGGCGGCATTTATGTCGCCTTTTACCCCTCTTCAATCAATCGATTTAAGCTATTTCCTGCTGTATTTCATAATCGACTGGTGACAAATAATCATTAGCCGAATGAAGTCGCTCCCGATTATAAAATACCTCAATATATTCAAATATTGCCTGCTTTGCTTCTACTCTGGTTTTGAATCGACAATGGTGCGTCAATTCAGTTTTCAAACTATGAAAGAAGCTCTCTGATACAGCATTGTCCCAGCAATTTCCTTTGCGGCTCATAGACTGAATTATGTTATGATCCGACAATATTTTTCTATGACTATCAGAGGCATATTGGCTACCTCGGTCAGTATGCCAAAGCAATCCATCCATTGGTTTACGCTTCCATATGGCCATCAGTAAAGCATCATTGACTAGCTTGGCTTTCATTCGCTCATCCATCGACCAGCCAACAATTTGCCTAGAGAATAAGTCAATGACAACCGCTAAATATAACCAGCCTTCCTTGGTGGCAATATAGGTAATATCACCCACATAGTAGCGATCAGGTTGAGAGACAGTAAACTCTCTTTCCAGTAAATTTGGAGATATACGCTTATTATGCTTGGAATTAGTCGTCGCTTTAAAGCGTCTCTTCGTTTTACAAAACAAACCGGCTTTTTTCATTAATCGACCAATTCTCCGGCGGCTTATATGAACGCCTTTTTCAGCCAGTTTTCTTTTTAAGACGACGGGTTCCATAAGTCTTGCGACTGTCTTCAAACAGTTTTTTAGCTGCTCAGTAAGCGCTTCATTTTCTTTCTCTCTATCCGTTTTAGGAGAGCTAACCCAATCATAATAGCAACTACGGGAAACATCCATAAAACGGCACAGAATCGTTACCGGGTAATCTTTAGCCTGATCAGTTATCCATGCGTACTTCACAAAGTTTCCCTTGCAAAGTACGCTGTGGCCTTTTTAATAAATCACGCTCCTGAATCACTTTTGCCAATTCTTTTTTCAGACGTTTTACTTCATCATAAATGTGTTCATCACTTCTATTGGCTACCGTCTTCACCGGTTTGGAATATTTACTGATCCAGGTATGTAGAGTATTTACATTAACACCTAGCTCCCTGGCAGTCTGAGAAACGGGTTGATCCGTCTCATTAGCTAATTTGACAGCTGATTCTTTAAATTCTGATGTATAGCTTTTATTCGGTTTTTTTGTTTGATCATTCATTTTAGGTCACACTTTTTATCTTTTAGTTATTTTAAGTTGTGTGTCCGGTTAAGTATAGCCACATTAGACTATCTATTGGCACCATAAATAGAGCTGATAAGGGAGTTCTATATTTTGCTAGTGGTTGGTAATTATATTGATCGTGTGCCCATATATAGTCAAAGGGTTGTACTAGGATTATGTCATAAGATTCGTTTTTTAGGTTTTCAATAAATCGGCCATAACTTGAAGTGCTAGTCATTACGATTTTTTTTGACATTGATTCATTTATTTCAGTCACGAGTGGTGTGTGTAGTTGTTTTAGAATTTGCGGTGGCAGGTAGGGGAAATCCCTAATGAATAAGTACTCTTATCGGGTGTTTCGGCAAGTAAATTCATTGCTAGGAATAAGGAACACAAACTGCTTAAAAATACTATTTTTTTCATGGTCAAATCTTCAATCATATATAACAAAGGAAAATTCCCTTATATAATTTAGAAATGTATAAATTCACTTTCCCTATAGGCTAAAATATTAATGAAATATCTTTAAAACATGCCGAATGAGTTTTTATACAAGCTATTTTACTACTAATAAATGTAGTTTAAAATTAATAAAAAACAAGTAATATCGTCAAATATTTTGCATCAGATAATAACCATTTTTAATAAATGATTATTATTCAGGAGCAAACTTTCTTAGGTAATAACAGTCGCTTCAGTACGTCCAGAAATTGATGTCAGCTGACTAATCTCGGTTGAGAGTTGAATCAGCTGAAGCAATGCTTCCTGAGTATCCTGATACATTTTATCTTGTTCTGCTTCATAACTTTCATAATAAATTCTCAAGGTTGCACCGCTAGTACCCGTGCCAGACAAGCGAAAAATGACTCTTGAGCCATTGGTGAATCCGATGCGAATGCCCTGATGTTCACTTACACTCTTATCGATGGGATCGGTATAGCAAAAATCATCACTATAACTGACACATAAAGATCCAAATTCTTTACCACTCAAGTGTTTTACTTGTTCACGTAAACCGGCCATAAGTTGATTAGCTGAATCAGTATCAATGGCTTCATAATCATGACGGGAATAATAATTACGACCAAATTCCTGCCAATGTGACTGGACAATATCTTTCACCGATTCTTTGCGTACGGCTAAGATATTGAGCCAGAAAAGTACTGCCCATAAACCGTCTTTTTCACGAATATGACTGGATCCTGTGCCAAAGCTTTCTTCACCGCATAAGGTAACTTTATCGGCATCCATTAAATTGCCAAAAAACTTCCATCCCGTGGGCGTTTCATAGCTGTCAATCTTTAATTTCTTGGCTACTTGATCAGCAGCCTGACTAGTCGGCATGGAGCGGGCAACGCCCATGACTTTGCCATTGTACGATGAGATGAGATGTGCATTAGCGGTCAATATTGCCAGACTATCACTGGGTGTGACAAAAATATTATTTCCCACGATCATATTTCTATCACCATCACCATCGGATGCAGCGCCAAAATCAGGAGCATGATCAGAAAACATGAGCTGGGCTAATTCATGGGCATGAACCAGGTTGGGATCAGGGTGGCCACCGCCAAAATCTTCTAATGGAATGCCGTTGATAACTGAACCTGCAGAGGCTCCCAATTGCAGTTCCAGTATATTAATAGCATATGGCCCCGTAACAGCGTGCATGGCATCAAAACAAAGCTTAAAACCACTGGAAAATAAGTTTCTGATGGCATCAAAATCAAATAAATCATTCATGAGTTCAGAATAATCAGCCACGGAATCGATGATCTCTACTGTCATACCCGCCAAATCATGGCTGGCTAATTGGCTGAGATCAATATCAGAGGTGTGCTCAATGATTTGATACTGAGCAATCACTTTGGTTTGTGCATAAATTGCATCGGTAATTTTTTCTGGTGCAGGGCCACCATTATCCGTATTGTATTTTATGCCAAAATCTTCATCTGGACCGCCAGAATTATGACTGGCAGAGAGAATAATGCCCCCAAAAGCCTGTTTTTTTCTAATGATAACCGAGGCCGCTGGAGTGGATAAAATACCATTTTGACCGACTAGGACTTTAGAAAAGCCATTAGCACTAGCCATTTTTAAAATGATTTGTATGGCATCTTGGTTATAAAAGCGTCCATCCCCACCTAAAACTAGTGTTTTTCCCTGGATATTGCCAATTGAATTAAAAATAGCCTGGACAAAATTTTCCAGATAGTGAGCTTGTTTGAATTGCGTTACTTTTTTTCTTAAACCAGATGTGCCGGGTTTTTGGTCATCAAACGGCGTAGTAGAAATGGTTTTAGAAGCGCTCTTAGAAATGATACTGGATGGCATGGAAAATCCTTCTCTAATCAGTAAATTGAAAGTAGTAACTCTGTAAAAAAATCTGTTAAATAACTTTGGTAAAAAAATCGGGTAAAATAATCGGGTAAAATAATCTGACAAATAATCTGATAAATAATCTGATAAATAACTCTAAAATATTTCAAAACTCGAAATACAGGACTATTTTAACCGATAATGGTCATTATCCCAATATAGAACAAGAGAATGTTAGAAATCCCCTTGAAAGTGACAAATTTAGCCCCACATTTTCTAGCATTATTACTAAAATCATTTGGCACACAATTAATGCTAAATGATCGATTGTCAAAATTAAATCCTGAAGGGGAAAATGAATGAGTGTTGAAGCACATAAGGAAACACTTGGCTTTCAAACTGAAGTCAACCAATTATTAAAGTTAATGATCCACTCTTTATACAGTAATAAAGAGATTTTCCTTAGAGAACTGGTGTCAAATGCATCTGATGCTATCGACAAACTTCGTTTTGAAGCCATTAGCGAAAGCAAACTATACGAAAATGATTCGGAACTGAAAATTTCTTTATCCTTTGATAAAGAAGCCCGTACCATCACCATTTCTGATAATGGTATCGGCATGTCACGTGATGAAGTGGTGGATAATATTGGTACGATTGCTAAATCAGGTACGCGTCAGTTTTTAGACTCACTGACTGGCGATCAAAAGAAAGATGCCAATGCCATTGGTCAATTTGGTGTGGGTTTCTATTCATCTTTTATTATTGCAGATAAAGTTAGCCTGCGTACACGTCGTGCAGGCACGGCTGCTGATCAGGCTGTTTTATGGGAATCAGCCGGTGAAGGTGAATTTAGCATTGAAACAGTGGACAAAGAACTACGTGGTACTGAAGTCACCCTACACCTTAAAGATGATGAAGATGAATTCCTTGATGGTACACGTCTAAGAACGATTGTACGTAAATATTCTGATCACATTACTGTGCCCATCGAAATGCTTAAAGAAGCAATGCCACCTATGCCGACTGAAGAGGGTGAAGAGGAAGCGAAGGACGATATCGAAGATGTGATTGAATATGAAGTTGTCAATAATGCTTCTGCATTATGGACTCGTTCTAAGAAAGACATCACTGATGAAGAATACACTGAGTTTTATAAGCACGTTGGTCATGACTTTGAAGAGCCTCTAGCGCGTTCTCATAATCAGGTAGAAGGTAAGTATGAATATACTTCCTTACTCTTTATTCCCAAACGTGCACCTTTTGATATGTGGGATCGTGAACGTCAGCATGGTATTAAACTTTATGTACGTCGCGTCTTCATCATGGATGAAACCGAAAAGTTAATGCCTAATTACCTGCGTTTTGTGAAAGGTATTATTGATTCTAATGATCTGCCCTTGAATGTTTCCCGTGAAATTTTACAGAATTCAAAAGTGCTGGATAATATTCGTTCTGGTTCAGTGAAGAAAGTTTTGTCATTATTGCAAAGAATGGCTAATAACGATAAAGAAGATTATGCGACATTCTGGAAAGAATTTGGCCGTGTGATGAAAGAAGGGCCAGGAGAAGATTTTGCTAATCGAGATAAAATTGCCAAATTGCTCCGTTTTTCCAGTACCAATGATAACAAGGAAGACCAAACAGTCTCTTTAGATGAGTACATTACTCGTATGAAAGACGGTCAAAAGGATATTTATTATATTACTGCTGATAGCTTTGCAGCGGCTAAAAATAGTCCTCACCTTGAAGTCTTTCGTAAGAAGGGCATTGAAGTCTTATTGTTAACTGATAGAGTTGATGAATTCCTAATGTCTTCATTGCCAACTTATGAAGAGAAAAATATTGTTTCTGTTGCTCGTGGTGAACTAGACCTGGGCGAAATGGAAGATGAAGAAGAAAAGAAAGAGTATGAAAAAACTCAGGAAGAGTACAAAGACTTCCTTAAGCGTGTCACAGAATCATTGGGTGATGATATCAAAGAAGTGCGCATGACGCATCGTCTAACTGACTCTCCAGCTTGTTTAGTGACAGGTGAACATGATATGAGTGCTAACCTAGAACGTCTACTACAGCAAGCCGGTCAGGATGTTATGGGGCATAAGCCTATCTTTGAACTTAATCCGGAACATCCTCTGATTAAGCGTTTGAGTAAAGACGTTGATGGTGAGCGTTTCGATGACTGGACTCGCATCTTATTTGAACAGGCACTTCTCAGTGAAGGTGGTCAATTAGAAGATCCCGCTACCTTCGTAAGCCGATTGAATAAAATGTTGTTGGAACTGACCAGCTAAGCACGGGTATAAAACCGTCAAGCAAATAGGGCTGGATATGTTTTATTCATATTCAGCCCTTTTTTTTAGCTCATAATAAGCACTAAATATGACTCAAACACCTTATGATGCACTCGGTGGTGAACAGCCACTGCGTGAACTGGTTGATCGATTTTATGATCAAATGGACACACTGCCAGAGACTAACACTATACGTCAAATGCATGCCAAATCCCTCAAAGCATCACGTGAAAAGCTCTTTTTATTTTTATCCGGCTGGCTGGGAGGGCCTGATTTATATATAGAAAAATACGGGCATCCGCGTTTAAGGCGTCGCCACATGCCCTTTACCATTGGCCAGTCAGAAAGTGACCAATGGTTACTTTGCATGAAAAATGCACTGGATGAGATGTCCATTGCTGGCGACTTACGGGCATTATAATGTGGCTATACTTAACCGGACACACAACTTAAAATAACTAAAAGATAAAAAGTGTGACCTAAAATGAATGATCAAACAAAAAAACCGAATAAAAGCTATACATCAGAATTTAAAGAATCAGCTGTCAAATTAGCTAATGAGACGGATCAACCCGTTTCTCAGACTGCCAGGGAGCTAGGTGTTAATGTAAATACTCTACATACCTGGATCAGTAAATATTCCAAACCGGTGAAGACGGTAGCCAATAGAAGTGATGAACACATTTATGATGAAGTAAAACGTCTGAAAAAAGAATTGGCAAAAGTGATTCAGGAGCGTGATTTATTAAAAGGCCACAGCGTACTTTGCAAGGGAAACTTTGTGAAGTACGCATGGATAACTGATCAGGCTAAAGATTACCCGGTAACGATTCTGTGCCGTTTTATGGATGTTTCCCGTAGTTGCTATTATGATTGGGTTAGCTCTCCTAAAACGGATAGAGAGAAAGAAAATGAAGCGCTTACTGAGCAGCTAAAAAACTGTTTGAAGACAGTCGCAAGACTTATGGAACCCGTCGTCTTAAAAGAAAACTGGCTGAAAAAGGCGTTCATATAAGCCGCCGGAGAATTGGTCGATTAATGAAAAAGCCGGTTTGTTTTGTAAAACGAAGAGACGCTTTAAAGCGACGACTAATTCCAAGCATAATAAGCGTATATCTCCAAATTTACTGGAAAGAGAGTTTACTGTCTCTCAACCTGATCGCTACTATGTGGGTGATATTACCTATATTGCCACCAAGGAAGGCTGGTTATATTTAGCGGTTGTCATTGACTTATTCTCTAGGCAAATTGTTGGCTGGTCGATGGATGAGCGAATGAAAGCCAAGCTAGTCAATGATGCTTTACTGATGGCCATATGGAAGCGTAAACCAATGGATGGATTGCTTTGGCATACTGACCGAGGTAGCCAATATGCCTCTGATAGTCATAGAAAAATATTGTCGGATCATAACATAATTCAGTCTATGAGCCGCAAAGGAAATTGCTGGGACAATGCTGTATCAGAGAGCTTCTTTCATAGTTTGAAAACTGAATTGACGCACCATTGTCGATTCAAAACCAGAGTAGAAGCAAAGCAGGCAATATTTGAATATATTGAGGTATTTTATAATCGGGAGCGACTTCATTCGGCTAATGATTATTTGTCACCAGTCGATTATGAAATACAGCAGGAAATAGCTTAAATCGATTGATTGAAGAGGGGTAAAGGCGACATAAATGCCGCCCATTACCGTTGACGGCCATCGGCTCCTCAGCCTGTGCCGTGAAGATATTGTAACAGGATCATTACCGTTGTGAAAATACCTTGGGTGAATGGAACGGCTCTATCGTTCCAGAGGGCAAAGCCCTTTCTCTTCATCTGTTTAAAGTTAACATGAGAAACTAAAATGATAGGAAATACAAAATGACAAAAATCACTTGAAACAGCCAAAAAAATATTTAGAAAACTGTCCGGAAAAGTGTTGACACATCATGGGTACAGACAAAAGGGCGGCAATAATGGCAATAATATTGGCTTTAATTAACTGCGGCTTATAGGCTAAAGCAGAGTGAATAATACGCTTAAAGGAAAAAAAGTTTTGTTCGGATGTACTGCTATTCATAGTCACTATCAATTAGAGGTGTCGGGATGTTTTTTACTGTATAGCTCATATAAGGCCTGGATTTTTTTTACATAAGCGACAGGTTCGGTGCCACGCACATAACCATAGCGCGCTTTTTTGTGGTACTTGGGCTTAGAAAGCATTAAAAATGCTTGCTCAACATTGCCAAACCAACGATTGGGATTGAGTCCCTGTTGTTTCGCTAAGATGCGAGCATCTTTAAGATGGCCTAGACCGGCGTTATAGGCGGATAATATAAACCAGAACTGCACATCAGCCGGTAGTTCATCAGAGATTTGTGAGTTAAGCCAGTCCATGTATTTGAGTCCAGCTCGCAGGCCATTCTCTGCTTTATCTAAATCTTTTATGCCAACTTCGCGCGCGGTTCTTGGCATGACTTGCAAGAGACCTTTGGCGCCAGCCCATGATTTGGCCTTGGGATTAAATTTACTCTCTTTATTCACTTGTGCGGCAATGAGTCGCCAGTCAAAATTATACTCTTTGGCGAGTGATTTAATGAGGTCATCATAGATGGAGATTGTTTGGTTATTTTGCTCACGTTTTTTAACATCAAATAGTTTACGAGAGTTTTTAAAATACTTGTTATAAGTGACATTATAAAATAATTTTTTGTATTCTTTTTTGATAAAACGATTGAGTGCGGCTAATAATTCAGAGTCATTTTTTCTCAGCAACCAGCGATGACCGCGCTCACTTGTTAGTGCCAATGAGGCCTGTAATTCACTATTCCAGCTTTTCTCAATTGCAATGATATTAGAGTCAGCCAAGGTTAAATCATATTCACCGTCTAAAACGCGTTTGATGATTTCTTCGGTCTCCATGTTTTCCGGAGCAAGCTCGATATTAAAATGAATGTTTTCAGTTTTTAACTGGTTTTGTAATTGGGCTAAGGTATCCCAATAAGAACTGCTTTTACGGACATAAAAAGTACGTGAATTAAGCTGTTGAATATTGTCAATGGTCTTATTATTTTTGCGTTGCACAATAATTTCCTGCACAAACAAATAGGGATTAGTGAATTTAATGGGCAATTTTTTACGCTCAGGCGTTATGATTAAACCTGCTGATACAATGTCACCATAGCCTTCTTCGAGCCATTGTGCCATTTGTTTAAAATCATTAGCCACAAGGACTTTTAAGTTGATTTTTTGCTGTTTAGCAAACTCTTTGAGCAAGTCATATTCAAAGCCCATGAGTTGATTTTTCCACAAAAAGTAACTTGAGGCATTGTTCCGAGTGATTAAACGTAATTGACGGTGTTTTTTTATGCTGTCTAAATCACCTAGACGTTTCTCGGGTAAATATTGCAGTAATTTTTCTGTGCGAATAAAGCGATTTAATTGTTTGAGAAAGTTAGGATTATTTTTTCTAACCGCCCAAGCAATAGGGCGTTCTTTTCCTAAATCTAATACTGATTTTATATCATTGCGATATTCTTTAAACAATTCGAGTCGATTGGAGTCTTCAATGACAGCATCAACCTTGCCTGAGTTTAGAATGTTAAATTTTTCATCGATGGAAATTCGATCATCTAAAATGACAATCTCAATTGCTTGCTCGCCTTCTTCGATTAAGGTGTTCAGGGTATCTTTGAACGAGGTATCTTTGCGTACGCCAATTTTTAGTCCATCAAGTGTGGTCAGTGATAATTTCTTTTTGAATGATTGTGCAACCACTAATTGTTCAATACTCTGATCAACGGGGATAGTAAAACTCACCAGTTCTCTTCTTTTGTTTGTGATGGTGAGGTTGGCAACAACAATATCGCCACGACCTTCTTTAAGTAAGGGCAGCATATTGGAAAAACGTTTGGTTGATATCAGTATCGGTGTCAGTTTATTTTCTTCGGCAAAACGGATAATGGATTTGAGCTCATTATTGTATGAAAAAGTACGTCGTGGGAGAAAGTCATTATGTTGAAAAGAATAGGGGACAATAATGCGTAAGCTGCCTGATGCTTTAATGGCTGCCCAATCGTCTTTATTGATGGTTTGTTTATAGTTTGTTTGAGAGTGAGGCCTGATTGCATCTGTTTTATTAATGCTTTTATCAACATCAATATGAATGACTGTGTTTTGACTGCTTTCTTGAGCAGTGTCTGGTGTCGATTGTTTTTTAGCAGATGATTGTTCATCACTGCATGAAATAAGGTTAAAAACTAATACTAACAGCAACGCTAAGGACAAAAAAAGTGTCAGGGATTTTTTTAATATTTGCGGCGAAAAACCAAAGGGGCCAAAGGGGGCTGTTATCATGGATAGTTTATTCTTTGATCGTCATAGCAACAGTATAGGTTTTTCCTTGCTTTACTTTCTTATAATTGCCAAAGACCTCTTTAAAAGAACGTTCGATGTATTTTCGAATGCCGGTGATGGTGACCACATAAAAACGTCCCCCGGGTTCAAGGTGGTTTAAGGCATCAACCATAAAGAGGCTCAATAATTCATTGCCAACCTTGGCGGGAATATTAGACACAATAAGATTGAATTTTTTCCTGCCGATTTTTTCGCTTACCTGATCCAAGCCATTACTTAAAAACGTGTCACAATTATTAAGTTTGTTGAGTTGAATGTTTTTTTCGGTGTATTTAATGGCAACGAAATCCTTATCAATTAAACAGGTGTGGCCATTGGGGGCTAATTTTGCCAACGTGAGCCCTAGTGGTCCATAGCCACAGCCAATATCGAGACAATCGTCGTCCTCATTGACTTGAATGTATTGCAACATCAATTTCGTGCCATCATCAATAGCGCGAGGTGAAAAAAGTCCCCAAGTGGTTTTAAATTGCATGGCTTCACCACATAATTCAGTTTGAATTAGCAAGTCTTGACGATATTGCTCGATATTCTGAAAATATTTACTGGGGGGGGACATAAATATGAAGCCTACTTATACGTTAATTAATTTTTTTACAATTATACCTGATTTTTTTAGCTTTAAGGCAAAAGCCTGATGAGTAGTAGACCATCGGCAAATTTAAGGTCATGTGTACCGGGTGTTAATAGGACTCTTGCTTTTGCACCAATTGCAGGCACGTATGCCATATTCTGACTACGGGGTGGGACTAACCAATCACCCTTGAGAATAGAACCATTGGCTCTGATAATCGAAGTGTAGTACATCGGAGGATGTGGCTGGCGATTGAGCCAAAAAAGAAAATAATTTTTATCTTCCTGCCCTAATTGTTTATAAAGTCGTGATGAGCGATTAATTTCATCGGCACCAAAGAGTGGAGCAAAAAAACCAATGGGTGTATCGGAGGCTTTTTCTGCCATGTCTGCGATGGGCGAGCCCAAGTGTGGGGTGGCAATACTTATGAGTTGTTCTACCTTAGGGTAAAAAGCCGCTTTCACGGTGGAATTTTTAGCCGAAACTAACGCATAATCATTGACCAGTGACAAACGTGCTACAAGTGCGCCTGCGGAATGGCCGATAAGGTGCAAATTTTGTTGTGCAAAGCGCTTGCTTATATCGCCTAAGTATTGGCTCAGTAAGTTGGCCTGAATTTCAATCGGTGCTTCTGATGGCAGTTCAACCGTCACGAGATGCTTCCCGGTATTATCTAAGGAGAGTTTGTTGCCATAGACCGAGTAAGAACCTGCATCATGCCAGCCATTATCAGCTAAAATCCGTGTGATACCATTGTAGCGCCAGGCATTACCTGAACTATGATAACCATGAATCAAGACCGCAATATCTGCTAATACTAGGCCAGGTAACATGAAACCTATTAATAGGAAAAAGGAAATGAGCCTTTGTTTAGGTGACGGTTTAAATAATTGCTTCAATAACGTATCCTTCATAACTTAAGTCCTTTATATTCATAGTACCTATACCCATATATTGCGGATATTACTATAGCAATATTTTTCTTACTTTTTAATGTTTAACATCAATGTAATTTTTATTAAATAGAATGAGAATATGATTAACAATCTATGGCAAGCATTTTGTCTTGACGGTACATTAGAGATTATTGAAGTAAATCAAGGTTTTCCTTTGATTAAAGTCAATAATGCTCATGCTACTGCCACTATAAGCCTATATGGCGGGCAATTACTGACTTTTAAACCCCATACACAGAAAGAGCCAATTATTTGGCTGAGTAAAAAGGCCATTTTTAGTAAAAATAAGGCCATTCGCGGGGGAATACCCATTTGTTGGCCCTGGTTTGGTGCATTTGAACAGCATGCTTTCTTAGAGCAAGAGTTAGAGCAAGAGCCTGTATTCGATTCAAATATTGATACAAACAGTTTGCCCGCTCATGGTTATGCGAGAATTAGTCATTGGCAGATCCAAGCGACACAAGTGATGCCAGATGGCGGCACAAAAATAATATTGTCTTTACCACGAGACAAGATAAAACCACCTTATCATTTATTGGCCAGGTATTATAATTGTGATCTGGAATTAACAATTATAATCAATCAGGAATTAAAGTTGGAATTAAAAACTATAAACCGAGGTCAATCAATAATACCGATAAGTCAGGCTCTACATAGTTATTTTACCGTCAGTGATATTCACAATGTCGAAATAAGTGGCTTAGAGCAATCTATTTATATTGATAAGCTGAATGCAGGGAAATCCTCGAAACAGTCTTCAGTGTTAAAGTTTACGGCTGAAACTGATCGGGTTTATCTTGATAGCCAGCAAGCGGTTTTATTATCTGATCCTGGATTTGAGCGTGGGATTGAAGTCAGTAAAACAGATTCATTATCAACTATTATCTGGAATCCATGGCAGGAGAAAACTGCTCAAATGAATGATATGGGTGAGACTGCTTGGTTGAATATGGTGTGTATTGAGCCAGCCAATGTTTTGCATAATCAATCGTCATTATCGCCAGGACAAAGTTTAAAATTAAGTTGTCAGATTCATGTAGATGATGCATGAAAATGACGCTTTAATTTGTCTGCTAATTGATATAGTATTAGATAATTAGTAAATATTAAATGGTTATTTTGTACAATAATACATGGAGAGAGACATGGACAAAGAAACAAGTGATAAGTTAAATGACACTCTGGAAAAAATGGGTGCTATAAATAACGAAGGTTCCAAAGCTTCTGAGAGTAAAAAGGCTTCAGAGGGTAAAAAGACAGCTTCGGCACAAGCGTCATCCTCAGATATGAGTTTTTATGTCATTCTACTGGCATTGGTTGTTGGTATGGGGTTTTATATTTCTTATGATAGTGCCCAACGTTATGGTGACATGGCCTCTGTTGCGGGAACAGATGAAGGTATGGTGTTAGAGCCAATTATTGTGCAAATTGAAAAAGTTAAATCAGTAGAAGTCATCCCGATCGCTACTATTGAAGCCACTGAATCAACGCCAGAAGCGGTTGTGGTTGAAAAAATTGAACAAAAAACCGTAGTAACAACGGCGATTGTTCCTGTTGAAGCAGGTGTTGCTGCCGAGGCTAAGCCTGAAAAACAACAAGCTAATGCTGTAACAGATACGGCAACAGATGCCTTAAAAACAGAAACTACATCCAAACCAGTCAACATACCTGAAAGCACTCAAAGTATGATGCCTAATATGGCTGATATGGCAGGTAAAATGGCTGATTCTGCCATGCAGACTGTAGATACTGTTGTGACACCCGTGGTAGAAGCTGTTGATACAGCGGCAACAACTGCTAATGAAACGACGGAGCAGGCGGTTGAAGATGTAAGCGCTCAAGTTCAAGCACAGTCTGCAGCTACACCTTATGGATATCAATATGGAGCACCTCAGCAACAAAACTATTATCAACAACCTTATGCTCAGCCCCAATATGGCCAACCTCAGTATCAACCACAATACGGGCAGCCACAATATGGTAATCCCTATGGTAATCAAGGTGCTTATCAGAATGGTTATCAAAACCCTTACCAATATGGCAACCCTTACCAACAACCTGCTCAATAAGAAATATGTTTGTTTTATCCCTAAAGTGTCTTTATTCGTGACGTTTTAGTGGCTTATCGTCAGTATTGCCGATACTAATTTTTATTGTATTGGTTATACTGATAGCTATGCAGACCTATCCAATTTTTAAAGTTAAACTCCTTTCAACGGGTTTGGTGATTAAACATGATTGCTAAACAATCTGATATTCTTCTTTGTACGATTAACGCCAGTTATATCCATGCCGCCGTTGGCTTACGTTATCTCTACGCTAATCTTAACGAGCTACAAGCACAAACCGATATCCTTGAATTTACCAGTAATTTGAGACCAGCAGACATTGTTGAAAAGCTCTTGCAAAAAGCACCATGTATCATTGGTTTTGGTGTCTATATTTGGAATACGGAGCATACGAGTAAAGTCATTGCGCTGATAAAAAATATTCGTCCGGAAATCATTATTATCATTGGTGGGCCGGAAGTGAGTTATGAATATGAACAACAGGCAATATTTCAAAGCGCAGATTATCTAATTACCGGTGCTGCAGACACGCGGTTTGCTCGCTTATGTAGACAATTATTAAATCGAGATGACAGCCCGTCGAAAACCTTGAGCATACATTCTAAAGTTTTTCAGGAAAAAGAGCCTGAGCTCGATCAAATAAAATTACCTTATCAATACTATAGCGATGAAGATATAAAAAATAGAGTGCTCTATGTCGAGGCGTCACGTGGCTGTCCGTTTAAATGTGAATTCTGTTTGTCCGCTTTAGACAAGACCTCTATTCCTTTTGATATTGATGTGTTTCTTAATGAAATGTCAAAGCTTTATGACCGAGGTGCACGCAACTTTAAGTTTGTGGATCGCACCTTTAATTTAAAAATACAAACTAGTCTAAAAATTCTTGAATTTTTTCTGGAGCGTATGGATGATACACTTTTTTTACATTTTGAAATTATTCCTGATCGCTTGCCTGATGCGCTTAAAGAAATAATTAAACGTTTCCCACAGGGGAGTTTGCAGTTTGAAATGGGGGTGCAGAGTTTTAATCCCGAAGTGCAGCAATTGATCAGTCGTAAGCAGGACAATAGTAAAACTGTAGCAAATTTAGCCTGGTTAAGAGAGCATTCAAATGCCCATATTCATGCTGATTTAATTTTTGCCTTACCTGATGAAGATTTGACCAGCTTTGCTCGTGGTTTTAATCAACTTTATCAATTACAACCCCATGATATTCAATTGGGCATCTTAAAACGACTGCGAGGCACACCGATTATTCGTCATACGGAACAGTATCAAATGGTATTTGATACTAATGCCCCATATAGTATTCTGGCAACTAATAAAATAGACTTTTTACTGATTCAGAGGATTAGCCGATTTGCACGTTATTGGGAGTTAATTGCTAATTCGGGTAATTTTGCCTCATCAATCAAGGTTTTATTAGCTGATCAAGCTTTTGAACGTTTTTTGGCTTTTACTGATTGGCTCTATGAAAGCTCTGGTAAAACACATCAAATTTCCATGAGGAAACTCTACGATTATCTTTATTATGGCTATAGCCACTGTTTTAATGAAGATAATGCAGAAATACTTTCATCACTATTGGAGGATTATAAATCTTCAGGTTTAAAAGGCATGCCTGAGTTTTATAAAAACATGAGGTCTTCTAAGGGTAATCCCTTGATAAAACAATAGAATTCCTCTATTAAAATCGCGTTTAGATGTTTATAATTTACCCTTAGTAAAAATGATAGTTAGAAATGGATGTTTAACTGAATCAAGCTGGCTCTAAACCAATCCGCTTTAAAAACACCCATGACTTTTTTTAACTATCTATCTATCTATTTATAAACAAATAAACAAACAATAACAACAACTCTAATTTCAATCACTAATTTTTACATCTATTGGCATGATAAAGGGAAGGGTAAAATGGACATACCTGGTTACACTATAAAATATCGTATTGCTAAAGGAAGATATGCGTCGCTCTATCTAGCACATAATGTGCAGGGCGATATCAGGGCGATAAAAGTCATTCATTCATCACTTTCCAATCAGTTTTTATTTCGTCAGGCATTTAAAAAGCAAATAAAAATACTCACATCAATTAAACATACGCATTGCATGCATGTGTATGATGCAGGAATTTCAGGTCGGCATTGTTATATCGTTATGGACTATTATCCTAATGGTTCAATTGCCCCAAGATTGATTTTTGGCTTTCCAGTGAAACAAATTACTCAGATCATTAAGCAGTTAATTGATGCACTTGAGTATATAAATAAAATAAAACTAGAACATGGCAATATCCAACCGCGCAATATTTTTCTGAGTAAAGATAATCAAACCATCCTATCTGAATATGAAATTGTTCCGCAAATATTAAAAAACTGTCCTGATATTCATTTTAGTGAAGATGAGCTACTACTCAATCAATTGGTTGATACACAATCGGACTTGAGTTGCCTAGGCTTAGTTTTTTTTAAATTACTTAATAGAGAAACAACGCCTTATCTAGAAATTCCTGTTTATGGCCTGAGTGGTAAAAGAGCAAAATGCTGGCAAACAACCATTAATAAATTGTTTTCTAGTCAGATGGATGACTCAATTAATTCAATTCAGCAATTTCGTCAGGAAATCAATCGGGTACAAGATGCTTTTAAAAGCCAAAACATTCAAACAGAAGCATTCGTTAGCGATCAGCACCTAGCACATGATAGTATTGATAATAAGGCAATAGATAAGGCTTTTGAAACTGTTAGCAATATAAAAATCACTGCCATACGTGATAATTTCCCCGTGATTTTGGAGCAAAAGACCAACCATGATGAGTCCTCTATTAGAGGGGTATTAAATCAATTTCTATTGAATAATAAAACGCCAATAATGACAGGTCTTGCCGCCAGCACCGTCTTTTTTCTAATGCTTTCCGGTATTACATTCTTTAATATGAAAAATCCCACTTTCAGTCTCATTAATACTCTGGATACCGCATGGTTTGACACTAAAGCTGAAGTGCCCACTGAAATACAGCGTACAAAAATACGCTTTCCCGGTGAGTATACTGCTGCTCAAAAGAATAAAACTCAATATCCTGATTTAGTAACAAATATTGAAGAGCTGAAGTTAACACAAGCTGATATTAAACAAAAAAATCGCCTAGCAGCCATCAAACGAGCTGAAAAAAATAAGCAATCAATGAAGCCTGTGCAAAAAGATACTTTGGCCTTGGTAAATTAACCTGAGTTCTTGATAATAAATAACGGTATTGTTCAGTTTGTATTATTGTGATGTGCTTCGTTCCTCAGCAGCATCCTACTGCTCCAATACTTCACTTGCAGACAACCGTAGGGTGCTGCTGAGGAACGAAGCGCACCACTATTAAGTTAACTTGTATCCAGAACTCATGTTAAATTAATCTGTTTTGGTTTAATAGAACTGGGTACTTTATGATAAATAGAGCTGAGATACACGGGTACGGCGAAAAAAGAACTGTGTCAGACTATTATTTAAGCGATTTAAAACAAAAAATAAAGGTAAAGTCACAGAGTATAATGATAATTTATGAATAAATAAGCCGGCTTTAATCGGACGTTTAAAATTCTTTAGCCATAATTTTTTATAGTCTTCAGAATTCAGCTCTAGACAAGTTTTTCCGGCAACCACTCCAGACAGCAAAGCTAAGGTGACTCCAAGCCCTGTAATTGGTGGAATGGCAGCACAAGCATCACCAAGATAATAGATGTTTTTTTCAACGGGTATTTTTTTAAAACCAAAATCAGGTGCTTCAACTTTTATCCAGCCCGGCTCCCAAATTGATAAATCTTTCATGTGTTTTTTCATTTCTTCAAATAGATGATCCTGTCCCTTAACTTGTAATAAAGTTGCATTGATTTTGCCATCTTCTAAGGGTAGAAAGCCAAAATAGCCACCGGGATGCATGTGCATTTTTAGAGTATCAATTTGTTTGCCAGTAAAATGTGCTTTATAACCCACGTATTTACTCTCGGGTTTTTTACCTGTTTTAGTAAAAAAGCGTCCAGCACTGACTAGAATTTTCTCTGCAATAATGGTTTTATCATTACTGAGGGTGAGTTGATAATGGGTATTAATTTTTTTGATATCAATAACCCGAACACCTTCATATAATGTGATATTATGATCTAATACTCTTTTTCTTAAGGCATCTTCTAAGTCAGTTCGCGATAAAGCGCCACCATTCTTCTCAATCTTTAAACTAAAACGACTGTCTTTTTTGTTGATAAACTCAATGCTACTAATACTTCGAGTGGGCTTTATCCCCCAATTAGCTAATACGGGCAAGGCTTCTGGTGACACGAATTCACCACAAACCTTATAGGCCGGATAATGTCCGGCTTCGATAATAACGGGTGAATGACCACCATCAATTAGTGTGTTAGCAGCCGCAAGGCCTCCAACACCACCACCAATGATTACAATTTTTTCTGACTGCATGGTTTTTGACTGCATTGTATCCTCACTATATAGCGAAAGGGAAAATACCACTTGATTGAATAATGCGTTGGGTTCACTCCAGCTCTTTGTAAATAGTGTTGCCAATCAGAGCGAACAAAAGCACGTTTTATTGACAGCAAACCATCTTGTGATATGAGACGGTTACGAAATAAAACTGGGGCCATAAAATAATAAAAATAGTAGGCGATAGGGTGACGATGTAAGTCATTGTAATGTGGCTATACTTAACCGGACACACAACTTAAAATAACTAAAAGATAAAAAGTGTGACCTAAAATGAATGGTCAAACAAAAAAACCGAATAAAAGCTATACATCAGAATTTAAAGAATCAGCTGTCAAATTAGCTAATGAGACGGATCAACCCGTTTCTCAGACTGCCAGGGAGCTAGGTGTTAATGTAAATACTCTACATACCTGGATCAGTAAATATTCCAAACCGGTGAAGACGGTAGCCAATAGAAGTGATGAACACATTTATGATGAAGTAAAACGTCTGAAAAAAGAATTGGCAAAAGTGATTCAGGAGCGTGATTTATTAAAAAGGCCACAGCGTACTTTGCAAGGGAAACTTTGTGAAGTACGCATGGATAACTGATCAGGCTAAAGATTACCCGGTAACGATTCTGTGCCGTTTATGGATGTTTCCGTAGTTGCTATTATGATTGGGTTAGCTCTCCTAAAACGGATAGAGAAAGAAAATGAAGCGCTTACTGAGCAGCTAAAAAACTGTTTGAAGACAGTCGCAAGACTTATGGAACCCGTCGTCTTAAAGAAAACTGGCTGAAAAGGCGTTCATATAAGCCGCCGGAGAATTGGTCGATTAATGAAAAAAGCCGGTTTGTTTTGTAAAACGAAGAGACGCTTTAAAGCGACGACTAATTCCAAGCATAATAAGCGTATATCTCCAAATTTACTGGAAAGAGAGTTTACTGTCTCTCAACCTGATCGCTACTATGTGGGTGATATTACCTATATTGCCACCAAGGAAGGCTGGTTATATTTAGCGGTTGTCATTGACTTATTCTCTAGGCAAATTGTTGGCTGGTCGATGGATGAGCGAATGAAAGCCAAGCTAGTCAATGATGCTTTACAATGATGCTTTACTGATGGCCATATGGAAGCGTAAACCAATGGATGGATTGCTTTGGCATACTGACCGAGGTAGCCAATATGCCTCTGATAGTCATAGAAAAATATTGTCGGATCATAACATAATTCAGTCTATGAGCCGCAAAGGAAATTGCTGGGACAATGCTGTATCAGAGAGCTTCTTTCATAGTTTGAAAACTGAATTGACGCACCATTGTCGATTCAAAACCAGAGTAGAAGCAAAGCAGGCAATATTTGAATATATTGAGGTATTTTATAATCGGGAGCGACTTCATTCGGCTAATGATTATTTGTCACCAGTCGATTATGAAATACAGCAGGAAATAGCTTAAATCGATTGATTGAAGAGGGGTAAAAGGCGACATAAATGCCGCCCATTACCGTTGACGGCCATCGGCTCCTCAGCCTGTGCCGTGAAGATATTGTAACAGGATCATTACCGTTGTGAAAATACCTTGGGTGAATGGAACGGCTCTATCGTTCCAGAGGGCAAAGCCCTTTCTCTTCATCTGTTTAAAGTTAACATGAGAAACTAAAATGATAGGAAATACAAAATGACAAAAATCACTTGAAACAGCCAAAAAATATTTAGAAAACTGTCCGGAAAAGTGTTGACACATCATTGATAATAACTTCATGCTTGGCGACACGTTGAGCCTGATCTAGAAACTCAACCAGCTCATCATCATTCATGTGATGACAGACAAGAGTCGATGTGACTATATCAACACTATTGTCTGGTGCTTCAATGCCTTTGTTTATATGATGTTTGAAGTTAAGTTTAGGACTTTTTATTGTGTCGTTGATGGCAAAAATCAATGGCTTTTTGCTCATATCTATGCCTAGAATTGAGCATTGGTGAAACTTTTTGGATAACAATTGCGCAGTAAAGCCACCGCCACAGCCAACGTCGAGAATAGTTTTGGCTCAATATGGGAAAAACTTTTCAAAGTGGCTCTGTCGCCACCGAGTATATAGTGGACCCCGAAAACTGGACAATAGGTTAAGATATAAGAGCTAACCTAACGGGGAACAAAAAATGAGCACAAAAAGAAAAACATTCAACAACAAATTTAAAGCAAAAGTAGCCATTGAGGCTTTGAAAGGTCAAAAAACAGTCGCAGAAATTGCGTCAGAATTTGAAGTGCACACCACCCAGGTCAATAGCTGGAAAAGCAGATGCTTGATGGTGCAGCCGATACTTTTCAAAAAATTAGAGAATAAAGATGCTGAACATGAAAAGGAAAAAGAACACCTGTACAGCCAAATAGGTCAACTAAAAGTAGAGGCTGACTGGCTGTCAAAAAGTTGAAGATGTTCAACTGAGTAGAGCAGAAAAGCGGTGTTGCATAGAAAAGAGCACCCTCAGTTGAGCATCAAAAACAATGTGAGCTTATCGGCCTGAACCGTTCAAGCTATTACTATCAACCTAAAAAGCCTCTGCAAAATAAAGATTTAACATTAATGAATTTGATTGATGAGTTGTACATAAAACATCCATTCTATGGCAGTCGTCAAATTCGTAATGCATTAAGATTGAAATGTTATAAAATTAATCGTAAAAAGTTCAACGGCTTATGCGGATCATGGGATTGGTTTCAGTGGCACCAAAACCCAATACCAGCAAGCCTTGCAAAGTAAATAACCTCTATCCATATTTGCTCAAAGGAATTGATATTAATAGGAATAACCAGGTTTGGTGCACAGATATCACGTATTTACGGATGCCACATGGATTTGTCTACCTAAGTGCTGTTATGGACTGGAGTAGCCGTTTTGTGCTGTCCTGGGAAGTGTCAACCAGCATGGAAGAAAGCTTTTGTATCAGTAGTCTGGAAACAGCACTGCGACGATATGGAAAGCCAGAAATCTTCAATACGGATCAAGGTGCTCAATATACTAGCAGAGCATTTACAGGTGTTCTAAAGGCCAATGATATAAAAATCAGCATGGACGGCAAAGGCAGAGCAATGGATAACATTATGATTGAACGACTCTGGCGAAGTGTAAAATATGAGGAAATTTACCTCAAGGATTACCAAAGTATTGATGAGCTAAAGAGCTCATTAAAGGAATATTTTGAGTTTTACAACCATGAACGACCACACAGTACACACGGTGGAAAAACGCCTGCAGAGATCTATGGCGTGATGAAAGAAGTTGTTCCAGACTTAAAACGGGCAGCATGATGAGAGGATAATCAACTTTACTGGCAACCGCCTTGTCCACATATCCACAGGCCAAGCCAGTAGCCCTGAGATATATCGCAAGCGTCTCTGGACTACTGGCAGACCTGTGGATATGTGGATAAGACTAATACTATAAATAACCAACAGAATTATATCTTAATATTTGAGAAAGCTGTCTTGACAATGGGGTCCACTGTAGTAAGCGCCCGACGGCTCCTAGCTTTTCCAAACAATCAAAATATTCTTCTTCACTATAATAGGCTTCGCCTAAGTCGATCAGTTCTTTTGATAGCTTCTATTTTTAAAGCTTGGTAAATATTGTGCGATGAATGGAAACATTTAAGCCGCTTTATTGGATTGCTATTTTCTAAGATTAAGCTTTCTGATGTGCAACACTTTTCCGGACAGTTTTCTAAATATTTTTTGGCTGTTTCAAGTGATTTTTGTCATTTTGTATTTCCTATCATTTTAGTTTCTCATGTTAACTTTAAACAGATGAAGAAAAGGGCTTTGCCCTCTGGAACGATAGAGCCGTTCCATTCACCCAAGGTATTTTCACAACGGTAATGATCCTGTTACAATATCTTCACGGCACAGGCTGAGAGCCGATGGCCGTCAACGGTAATGGGCGGCATTTATGTCGCCTTTTACCCCTCTTCAATCAATCGATTTAAGCTATTTCCTGCTGTATTTCATAATCGACTGGTGACAAATAATCATTAGCCGAATGAAGTCGCTCCCGATTATAAAATACCTCAATATATTCAAATATTGCCTGCTTTGCTTCTACTCTGGTTTTGAATCGACAATGGTGCGTCAATTCAGTTTTCAAACTATGAAAGAAGCTCTCTGATACAGCATTGTCCCAGCAATTTCCTTTGCGGCTCATAGACTGAATTATGTTATGATCCGACAATATTTTTCTATGACTATCAGAGGCATATTGGCTACCTCGGTCAGTATGCCAAAGCAATCCATCCATTGGTTTACGCTTCCATATGGCCATCAGTAAAGCATCATTGACTAGCTTGGCTTTCATTCGCTCATCCATCGACCAGCCAACAATTTGCCTAGAGAATAAGTCAATGACAACCGCTAAATATAACCAGCCTTCCTTGGTGGCAATATAGGTAATATCACCCACATAGTAGCGATCAGGTTGAGAGACAGTAAACTCTCTTTCCAGTAAATTTGGAGATATACGCTTATTATGCTTGAATTAGTCGTCGCTTTAAAGCGTCTCTTCGTTTTACAAAACAAACCGGCTTTTTCATTAATCGACCAATTCTCCGGCGGCTTATATGAACGCCTTTTCAGCCAGTTTCTTTTAAGACGACGGTTCCATAAGTCTTGCGACTGTCTTCAAACAGTTTTTAGCTGCTCAGTAAGCGCTTCATTTCTTTCTCTATCCGTTTTAGGAGAGCTAACCCAATCATAATAGCAACTACGGGAAACATCCATAAAACGGCACAGAATCGTTACCGGGTAATCTTTAGCCTGATCAGTTATCCATGCGTACTTCACAAAGTTTCCTTGCAAAGTACGCTGTGGCCTTTTAATAAATCACGCTCCTGAATCACTTTTGCCAATTCTTTTTCAGACGTTTTACTTCATCATAAATGTGTTCATCACTTCTATTGGCTACCGTCTTCACCGGTTTGAATATTTACTGATCAGGTATGTAGAGTATTTACATTAACACCTAGCTCCTGGCAGTCTGAGAAACAGGTTGATCCGTCTCATTAGCTAATTTGACAGCTGATTCTTTAAATTCTGATGTATAGCTTTTATTCGGTTTTTTGTTTGATCATTCATTTTAGGTCACACTTTTATCTTTTAGTTATTTTAAGTTGTGTGTCCGGTTAAGTATAGCCACATTATTCAATGCTCAGTCCGGCCAAACCTAAAGCAAATGTCCATTTCTTTTCATGGCGTTTTTGGGCCAATTGTTTGAGTACAAATAGAATGGTCGGGCTGGACATATTGCCATAATCATTAAGTACATCACGTGACTCTTGAGTATCTTTATGACTGAGTTTTAATGATTCCTGTATACCATCAATAATCGCCTTGCCACCAGGGTGAATAGCCCACAATGCATCTTTATATTGTTCTTTGCTGACCAGCTTAGAGAATAAAGCATGGATTTGTTTTTTAATTAACTTGGGAACTTTTGATGTGAGCTTCATAATATAAGCGTTATCACCAGATATCCAGGTCATCTCATTTTGACTATCATCCAATAGCCATGAGGCTTTGTTTTCAAATCGCCAAAGTGGGTTTTCATTTTCTGTTGGTGTGTTGCCCACAATAGCACAGGCAGCACCATCACCAAATAAGACGTGACCTAATAAGGTTTCTCTTTTTCACTACGCTGATAATGGAGCGTGCATAGCTCGGTGCAAACAACTAAGACTCGATTTTTGGATCTTCAGCAGCTAAGGCTTGTGCTGCAGATAAACCATTAAAGGCAGCCATACAGCCCATAAAATTTAAGCCAAAACGGCGTACATCATTGTTAAGCTGTAGGTCTTTAATCAATGAAACTTCGATGCCAGGAGCGATGAACCCCGTACAGGAGATGGAAATAATATGAGTGATTTTATTCGCATCCTCACCCCATTGAGCAATGGCTTCTTTAGCTGCTTGCAGGGCAAGGCGTGGTGCTTCTTGTTTATAAATTACCATACGATCACTCATGGTTGGCTCTTTCACAGGAAAGTCTTTACCATAGAAAGCACCTTGAGCAAGTGGAGATTTATAGTCTTCAAGCACAGAAAACCGATTCTGAATATCCGATAGTTCAGACACTTTTTTAACCAATAGTCGAGCTTTCTAGGCAGCTTGAGTGGTGAAATTGTTCTATCTGTTAATTGTTTTTGTGCTATTTTATGCTCAGGAACAGCAGTGCCCAAGGCAAAAATCATTTCGTCCATTTTACAATATCTCATCCGTTAGAGAAATATCACTGGTCCATTCTCATTAATTATTTCTGTTTAGAGTTTAAAATTAGAGTGTGATATTCAATTGATCCAAGTCAATTTATACTATAGCAAATCCATTATTCAAAGATATATAGGGTGAACTACTTATAAATTTTCTCATTTAAGCAGTTTTTAAGGTTTAAGGATTTATAACTTAATCCTTAATAGGATGTTTTGTGCCATTAGATAAATTCATAAACTTGATTGATGGTACAATATTAATGTGCTAGTTTAGACAAATCGTAAACGTCAATTAAAACCCACGTTCACAATAAGCTTCAGTTAGCTCAAACTATGATCTTCAATTCGTAATTTGGAGATACAAATGAGCAACCATTCAAAAGATGCTTCGATGAAGCATGATGTTCAACACTTTTCGGACAGTTTTCTAAATATTTTTGGCTGTTTCAAGTGATTTTTGTCATTTTGTATTTCCTATCATTTTAGTTTCTCATGTTAACTTTAAACAGATGAAGAGAAGGGCTTTGCCCTCTGGAACGATAGAGCCGTTCCATTCACCCAAGGTATTTTCACAACGGTAATGATCCTGTTACAATATCTTCACGGCACAGGCTGAGGAGCCGATGGCCGTCAACGGTAATGGGCGGCATTTATGTCGCCTTTTACCCTCTTCAATCAATCGATTTAAGCTATTTCCTGCTGTATTTCATAATCGACTGGTGACAAATAATCATTAGCCGAATGAAGTCGCTCCCGATTATAAAATACCTCAATATATTCAAATATTGCCTGCTTTGCTTCTACTCTGGTTTTGAATCGACAATGGTGCGTCAATTCAGTTTCAAACTATGAAAGAAGCTCTCTGATACAGCATTGTCCCAGCAATTTCCTTTGCGGCTCATAGACTGAATTATGTTATGATCCGACAATATTTTTCTATGACTATCAGAGGCATATTGGCTACCTCGGTCAGTATGCCAAAGCAATCCATCCATTGGTTTACGCTTCCATATGGCCATCAGTAAAGCATCATTGACTAGCTTGGCTTTCATTCGCTCATCCATCGACCAGCCAACAATTTGCCTAGAGAATAAGTCAATGACAACCGCTAAATATAACCAGCCTTCCTTGGTGGCAATATAGGTAATATCACCCACATAGTAGCGATCAGGTTGAGAGACAGTAAACTCTCTTTCCAGTAAATTTGGAGATATACGCTTATTATGCTTGGAATTAGTCGTCGCTTTAAAGCGTCTCTTCGTTTACAAAACAAACCGGCTTTTTCATTAATCGACCAATTCTCCGGCGGCTTATATGAACGCCTTTTTCAGCCAGTTTTCTTTTAAGACGACGGGTTCCATAAGTCTGCGACTGTCTTCAAACAGTTTTTTAGCTGCTCAGTAAGCGCTTCATTTTCTTTCTCTCTATCCGTTTTAGGAGAGCTAACCCAATCATAATAGCAACTACGGGAAACATCCATAAAACGGCACAGAATCGTTACCGGGTAATCTTTAGCCTGATCAGTTATCCATGCGTACTTCACAAAGTTTCCCTTGCAAAGTACGCTGTGGCCTTTTAATAAATCACGCTCCTGAATCACTTTTGCCAATTCTTTTTTCAGACGTTTTACTTCATCATAAATGTGTTCATCACTTCTATTGGCTACCGTCTTCACCGGTTTGGAATATTTACTGATCCAGGTATGTAGAGTATTTACATTAACACCTAGCTCCCTGGCAGTCTGAGAAACAGGTTGATCCGTCTCATTAGCTAATTTGACAGCTGATTCTTTAAATTCTGATGTATAGCTTTTATTCGGTTTTTTTGTTTGATCATTCATTTTAGGTCACACTTTTTATCTTTTAGTTATTTTAAGTTGTGTGTCCGGTTAAGTGTAGCCACATTAGCAACACATAGAGGCCTGCCAAGCCAGTAACTTAAGCCAGGCAGTTTATTGTCAACAACATAAGATACCCTCTCATATTTTTAGCTATTATCGAAAGAAGTTGGGTTATGTTAGCTCATCAAAACAGGTCAACACCAACAATCAACTCATTCCCATTAATTTACTGGCCAATTCCCCCACAAGCAATGCAATTAAAGTAAGCCATACCAATGGTTTCAGTTTGGAAATCAATTCTGATACGAACCTGAATCAGCTCAAGTCCATTCTGGATTTGCTCAGGACTGTTTCATGATAACGGGCATCACAGTCAATCAGGTTTATCTGGTTTCTGGTGTTACCGATATGAGAAAAGCAACCAATGGGCTATCACTGATTGTCTCAGAGCAATTGGAACACAATCCCTTTGATGGCAGTGTCTTTGTTTTTTGTAATCGTCAGCGAGATAAACTTAAAATACTGTACTGGGAGCGTAATGGTTTCTGGCTTTACTATCGTACACTTGAAAAGGGAAATTCCAGTGGCCGATGGAAAAAGAACAACCCACTCTTTCGTTAACACTGAGAGAATTACAGTGGTTACTGGATGGTTTATCTTGCACACAACACCATGCTCACCCTGAAATTCATGGTCTGGAAAACAACTAAAAAAGTCCCTTTAGATGCGCATTAAACAGAATAAATACAAGCATTTAACGCTCATTTTAGTATAATATAACGCATGAGTTCAACAGACAAAATACTACCAGAAGAGATACCAACGCTCAAAAACAGGGTGCTTGAACTCCAGTCAAAAGTGGACTGGTATGAGGAACAATTTCGTCTGTTGCAACATAAACGGTTTGGTACTTCCAGTGAAAAGAAGTTCACCCCGACTTCTTTAATGAGGCAGAAACGTTCGCCGAAGAAGCACCGGAAGTCCGTGAAACCATTACTTATGAGCGTAAAAGCCCGGTCGTAAGCCTTTACCTAAAGACCTACCTCGTAAAGTTGTTCGTCATGAGTTATCTGAAGCAGAACAAGTCTGTGACTGCGGTCATCACTTGCATGAAATTGGTGAAGAGACCTCAGAGCAACTGGAAATTGTTCCTGCTCAGGTATATGTTGTAGAACATGTTCAGGTTAAATATGCCTGTCGTGCTTGTGAGGAAGGCGTTAAAACTGCTCCTAAGCCTGCACAGCCCATTCCTAGAAGTTTTGCATCACCCAGCCTGCTGGCCTATATCATTGTTTCTAAATTCCTAGACAGCTTGCCTCTCTATCGACAGGAAGCGATATTTAAACGCTATAAGATAACACTTTCCAGAGCCAGTATGTCCAACTGGGTGCTTAAATCAGCTGAATTACTCAAACCCTTTTATAATCGGTTTAATGTGGCTATACTTAACCGGACACACAACTTAAAATAACTAAAAGATAAAAAGTGTGACCTAAAATGAATGATCAAACAAAAAACCGAATAAAAGCTATACATCAGAATTTAAAGAATCAGCTGTCAAATTAGCTAATGAGACGGATCAATCCGTTTCTCAGACTGCCAGGGAGCTAGGTGTTAATGTAAATACTCTACATACCTGGATCAGTAAATATTCCAAACCGGTGAAGACGGTAGCCAATAGAAGTGATGAACACATTTATGATGAAGTAAAACGTCTGAAAAAAGAATTGGCAAAAGTGATTCAGGAGCGTGATTTATTAAAAAGGCCACAGCGTACTTTGCAAGGAAACTTTGTGAAGTACGCATGGATAACTGATCAGGCTAAAGATTACCCGGTAACGATTCTGTGCCGTTTTATGGATGTTTCCGTAGTTGCTATTATGATTGGGTTAGCTCTCCTAAAACGGATAGAGAGAAAGAAAATGAAGCGCTTACTGAGCAGCTAAAAAACTGTTTGAAGACAGTCGCAAGACTTATGGAACCCGTCGTCTTAAAAGAAAACTGGCTGAAAAAGGCGTTCATATAAGCCGCCGGAGAATTGGTCGATTAATGAAAAAGCCGGTTTGTTTTGTAAAACGAAGAGACGCTTTAAAGCGACGACTAATTCAAGCATAATAAGCGTATATCTCCAAATTTACTGGAAAGAGAGTTTACTGTCTCTCAACCTGATCGCTACTATGTGGGTGATATTACCTATATTGCCACCAAGGAAGGCTGGTTATATTTAGCGGTTGTCATTGACTTATTCTCTAGGCAAATTGTTGGCTGGTCGATGGATGAGCGAATGAAAGCCAAGCTAGTCAATGATGCTTTACTGATGGCCATATGGAAGCGTAAACCAATGGATGGATTGCTTTGGCATACTGACCGAGGTAGCCAATATGCCTCTGATAGTCATAGAAAAATATTGTCGGATCATAACATAATTCAGTCTATGAGCCGCAAAGGAAATTGCTGGGACAATGCTGTATCAGAGAGCTTCTTTCATAGTTTGAAAACTGAATTGACGCACCATTGTCGATTCAAAACCAGAGTAGAAGCAAAGCAGGCAATATTTGAATATATTGAGGTATTTTATAATCGGGAGCGACTTCATTCGGCTAATGATTATTTGTCACCAGTCGATTATGAAATACAGCAGGAAATAGCTTAAATCGATTGATTGAAGAGGGGTAAAAGGCGACATAAATGCCGCCCATTACCGTTGACGGCCATCGGCTCCTCAGCCTGTGCCGTGAAGATATTGTAACAGGATCATTACCGTTGTGAAAATACCTTGGGTGAATGGAACGGCTCTATCGTTCCAGAGGGCAAAGCCCTTTCTCTTCATCTGTTTAAAGTTAACATGAGAAACTAAAATGATAGGAAATACAAAATGACAAAAATCACTTGAAACAGCCAAAAAATATTTAGAAAACTGTCCGGAAAAGTGTTGACACATCAGTTGTTGTATTATCTCATTAGGCAGAAAATCATCCAGGCCGATGAAACAACGATGCGAGTGATCCATGATGGACGTGAGAATTGCCCTAAATCTTATATGTGGCTCTATCAAAGTGGCGGCTATCATTCCAAGTGTCCCATTGTTTTGTATGAGTATCAGCCTACTCGTGCAGGCCAACATGCCAAAACCTTTTTAACGGGGTTTTCAGGTTACCTGCAAACGGATGGCTTTCCCGGTTATCATATATTCGAAAATGAGAACAGTGAAGTCACTTTATTAGGCTGCATGGCACATGCTCGTCGCAAGTTCCATGATGCCTTAAAAGCATTACCCAAGAACAGTCAGAAAAAGCCTGGCATGGTACAAATGGCGATCAGTAAAATTGCTAAATTGTATGCGATTGAAAAACAAATCAAACCGCTCAATGCTGAACAACGTTACCTGATCCGTCAGGAAAAAGCAAACCACTACTGGATGACTTTAAAAAGTGGTGTGATGATAAAGTGACTAAAACAACAAAAGACAGTAAGTTGGGTGTCGCTATTCGTTATGTGATCAATCAATGGAAGTATCTGACTGTCTATCTTGAAGAGGGCAACCTCCAGATTGATAATAATATGGCAGAGCGGCGGATCAAACCCTTTGTGATTGGGCGCAAAAACTGGGTCATGAACCAAAATCCTCGTGGTGCTGAGGCCAGTGCTATTTTATATTCAATCGTGCAAACAGCGAAAGCAAACAACCTAGAGCCCTTTGCCTTTTTAACACACATTCTGACTGAGTTACCTAAGCTGGGCAGGCATTATGATGATGAGGCTTTAGAGCAATTGTTGCCATGGAATTTGACTGAAAAAATTCAGCCTTTAAATAAAGTGGAATGATACGTCAACGTGGGAAGTTTTGACGTATACGACAAATCATTATTCCCACTATAATATCTTCATTTAAAATAAGTTGTCATTTAATCTATGAATTTTAATACTTTACTGAGTAGCAAATACTTTGCACCCTTATTCTGGACACAGTTTTTGGGGGCATTTAATGATAACGTTTATAAAAATGCACTCATTATTTTGGTGACAATGAATGCAGCGAGCTATACCAGTATTTCAGTTGAGTTATTAATCCCTCTCAGTGGCGGCATATTTATTCTGCCGTTTTTCTTATTTTCTGCACTTGCGGGGCAGTTGGCTGATAAATACGAAAAAGCACGCCTCATCCGTTATGTAAAAATGGGTGAAATCAATATAATGATCCTTGCAGCCCTAGGTTTTTATTTAGAAAATATCTGGTTTTTATTAGCCGTATTATTCTTTATGGGCTGCCAGTCAAGCTTATTTGGGCCGGTAAAATACAGTATTCTACCGCAACACCTTACTGAAGAAGGCTTGTTAAAAGGCAATGCAATGATTGAGCTAGGGACTTTTCTGGCTATCCTATTAGGTACATTATTAGGTGGCATCTTAATTCTTGAAGGGGAGTTGGGTCGTGTTTATGTCAGTATTACCGTGGTCAGTGTCGCTCTACTCGGCTGGTTCGCAAGTCGTAAAATTCCTTTGGCAGAGTCAGCCAATGAAAACCTGATAATCAATTGGAATATTTTCACAGAAACATGGAATATTATTGTATCATCCACAGACTCACGCTTGATTTTTGGGGCGATAATTGCGATATCTTGGTTTTGGTTTGTTGGCGCAACCATGTTATCTGTCTTGCCCTTGCCGGTATTTACTCAGGATGTCCTCCATGCTAAAGAACAAGTCATTACTTTGTTGCTGGCACTTTTTTCCATTGGTGTGGGTGTTGGGTCAATTGTTGCGGGTAAATCTGCAACGTTAAAAAAGAGTGTTAAGTGGATTGTTGTGGGTGCTATCGGTATTAGTCTAACCGCTATTGATCTCTATTGGATAAGCAATCAGCTAATGACTGATAATCTGCTGAAAAATGTCAATGAGCTTTCTACTTGGCAAGCTCTGTTTAATGATCCGATGACCGCCCATGTGCTTTTCTCTGTACTTTTATTAGGTGTTTCTGGTGGCCTTTATATTGTACCTTTATATGTCATTCTACAAGAGCATAGTGCTATTGAGTCACGCTCTAGAACAATTGCTGCTAATAATATTATCAATTCTTTGTTTATGGTGGTATCAGCCTTATTCACTATGATGTTATTGGATAATGGTTTTTCTTTGCCACAATTATTTGCCTTGATTGGATTTTTAAATCTAGCGGTCTTTACCTTTCTTTATTGGCGTTTTTCAGTCACCGTTAAGCAAGTCATTGGCTAAAGGCTTTTTTATATACAGCTAAAGGCTTTTATCTTTTGCTTGTGACATTTTAATGAGCTTGATGACATTGCCTGAGGGACAGCAAGTTTTTTCAGTATCCGTTGGTCTGATTAAGGGATATTGTTCAACTTTGACATTGTCATACCAAATTTCAAATGGCTCTGAACCACTTTGAGACCAGCCAAGTAATTCAACTCTATCGATGAGTGAGTTAGAATAGTGGCGGTTAAAAAGTCTTGTGGCTTCCACATAGACAATACCATCAATGGTAACGGAGTACTCTCCATCCGGTAGCTCATTTTCTGCTGTTGTTCCGCTATTAAACTTGATTTTAAAACTAAAATGATGCCAATCAGCCCCCCAATTGCTTGATGACCAGCGTTGATTTTGTGGCGTAGAGATCTTGGCAATACCAAATGAACGGCCAATCCATTGCGGGTATGTACCATCAAAATTAATAACATTGGCTGTATCATTTTAGATATTAGTGCCGTCACCAAAAGAAACCTGATACATACCACCATTATCACCGCCGGTATAATCTAGGCCAAAAGTGGTGTTTGCATAGCCTGAATTAGTATTATTAGCGTTGCGACCACTAAAAATCTTTAGAAATTTTACGCCATGTCGAGCCTTAGGCATTTTTGCCCAGAACTCAACTTTAATACTATTTGTTTGCCAACTGGAAATGTTAAGGCTAGCCCAGTTACATAGGCTGGACCTTAAGGAATTATGAATTTTTAACATCATAAATTTACGCTCCATATAGAGGGTTTAGCCCCAGTTTTGATCGCCCAGATTTTTTATCTCGCTTTATACTATCACGCCGAGTATTGTTTTTAAAAATAGAATCGCTTTTTCAAGAGCCATTCTGATTTTATCGGGGTCATGTATTATTGAATTCATAATATCACCCATAAAGTAACAAGCAGATTTAGCCACTTTGTGTGTTGAAATGGCAACGCCTGTCGCCTTTTGAGCAACATGGGCAATAAACCTTTTAAAATGGCCGCACATAAGGAAGCCCAAATCAGCCCCTCAACAATGGCTTCTTTTTCAGTGACAAATGTCCTCAGATTGGCAAATGATTTCCATTCTTTAAACATCAACTCAATTTGCCAGCGAAGTCGGTACGCTTCAATAATATGTTCTGGTGAAAATGTATCTCGTGGCAAATTTGTCGTTAAATATTGAAAGTAATTGGCCACTGGGGTTCCAACTAACAATCATTCGGCAATTAATTATTTTATCTTTTTCTTCCCATTGAATATCCATATCAATTACATCAGTTTTAGATAATTTTTCTTTTATGTCTTTGAGCTTTTTATTTGAAAATTTCTTAAGCTGTTTATCATCGATCAGTACTTTTTTAACATTAGGGTTTATTGCTGAAGTCGCTTTAATGATGCAATAAACACTGCTTTGTTGTAATACACGATACATGTAATCCTTTTTAAAATAGCCTCTGTCTCCCATAATTAAAGTGTCTTCTAATTGCTCAGGCTTTGGTAAATATTGGGCTTCAGCATTTGTGTCGGGAGTTAATATAATCGTCTCAGGTGTTTCTGAATATAAATCCAATGCAACATGCAACTCAACTGCCGCTGGGTTATAGTGGCTGAAACGACCAGGAAGCTTGTCTTTTAATTTGGGATTAACAGCAAAAGAAGAACCATCCTGTAATAGGATTTTCTTAAATATTTCAAATGGACTACCTTTGTTAAATGCCAGTGATTGATAGGCAAACTCATTGAGTAAATGTTCTAACATATGACGCATAAAAACAGGGAATTGCTTCTTTCGTAGTTGGTTATGAAATGGCTTATAAGCAATATTGATCCCAAACAGATTATTAAATCCTCGATGAAGATCTGCTATTGTTTTTATCTCATGTTGTGAAAGAACCGTTATAAAAGCCATGCCCAATCGGTAAGGTGTTATTTGCCTACAGCGTGATGCCAGTTTTAAGGATTTCCCAAATCATTTAATGTCTTTTCTGAAAAAAACTTTTTGCATTTATTTCCAAGTTGTTTAATATAGATTTTGTTCATTTGATCAGTTCGCTATAAGTATTGGTCTACTTGATCTGATCATTTGAACGCCTAATAGTTCAACTTAAATGCTTAAATATAGCTGTTTTTTACTCTTTTTTATATTTTTAAAATAATACCTTATAAATCAATAGCTTTAAAGATCCAGCCTATGAGCCCAGTTATAAACACCGCCAGAGGCAATGGGATAGTTAGCCTTTAAGCTTCCGCGACTATTAAGATAATTTTCAGCAGTATTGTTGGATATAATGGCATTACCACCATTTTGTGAGCCATAAGACCAGACCGTAGTCGCATCAAAATTTTCTGCGATGGCATTATTTTCTAGTGCAAAAACAGTAGTAGAAATATCAAGCCCAAGTATGCATAATGATGCTAATGATTTTACAAGAAATAAGTGATGAGGGTTCATATTTATAAGTTGCTTCAATATTTACTCCTGAGTTATCCCCGCGAGTTTTTTAGTAACGCGTTGAATATTTTGAAATTGATCGACTTTCATGACGAACTATGATCAAATTAGTTCACCACAAATCAATTTGGAGAACGTCATGAAAGCCTCACAATTATTACATAAAAAATACCATCTGCATGCCCTGATATGCATAAAATCAGATTAATAGGTAATAAATAACAGCACACTGAACGTAAGGATCTCTATCAGTTAATGTGGCTATACATCAGAATTTAAAGAATCAGCTGTCAAAAATTAGCTAATGAGACGGATCAACCCGTTTCTCAGACTGCCAGGGAGCTAGGTGTTAATGTAAATACTCTACATACCTGGATCAGTAAATATTCCAAACCGGTGAAGACGGTAGCCAATAGAAGTGATGAACACATTTATGATGAAGTAAAACGTCTGAAAAAAGAATTGGCAAAAGTGATTCAGGAGCGTGATTTATTAAAAAGGCCACAGCGTACTTTGCAAGGGAAACTTTGTGAAGTACGCATGGATAACTGATCAGGCTAAAGATTACCCGGTAACGATTCTGTGCCGTTTTATGGATGTTTCCGTAGTTGCTATTATGATTGGGTTAGCTCTCCTAAAACGGATAGAGAGAAAGAAAATGAAGCGCTTACTGAGCAGCTAAAAAACTGTTTGAAGACAGTCGCAAGACTTATGGAACCCGTCGTCTTAAAAAGAAAACTGGCTGAAAAAGGCGTTCATATAAGCCGCCGGAGAATTGGTCGATTAATGAAAAAAGCCGGTTTGTTTTGTAAAACGAAGAGACGCTTTAAAGCGACGACTAATTCCAAGCATAATAAGCGTATATCTCCAAATTTACTGGAAAGAGAGTTTACTGTCTCTCAACCTGATCGCTACTATGTGGGTGATATTACCTATATTGCCACCAAGGAAGGCTGGTTATATTTAGCGGTTGTCATTGACTTATTCTCTAGGCAAATTGTTGGCTGGTCGATGGATGAGCGAATGAAAGCCAAGCTAGTCAATGATGCTTTACTGATGGCCATATGGAAGCGTAAACCAATGGATGGATTGCTTTGGCATACTGACCGAGGTAGCCAATATGCCTCTGATAGTCATAGAAAAATATTGTCGGATCATAACATAATTCAGTCTATGAGCCGCAAAGGAAATTGCTGGGACAATGCTGTATCAGAGAGCTTCTTTCATAGTTTGAAAACTGAATTGACGCACCATTGTCGATGCGACATAAATGCCGCCCATTACCGTTGACGGCCATCGGCTCCTCAGCCTGTGCCGTGAAGATATTGTAACAGGATCATTACCGTTGTGAAAATACCTTGGGTGAATGGAACGGCTCTATCGTTCCAGAGGGCAAAGCCCTTTCTCTTCATCTGTTTAAAGTTAACATGAGAAACTAAAATGATAGGAAATACAAAATGACAAAAATCACTTGAAACAGCCAAAAAATATTTAGAAAACTGTCCGGAAAAGTGTTGACACATCACAGTATCTGACATCGCAGTTGGTTGGCGAACAAAAGCATCCCGTTCTTATAGCAGATTGGTCACCGATACCGGGTAGTGAAATTTTTCAATTGCTCAGAATATCAATCCCAATGGGCGGCCGTTCACTCACTATTTTTTTTGCATTCAGCTTCAATATGTTTTCTGGTGCTTTGATTAATATTTCTTTTGTAATTGGCAACCATTTTAAATGTTGATGTGTCAACACTTTTCCGGACAGTTTTCTAAATATTTTTTGGCTGTTTCAAGTGATTTTTGTCATTTTGTATTTCCTATCATTTTAGTTTCTCATGTTAACTTTAAACAGATGAAGAGAAAGGGCTTTGCCCTCTGGAACGATAGAGCCGTTCCATTCACCCAAGGTATTTTCACAACGGTAATGATCCTGTTACAATATCTTCACGGCACAGGCTGAGGAGCCGATGGCCGTCAACGGTAATGGGCGGCATTTATGTCGCCTTTTACCCCTCTTCAATCAATCGATTTAAGCTATTTCCTGCTGTATTTCATAATCGACTGGTGACAAATAATCATTAGCCGAATGAAGTCGCTCCCGATTATAAAATACCTCAATATATTCAAATATTGCCTGCTTTGCTTCTACTCTGGTTTTGAATCGACAATGGTGCGTCAATTCAGTTTTCAAACTATGAAAGAAGCTCTCTGATACAGCATTGTCCCAGCAATTTCCTTTGCGGCTCATAGACTGAATTATGTTATGATCCGACAATATTTTTCTATGACTATCAGAGGCATATTGGCTACCTCGGTCAGTATGCCAAAGCAATCCATCCATTGGTTTACGCTTCCATATGGCCATCAGTAAAGCATCATTGACTAGCTTGGCTTTCATTCGCTCATCCATCGACCAGCCAACAATTTGCCTAGAGAATAAGTCAATGACAACCGCTAAATATAACCAGCCTTCCTTGGTGGCAATATAGGTAATATCACCCACATAGTAGCGATCAGGTTGAGAGACAGTAAACTCTCTTTCCAGTAAATTTGGAGATATACGCTTATTATGCTTGGAATTAGTCGTCGCTTTAAAGCGTCTCTTCGTTTTACAAAACAAACCGGCTTTTTTCATTAATCGACCAATTCTCCGGCGGCTTATATGAACGCCTTTTTCAGCCAGTTTTCTTTTAAGACGACGGGTTCCATAAGTCTTGCGACTGTCTTCAAACAGTTTTTTAGCTGCTCAGTAAGCGCTTCATTTTCTTTCTCTCTATCCGTTTTAGGAGAGCTAACCCAATCATAATAGCAACTACGGGAAACATCCATAAAACGGCACAGAATCGTTACCGGGTAATCTTTAGCCTGATCAGTTATCCATGCGTACTTCACAAAGTTTCCCTTGCAAAGTACGCTGTGGCCTTTTTAATAAATCACGCTCCTGAATCACTTTTGCCAATTCTTTTTTTCAGACGTTTTACTTCATCATAAATGTGTTCATCACTTCTATTGGCTACCGTCTTCACCGGTTTGGAATATTTACTGATCCAGGTATGTAGAGTATTTACATTAACACCTAGCTCCCTGGCAGTCTGAGAAACAGGTTGTAGCTAATTTGACAGCTGATTCTTTAAATTCTGATGTATAGCTTTTATTCGGTTTTTTTGTTTGATCATTCATTTTAGGTCACACTTTTTATCTTTTAGTTATTTTAAGTTGTGTGTCCGGTTAAGTATAGCCACATTATGTTGCTTTATTTGAATATTCACAGCCTTTACCTTTTACTTCAATTTTAATAAAAGGCTTACCATTTTTCGTACCGCACTCTATGACTTTTGCTCTATCTTCAACTTCGGCAGAAACCAGTGAACACTCAGGGGAGCCGGATAAATATTCATTAGACTTTGGACCTTGCGCTAATTTTTTCTTTGTTAACGGTGACAGTTTTGCAAGCAAAATATTTGCCAAGACCTGCGGCCACACCCAAACTAACAACTTCTTGGCGTGTTTTTGCTTCTAGACTGGCAATTTTATTATTGATACAGGCATGGATAATTTTATCTGAGTTATTAGAATCATCTGGCGTTGTTGTGATATCACCTGAACCTGAACTTGAACCTGAACTTGGGCCTGGGGTTGGGTCAGGGTTTATTGTTGCTAGAGAACACTCAAATGACATTTCTTTTAGGCTAAACTTATAGTCCCCATCGCAGGGCTTGGCCAAATAAATGATTAAAAAGGCCATAATTATTATGGCAGTTATGGCTGTAGTAATACCTACTTTCTTATTGCTCATTTCAATTCCCTGAATGATTAATATTTACCTTGAAATTATCAGACTGTTCACAAAGGGCACATATTAAACCTTGTTTACACTTCAGATGTAGGATGTGGTGAGTATAACGAACTGCATCAATGGCTTTAAATATACGTTTTGATGTGGTTCGTTATACTCACCACATCCTACAAATGTAAAGATAAATTGGCATATTTTAAGGTTTTATTACATGGTTTTATTTCACTTTAATAAATTATAATCACTTAAGTGAAACCATTTACGGGTAAAGATAAAGTTGACCACAGATTCAGGTGATAGGCTGGTGACATCACCTGTCATATTTTTTCTATAAAAAGCCGTACAAGTACTATTTTGCCAAACGGTCAATTGCATCGTTTGTCTCATTTTTTTAACGTACTCATCCTGAAGGTTCTGTTTAACGTCGATGGCTTTGATGCTGGTATCGCTTTTTATTGCCTCAATTGCCTTAACGGTATAATGGGTCATTGCTTCCATATAGCATAATTGTGAACTATGACCGGTACCGGTATTAGGTCCATTTACTTTAAAATAATTAGGATAGCCTGAAACCATGATGCCCTTATAAGAGACCAGATCTGTTTCCCATTCACTATTGAGGTTTCGACCATCGAGACCATAGACCTGAAATGAGAGTGCTTTTTTCATATTTGAATAAGCATAAAAGCCTGTGGCATAGACGATGATGTCTAAAGGTATTTCTTTACCGTCTTTGGTTTTAATGCCTGTTGGTGTAATCGCTTCTATGCCACTGATATTAACAGTCACATTGTCTCGGGAAAGGGCCGGGAGATAAATATTTGTCGGAATGACTCGCCTGCTGCCCAATTCATAATCAGGCATCATATGTTGGCGTATCTTGTCATCATCAATGTATTTTTCAAGATTCTTCTTGAGTACCTTTCTATAAATACTTTTAATGAATTTACTGAGATTTGTCGTGATTGGATAGCGACGAAAGGCAAGAAATCTGATTTCATGATAACTAAAGATTGCAAAACGAATAATATGCCGTATTCCAGGAAGATTACGAATGAAACGCTCGGTGGAACTATAGTTGCGGTCTGAACGTGGAATGATCCATTGAGCCTTGCCCATAAATAATGTTAATTGCTCAACCTTACTGGCAATGGCTGGAACGACCTGAGCTGCGGAACATCCAGACCCAATCACTGCAACACGTTTTCCTTCATAAGGTATGTTGTGATCCCATCGCGCAGTGTGGAATTTAGCGCCTTGAAAAGTATCAGCCCCGTTAATTTCAGGAATATGTGGATTGGCTAACACACCACTGGTATCAATAATAAACCGAGCGGTATAGTGTTCTCCTGACCCAACCTCTACATGCCATAAAAAAGTATCTTCATTATATGTAAGTTTTGTGACGGTTTGGTTTGTTTTTGTGTGCTTTCTAATATCAAATTTATTGATGATATAGTTGGTATATTCAAGCAATTCACTCTGTGGTGAATATGTTTTTTGAATTTATAAGGCACAAAGGAAATAGAATATAAGCTCGTTGGAATGTCTACTTCGGCACCCGGATAGGAGTTGTCCCGCCAGGTTCCACCGATATCAGAACTTCGTTCTAATAAGACAAAGTCATTGAAATGCTTTTTTGTAAACGGATAGCCGCGAGTAAACCTGAAAATCCAGTGCCGATGATTACTGTTTCAAAATGCTGAGAGTCTTTTTGTACATCCTTTGGTATATTGCTGTCCTGTGCTGTTTCTGATGGACTTTCAATAGGCTGATGTGTCAACACTTTTCCGGACAGTTTTCTAAATATTTTTTTTTGGCTGTTTCAAGTGATTTTTGTCATTTTGTATTTCCTATCATTTTAGTTTCTCATGTTAACTTTAAACAGATGAAGAGAAAGGGCTTTGCCCTCTGGAACGATAGAGCCGTTCCATTCACCCAAGGTATTTTCACAACGGTAATGATCCTGTTACAATATCTTCACGGCACAGGCTGAGGAGCCGATGGCCGTCAACGGTAATGGGCGGCATTTATGTCGCCTTTTACCCCTCTTCAATCAATCGATTTAAGCTATTTCCTGCTGTATTTCATAATCGACTGGTGACAAATAATCATTAGCCGAATGAAGTCGCTCCCGATTATAAAATACCTCAATATATTCAAATATTGCCTGCTTTGCTTCTACTCTGGTTTTGAATCGACAATGGTGCGTCAATTCAGTTTTCAAACTATGAAAGAAGCTCTCTGATACAGCATTGTCCCAGCAATTTCCTTTGCGGCTCATAGACTGAATTATGTTATGATCCGACAATATTTTTCTATGACTATCAGAGGCATATTGGCTACCTCGGTCAGTATGCCAAAGCAATCCATCCATTGGTTTACGCTTCCATATGGCCATCAGTAAAGCATCATTGACTAGCTTGGCTTTCATTCGCTCATCCATCGACCAGCCAACAATTTGCCTAGAGAATAAGTCAATGACAACCGCTAAATATAACCAGCCTTCCTTGGTGGCAATATAGGTAATATCACCCACATAGTAGCGATCAGGTTGAGAGACAGCAAACTCTCTTTCCAGTAAATTTGGAGATATACGCTTATTATGCTTGGAATTAGTCGTCGCTTTAAAGCGTCTCTTCGTTTTACAAAACAAACCGGCTTTTTTCATTAATCGACCAATTCTCCGGCGGCTTATATGAACGCCTTTTTCAGCCAGTTTTCTTTTAAGACGACGGGTTCCATAAGTCTTGCGACTGTCTTCAAACAGTTTTTTAGCTGCTCAGTAAGCGCTTCATTTTCTTTCTCTCTATCCGTTTTAGGAGAGCTAACCCAATCATAATAGCAACTACGGGAAACATCCATAAAACGGCACAGAATCGTTACCGGGTAATCTTTAGCCTGATCAGTTATCCATGCGTACTTCACAAAGTTTCCCTTGCAAAGTACGCTGTGGCCTTTTTAATAAATCACGCTCCTGAATCACTTTTGCCAATTCTTTTTTCAGACGTTTTACTTCATCATAAATGTGTTCATCACTTCTATTGGCTACCGTCTTCACCGGTTTGGAATATTTACTGATCCAGGTATGTAGAGTATTTACATTAACACCTAGCTCCCTGGCAGTCTGAGAAACGGGTTGATCCGTCTCATTAGCTAATTTGACAGCTGATTCTTTAAATTCTGATGTATAGCTTTTATTCGGTTTTTTTTGTTTGATCATTCATTTTAGGTCACACTTTTTATCTTTTAGTTATTTTAAGTTGTGTGTCCGGTTAAGTGTAGCCACATTAGGCATATTTTATCCTTGGGGTATAATCCTAAAAAAATCAGTTGAACCTACTGCGACCGCCTTATGTACTGAATCTTAAGGATTTTCCAGAACATTTTGACTTCACCCGTAGGGTGACTACGAATAAAGCCAAAATAACCTGTAAAACCCTTAATCTTCAGAACCTAAGTCGCTCTCGCTACGATTCAACTGATTATTTTAGGATAATTACTGCTAATAAGAGCAAATAGTCTATTCGATGATAATTTAATGAGCGATTTACTTCAAGCGCATATTATATTTACACTTCATTACCATACATTTAATCAATCACTTCGTTTAAGCGCATTTTATAAGGAGGCAGGGCACTAAGAATTTTCTTACCGTAAAATTTTGTGATTACGCGTTTGTCCAAAAGGGTGATTTTTCCTGAGTCGGTTTCTTTTCTGATCAAACGACCACAGGCTTGTACTAGTTTTATGGATGCATCAGGCACAGCAATTTCCATAAAGGCATTGCGGCCTTGAGATTCAATCCACTCGGTTAAAGAAGCATCAACGGGATTGTTAGGAACTGAAAAGGGGAGTTTGGCTATGATAACATGTTCGCAATATTCCCCGGGGAGGTCGATACCTTCGGCAAAGCTATTGAGGCCAAGAATAACGCTACCATGACCCTTGTCAATTTGTTTCTTGTGATCATTGATAATCACTTGTTTATTTCTTTGTCCCTGGGTAAGTAGTAATTTTTTCCAGATGTCATCACTGCGCAATAACTCGTATTCCACATCACTCATTTGTTTTTTGGAGGCAAATAAGACCAAGGTGCCCTTATTGGGATCGATGATCTGAGTTAATAATTCAACCACCTCATCGGTATGTGCCTGATATTGAGTCGCATCGCTACGCATTGCAGGGACAATAAATTCGACATTTTCCTGATAATTAAAAGGGCTGGGTAAGATATTAAAGAAACCCGGTACACCGGAGTTTAAGATATACCGATCAAAATTCCCCAGTGCTGCTATTGTCGCACTGGTGACTACCGCGCCATAACATTGTGACCAGAGGATTTGTTCCAGCGTATTGGCAGCAAGAATAGGGCTACAAGATAATTCTATGCCCAGCAGTTCGTTACGGGTGTTAGAGGATGCTTCATTTTTTTGTAACCATCGAGCATTGGGGGGCATACCTTGTTTGTCGGCCTTAGTGAAAAACTCGAACAAATCCATGGCCGCTGTGGCGCGTCCCTCCATAGGTGCTAGTGCGGGCATCCATTGTTCTGCTATTTCACTTTTGAGACCGGTTATTTCGCCTTCCAGACTGTCCTTTAATACTTTATTGATATGCATTAATTGTGAAGAAAGTTTATCAAACTGTTTTAAAAGCTGCTGACATTGCTCTTTCAATATATCGGGAATTTGCCCGAACTCAAATCGTAAGATTTCCTTTTGATTATTGCCTGCTTGCGCTGAGGAGCTTGACCCAGAGAATCGGTTTTCAGGAAATTTGAATTGCCGTGTGATGCTATCCAGATGGTTAAGCTCAGTGCTTATCTCTTTGGCCAGTTCAGGAAAATTTGTAATGATTTGTTGAATTTGTGCTGGCGGCTTAGCCAATGAGGCAAAGTTATTCAGTGTTGCGTTGACTTGCTCCAACCATTTAAGACTACTATTGATATGAAATGAATAGCTGAAATGATTAATCGCTTTAAGCGGTAAATGATGACCCTCATCAAAAATGTAAATGCATTCATTGGGCGGTGGCAAAATATAGCCGCCACCCATATTCAAGTCACTGAGCACTAGATCATGATTGGCAATAATGCAATCGACCTTAAACACGGATTCACGGGCTTTGAAATAGACACATTCATTATAATAGGAGCAACGCTTGCCACTGCATTGGTGTTGGTCGGATGTTAGGGGTAGCCAACTACTCTGACCAATAAAATCATCCCAACTGTCGATTTCGCCATCCCATTGTTTTTTCTTCCATGCCTGATGTAAGGCTTCATAGAGTTGCATATCATCTTTATTATTTAGCAGGCTTTCATTGGAGGGCATATCCAGCCCCAGTTCAGGCTGATCCCGATGGGCGATGAAGTTTTCTAATTTATAATGGCAAACATAACGTTTGCGTCCCTTGGCAAGGGTAAAGGAAAAATTTAAACCGCTATGGCGATGGATATCAGGTAAATCTTTGAGCAGTATTTGTTCCTGTAAGGCAATCGTAGCGGTAGAAATGATGAGTTTCTTTTTGTTTTCTTTGGCAATGGGTAGGGCAGAAACCAAATAAGCAATGGTTTTGCCTGTTCCTGTCCCAGCTTCAAGCGTGCAAATATTAGTTTGTTCGGTATTCTCTTGATCAATATTCTCTTGATCAATATTGCCCAAGGTTCGAGCAATATCCGCAATCATTAGCCGTTGTCCATAACGGGCTTTTATTCCTTTGCTTTCCAGAACTTTGGAATAAGCATCTTGTATGGTTTTTTTTAGTTTTTCAGTTAGCACACTTTGTAGTCTTTCGTTTTTTATCTAATCAAATGTGTAAAAATAAACGCTATTAAGCGAAATTTTCCACGTATCATGGTTATATTTGTCTATGTATTGAGGGATTTTGCCCTGTTAGGAGAATAATTGCTATAAAACATGACTTTCCGAATAATAAGCTTATTTTTCATCGTATTTAAAAAATACTTTTAATTAGGTTAAAATTAATGTAAAACAATAAGATAGAAGCAATTTCTGTAACTTCTCAATAAGTCTGTGCATTTAAACAGCACAAACTTTACCTTTCAGCAACTCAGGCAGATATGGGATCAAATTTCTCTTGCTGATCCGGTCATTAATAAAATCCCAGAATGAAATTCCTTGTTTCAAACAAGTTTTCTTTAAACTAATGTGGCTATACTTAACCGGACACACAACTTAAAATAACTAAAAGATAAAAAGTGTGACCTAAAATGAATGATCAAACAAAAAAACCGAATAAAAGCTATACTATACATCACGTTCCATAACACTACATACCTGGATCAGTAAATATTCAAACCGGTGAAGACGGTAGCCAATAGAAGTGATCACGGCACATTTATGATGAAGTAAAACGTCTGAAAAAAGAATTGGCAAAAGTGATTCAGGAGCGTGATTTATAAAAAGGCCACAGCGTACTTTCAAGGAAACTTTGTGAAGTACGCATGGATAACTGATCAGGCTAAAAGATTACCCGGTAACGATTCTGTGCCGTTTTATGGATGTTTCCGTAGTTGCTATTATGATTGGGTTAGCTCTCCTAAAACGGATAGAGAGAAAGAAAATGAAGCGCTTACTGAGCAGCTAAAAAACTGTTTGAAGACAGTCGCAAGACTTATGGAACCCGTCGTCTTAAAAGAAAACTGGCTGAAAAAAGGCGTTCATATAAGCCGCCGGAGAATTGGTCGATTAATGAAAAAAGCCGGTTTGTTTTGTAAAACGAAGAGACGCTTTAAAGCGACGACTAATTCCAAGCATAATAAGCGTATATCTCCAAATTTACTGGAAAGAGAGTTTACTGTCTCTCAACCTGATCGCTACTATGTGGGTGATATTACCTATATTGCCACCAAGGAAGGCTGGTTATATTTAGCGGTTGTCATTGACTTATTCTACCAGGCAAATTGTTGGCTGGTCGATGGATGAGCGAATGAAAGCCAAGCTAGTCAATGATGCTTTACTGATGGCCATATGGAAGCGTAAACCAATGGATGGATTGCTTTGGCATACTGACCGAGGTAGCCAATATGCCTCTGATAGTCATAGAAAAATATTGTCGGATCATAACATAATTCAGTCTATGAGCCGCAAAGGAAATTGCTGGGACAATGCTGTATCAGAGAGCTTCTTTCATAGTTTGAAAACTGAATTGACGCACCATTGTCGATTCAAAACCAGAGTAGAAGCAAAGCAGGCAATATTTGAATATATTGAGGTATTTTATAATCGGGAGCGACTTCATTCGGCTAATGATTATTTGTCACCAGTCGATTATGAAATACAGCAGGAAATAGCTTAAATCGATTGATTGAAGAAGGGGTAAAAGGCGACATAAATGCCGCCCATTACCGTTGACGGCCATCGGCTCCTCAGCCTGTGCCGTGAAGATATTGTAACAGGATCATTACCGTTGTGAAAATACCTTGGGTGAATGGAACGGCTCTATCGTTCCAGAGGGCAAAGCCCTTTCTCTTCATCTGTTTAAAGTTAACATGAGAAACTAAAATGATAGGAAATACAAAATGACAAAAATCACTTGAAACAGCCAAAAAAATATTTAGAAAACTGTCCGGAAAAGTGTTGACACATCAAACTGACAAAGGTATCTCTGCAAAGTTGCCCATCCTTTGAGCGTGTACTACCACTAATTTTACGCTTAATAACATATTCTCGAATATCATTTTCACTCAAATTATTATGAAGAGGAATATCAGGCCGTTCCAATACCAGCAGTAATTCTGTTTTATTTCTTGCCAATCGTTTCAGTGCCTGATTCAACGTTTCAAAGCTTGTTTTAGTCCGGCACAATTCATCAAAATGTTCAGCAATCGCTGACTTCAACGGATCATCTGGCTCAAGTTTATATTGTTTGAGATCATAAAATAGTTCCCAAATCTGAGTATGTACCCAGTTCAGTTCTTTATCATGTCGCTCATTGAGTGGTAGTATCCGCTGAAACATGATGTGTCAACACTTTTCCGGACAGTTTTCTAAATATTTTTTTGGCTGTTTCAAGTGATTTTTGTCATTTTGTATTTCCTATCATTTTAGTTTCTCATGTTAACTTTAAACAGATGAAGAGAAAGGGCTTTGCCCTCTGGAACGATAGAGCCGTTCCATTCACCCAAGGTATTTTCACAACGGTAATGATCCTGTTACAATATCTTCACGGCACAGGCTGAGGAGCCGATGGCCGTCAACGGTAATGGGCGGCATTTATGTCGCCTTTTACCCCTCTTCAATCAATCGATTTAAGCTATTTCCTGCTGTATTTCATAATCGACTGGTGACAAATAATCATTAGCCGAATGAAGTCGCTCCCGATTATAAAATACCTCAATATATTCAAATATTGCCTGCTTTGCTTCTACTCTGGTTTTGAATCGACAATGGTGCGTCAATTCAGTTTTCAAACTATGAAAGAAGCTCTCTGATACAGCATTGTCCCAGCAATTTCCTTTGCGGCTCATAGACTGAATTATGTTATGATCCGACAATATTTTTCTATGACTATCAGAGGCATATTGGCTACCTCGGTCAGTATGCCAAAGCAATCCATCCATTGGTTTACGCTTCCATATGGCCATCAGTAAAGCATCATTGACTAGCTTGGCTTTCATTCGCTCATCCATCGACCAGCCAACAATTTGCCTAGAGAATAAGTCAATGACAACCGCTAAATATAACCAGCCTTCCTTGGTGGCAATATAGGTAATATCACCCACATAGTAGCGATCAGGTTGAGAGACAGTAAACTCTCTTTCCAGTAAATTTGGAGATATACGCTTATTATGCTTGGAATTAGTCGTCGCTTTAAAGCGTCTCTTCGTTTTACAAAACAAACCGGCTTTTTTCATTAATCGACCAATTCTCCGGCGGCTTATATGAACGCCTTTTTCAGCCAGTTTTCTTTTAAGACGACGGGTTCCATAAGTCTTGCGACTGTCTTCAAACAGTTTTTTTAGCTGCTCAGTAAGCGCTTCATTTTCTTTCTCTCTATCCGTTTTAGGAGAGCTAACCCAATCATAATAGCAACTACGGGAAACATCCATAAAACGGCACAGAATCGTTACCGGGTAATCTTTAGCCTGATCAGTTATCCATGCGTACTTCACAAAGTTTCCCTTGCAAAGTACGCTGTGGCCTTTTTAATAAATCACGCTCCTGAATCACTTTTGCCAATTCTTTTTTCAGACGTTTTACTTCATCATAAATGTGTTCATCACTTCTATTGGCTACCGTCTTCACCGGTTTGGAATATTTACTGATCCAGGTATGTAGAGTATTTACATTAACACCTAGCTCCCTGGCAGTCTGAGAAACGGGTTGATCCGTCTCATTAGCTAATTTGACAGCTGATTCTTTAAATTCTGATGTATAGCTTTTATTCGGTTTTTTTGTTTGAAGCCACATTAGACTACCCGTATCATCAACATGGATATAAGTACTATTGTTGATACCGGCAGTTAGCAATGTATTTTTTCAGTATGAAAATGGTCTTTGTCATGGATTAAAATCTCATTGATCTGACCCGTTGAAATATCAAAACCTAATTCTGTTAATTGTTGTATTATCAATGGCTGAGTCACTCTCTGGTGATAATATTGATAAACGATATAACTCTGTAATGTATGGCCAAAATGTCCTATATGTGTATCAAAGCTCAATTTTCCTATACAGGTATCACCATCGGGTGTTTTATAGCGAGCCAATCGATAACGAGTATTGAAAGGCTTAATCAGCAGCTCCTGAACAAAATAATCCTGATACCCTAAAAAACGTGAATGTTCTGGCAGGTTATCTGGTTTGATAACGGTGGTTTTATGAATAGCCAATTTCTTCTTTCGTTTACGACTTTTACTAGTCCCATTTCCTGAGTTGTTTTTCTTGCTTCCTGAATGACCTGTCGGATTATCATTGTCATCATCCTTTGGCAATTTACTGGCTCTTATTTTAGGCTTTGGAGGTAGCTTTTTAAGCTTAGCAACTTCTGTTTTAAGGGCATCGATTTCAACCTGTTGGTTTTGAATGATTTCCTGTTGTTGCTCCATGAAAGCAAGGAGTAATCGGACTACCGGTGTCTTTTCTTCTTCAGGTATCTCTGGAATTGGAGGTAATTTTTTCACTATAATCAATACAGGTTGTTTTCAATAAAACAATTGTATCATGGCTTTTTAAGGCTCTTTAGTTTGCCCTGTGTTGATCAAACTCCCTCTCAGTTAAGATAATATTCAAAAATATTCTATTTCGATCTGAGACAGATCGACAGGATCATTTATAGGGATAAATTACATGGGGCAGTGAAAATGCAATTTTTGTCCTCTAAAATGCTGTCAAGACTTTTTTTGTTTTTATTTCAAGTTTTGCACAGACTTATTGAGAAGTTACCAATTTCTCTCTTGATTTATTAAGATGTTATCCTGAATGAGCCACCTTTCATCGGTTCAGAGTGGATAAATTTTGCTAATTATTGTATTTTTTAATATATTTACTAAGATTAATAATAACAATTTGTACAGAATCAGAATCTAAAGAAGCTGTAACTTCTCAATAAGTCTGTGCATTTAAACAGCACAAACTTTACCTTTCAGCAACTCAGGCAGATATGGGATCAAATTTCTCTTGCTGATCCGGTCATTAATAAAATCCCAGAATGAAATTCCTTGTTTCAAACAAGTTTTCTTTAAACTGACAAAGGTATCTCTGCAAAGTTGCCCATCCTTTGAGCGTGTACTACCACTAATTTTACGCTTAATAACATATTCTCGAATATCATTTTCACTCAAATTATTATGAAGAGGAATATCAGGCCGTTCCAATACCAGCAGTAATTCTGTTTTATTTCTTGCCAATCGTTTCAGTGCCTGATTCAACGTTTCAAAGCTTGTTTTAGTCCGGCACAATTCATCAAAATGTTCAGCAATCGCTGACTTCAACGGATCATCTGGCTCAAGTTTATATTGTTTGAGATCATAAAATAGTTCCCAAATCTGAGTATGTACCCAGTTCAGTTCTTTATCATGTCGCTCATTGAGTGGTAGTATCCGCTGAAACACTCTGTCTGCATGTATCCAACATAATGCGTGCAACAAAATATCAAATTGTCCTGCATCATCACTCACAATCACCAAATCACTTGGAAAGCCACTGTTAATTAATGCCCCCAGTAAAGCGCCTTCTGTGGCAATGCGAACATGCCGTTGTGTTATGATACTATTGTTCTGCAGATAGTATTTCCAGGCTTCTTCATTATCAAAGCATGATGTGTCAACACTTTTCCGGACAGTTTTCTAAATATTTTTTTGGCTGTTTCAAGTGATTTTTGTCATTTTGTATTTCCTATCATTTTAGTTTCTCATGTTAACTTTAAACAGATGAAGAGAAAGGGCTTTGCCCTCTGGAACGATAGAGCCTCCATTCACCCAAGGTATTTTCACAACGGTAATGATCCTGTTACAATATCTTCACGGCACAGGCTGAGGAGCCGATGGCCGTCAACGGTAATGGGCGGCATTTATGTCGCCTTTTACCCCTCTTCAATCAATCGATTTAAGCTATTTCCTGCTGTATTTCATAATCGACTGGTGACAAATAATCATTAGCCGAATGAAGTCGCTCCCGATTATAAAATACCTCAATATATTCAAATATTGCCTGCTTTGCTTCTACTCTGGTTTTGAATCGACAATGGTGCGTCAATTCAGTTTTCAAACTATGAAAGAAGCTCTCTGATACAGCATTGTCCCAGCAATTTCCTTTGCGGCTCATAGACTGAATTATGTTATGATCCGACAATATTTTTCTATGACTATCAGAGGCATATTGGCTACCTCGGTCAGTATGCCAAAGCAATCCATCCATTGGTTTACGCTTCCATATGGCCATCAGTAAAGCATCATTGACTAGCTTGGCTTTCATTCGCTCATCCATCGACCAGCCAACAATTTGCCTAGAGAATAAGTCAATGACAACCGCTAAATATAACCAGCCTTCCTTGGTGGCAATATAGGTAATATCACCCACATAGTAGCGATCAGGTTGAGAGACAGTAAACTCTCTTTCCAGTAAATTTGGAGATATACGCTTATTATGCTTGGAATTAGTCGTCGCTTTAAAGCGTCTCTTCGTTTTACAAAACAAACCGGCTTTTTTCATTAATCGACCAATTCTCCGGCGGCTTATATGAACGCCTTTTTCAGCCAGTTTTTTCTTTTAAGACGACGGGTTCCATAAGTCTTGCGACTGTCTTCAAACAGTTTTTTAGCTGCTCAGTAAGCGCTTCATTTTCTTTCTCTCTATCCGTTTTAGGAGAGCTAACCCAATCATAATAGCAACTACGGGAAACATCCATAAAACGGCACAGAATCGTTACCGGGTAATCTTTAGCCTGATCAGTTATCCATGCGTACTTCACAAAGTTTCCCTTGCAAAGTACGCTGTGGCCTTTTTAATAAATCACGCTCCTGAATCACTTTTGCCAATTCTTTTTTTTTCAGACGTTTTACTTCATCATAAATGTGTTCATCACTTCTATTGGCTACCGTCTTCACCGGTTTGGAATATTTACTGATCCAGGTATGTAGAGTATTTACATTAACACCTAGCTCCCTGGCAGTCTGAGAAACAGGTTGATCCGTCTCATTAGCTAATTTGACAGCTGATTCTTTAAATTCTGATGTATAGCTTTTATTCGGTTTTTTTGTTTGATCATTCATTTTAGGTCACACTTTTTATCTTTTAGTTATTTTAAGTTGTGTGTCCGGTTAAGTATAGCCACATTAAGCAAGTCTGATGACTTTGTTCAATAACGCTCAATGGCTTGTGAGGTAATTTTTCTGCTCTCATATAATCAAGTGCTGCATCGTTGAGCGTATAATCAACAGCAGCACCTCGTAACAATTGTAGAAAATTAATCCGGTCTTATATCGAGTACTTGAAAACCAGGCAAAGGTTTCATTGCCAACGTGAGTACAATAACCATTCTTTCCATCATGACGACTACCCGTATCATCAACATGGATATAAGTACTATTGTTGATACCGGCAGTTAGCAATGTATTTTTTTCAGTATGAAAATGGTCTTTGTCATGGATTAAAATCTCATTGATCTGACCCGTTGAAATATCAAAACCTAATTCTGTTAATTGTTGTATTATCAATGGCTGAGTCACTCTCTGGTGATAATATTGATAAACGATATAACTCTGTAATGTATGGCCAAAATGTCCTATATGTGTATCAAAGCTCAATTTTCCTATACAGGTATCACCATCGGGTGTTTTATAGCGAGCCAATCGATAACGAGTATTGAAAGGCTTAATCAGCAGCTCCTGAACAAAATAATCCTGATACCCTAAAAAACGTGAATGTTCTGGCAGGTTATCTGGTTTGATAACGGTGGTTTTATGAATAGCCAATTTCTTCTTTCGTTTACGACTTTTACTAGTCCCATTTCCTGAGTTGTTTTTCTTGCTTCCTGAATGACCTGTCGGATTATCATTGTCATCATCCTTTGGCAATTTACTGGCTCTTATTTTAGGCTTTGGAGGTAGCTTTTTAAGCTTAGCAACTTCTGTTTTAAGGGCATCGATTTCAACCTGTTGGTTTTGAATGATTTCCTGTTGTTGCTCCATGAAAGCAAGGAGTAATCGGACTACCGGTGTCTTTTCTTCTTCAGGTATCTCTGGAATTGGAGGTAATTTTTTCACTATAATCAATACAGGTTGTTTTCAATAAAACAATTGTATCATGGCTTTTTAAGGCTCTTTAGTTTGCCCTGTGTTGATCAAACTCCCTCTCAGTTAAGATAATATTCAAAAATATTCTATTTCGATCTGAGACAGATCGACAGGATCATTTATAGGGATAAATTACATGGGGCAGTGAAAATGCAATTTTTGTCCTCTAAAATGCTGTCAAGACTTTTTTTGTTTTTATTTCAAGTTTTGCACAGACTTATTGAGAAGTTACAAGAAGCTTATCTAAGACTTTATTTTCTTTTAATTTTTTTGACGTGAATACGTTTTTGATTCGACAGCTCATTGGTTGTCAATTTTGTTTTTTTTAGAGGTTAACATAGGGTAATGGGTATGACTGTAAAACACGTACTTGTGGTAGATGATTCCAAATCAGCGCGATTTATGCTGAGAAAAATGCTGGGCAAAATTAATTTGACCGCTGACTTAGCTGAATCGGGTGAAGAAGCACTGGATTATCTAAAAAGCAATCAGCCTGATGCCATTTTTATGGATCACATGATGCCTGGCCTCAATGGCCTTGAAACCGTCGAAAAAATTAAAACAAATCCTCAAACGGCTGTTATTCCTGTGGTGATGTATACCTCTCAGGACAGTGAAGAATATGAAAAAAATGTAATTTCACATGGTGTACTCGATATTTTACCCAAGCCTGCCTCGCCCGATAACCTCAATGCCGTAGTACGTAAGTTGAATGATCTACCTGACATCCCATTAGGTCAGGTTGCTTCCAATGATGCGCATCAAATTTCTGCTGAAGACATTGAAAAAATGGTCAGAAAAACAGCCGAAGCGGCTGTTGCTGCAGCGGTACGTTATCAGGTGATTGGCACCACAGCACAGCAATTATCAAAATTCCGTCAGGAACTGCAATTATGTGATGAAACTAAGGCGGAAACAATTTCTGAGAAAGTTTTCGATATACGCATAAATTCTTTTTCCAATAAGATCTCTAATCATATTGAGGAGTCCATGGCAGAATTGGCATCTAAGTTAGATGGCGTTGGTAAGAACAATATTTCTAAGATTGACTCAGAAACTTTAGAAGAAATTAAGAGTGTGGCAAGACTGTCTTCAACGTCTAAGGCTATTGATGCGGCGAAAGAAACTGCCAGTATGGTAGCACATGAATCCATGATGATGGTGACTGATGCGATTAATGAATCGAACAAAAAAATGGCCAAGCGTATTACCTATGGCACTATAATCGCTTCTGGTATTGGTATTTTATCAGCCTTTGCAGTGTATCTTGCCTTATATTAATTTTTTGCCCAATGACTGCTGTTAAAAAAGGCTATTTCTATTAAAAAGAAATAGCCTTTTTTTTTATTCTGCACTATCATTCCTGACTCATATTTTAAATCAATTTTGCAAATACTCTTTTAAACCTAAAATAATCAGTTGGTTCAACTGATTATTTTAGGTTTAAATACAATCGTCAATGGAATATAACGTCAAATGCCCACCCCTGATAAGAACCCGCTTGCTATAAAACCAATCGCTTTAAGAATAGCAGAAGAACTGAACGTCAATGTGTCACAGATTGAAGCCACAATCACTTTATTAGACGGTGGTGATACCGTCCCCTTTGTGGCGCGTTATCGCAAGGAAGTCACTGGTGGGCTAGATGATATACAGCTACGCCTTCTGGATGAACGTTTGGATTATCTTCGAGAGCTTGATGAGCGTCGTGAGGTGATTTTAAAAACCATTAAAGAACAGGGTAAATTAACGTCTATTCTGGAAACGTCTCTACTTGATGCTGAAACCAAGACACGCCTGGAAGATTTATATAAACCTTATAAAGTGAAGCGTCGCACCAAGGCGCAACTGGCGCGTGAAGCTGGCCTTGAGCCTTTAGCGGATAGCTTATTAGACGACCCGACAATAATACCTGAAGCACTGGCTGAAGACTTTGTCACCAGTAAAGATGAGAATGCTATAGCAACGGCTAAAGATGCATTAGATGGCGCTAAGCAAATTCTTATGGAACGTTTTGCCGAAGATCCAGAACTCGTGGGTAATCTGCGTGAACATTTATGGGAAGCGGGGCAGATGACCTCCAAAGTTGTCGAAGGACAGGAAGAAGCAGGGAATAAGTTTTCAGATTATTTTGATAGTACAGAAAAATTAGAAGAAATGCCTTCGCATCGTATTCTGGCTTTGTTTCGTGGTAGAAAAGAAGGCTTTTTGACTATTAATACTGATGTTGAAGAACAGCCAGTAGAGGCAGGTCAATTGTCACTGATGGAACGAAAAATAGCACATCATTTTGGTATTGAAGATCAGGGGAGAGCTGCGGACAAATGGTTGCAAGAAACCGTGAAATGGACCTGGCGTATTAAGATTAAAACCTCATTGGATATGGATCTAATCAAGCGCTTGCGGGAACGCGCCGATGAAGCGGCTATTGATGTGTTTGGTAAAAATCTAAATGACTTACTATTAGCAGCACCTGCCGGACAAAAAGTCACTATTGGTCTTGATCCCGGTTTACGGACAGGGGTTAAAGTTGTGGTGGTTGATGAAACAGGCAAATACTTGGATCATGCGACTATTTATCCCCATGCCCCGAAAAGACAATGGGATCAATCGATTCATATTTTAGCGGCGTTGGCAAAAAAACATCAGGCAAGCTTAATCAGTATCGGTAATGGCACTGCTTCAAGAGAGACGGATAAATTGGCCGCTGATCTCATCAAACAATACCCTGATTTGAGAATGAATAAAATTGTCGTTTCAGAAGCCGGTGCATCGGTTTATTCAGCCTCTGAATTGGCCTCTAATGAATTCCCCGATCTGGATGTGTCGATTCGTGGTGCAGTATCCATTGCCCGACGCTTACAAGATCCCTTGGCCGAACTCGTTAAAATTGATCCTAAATCAATTGGTGTGGGACAATATCAACATGATGTCAGTCAAACCCAACTCACCCGTAAACTAGAAAATATTGTTGAAGATTGTGTCAACGGTGTCGGTGTTGACTTGAATACGGCCTCAGTGCCTTTGTTGACCCAGGTTTCGGGATTGAGTCGTACCATGGCGGCTAATATTGTTTCTTATCGAGAACAAAATGGCGCGTTTAAAAACCGCAAAGAATTACTCAAAGTTGCACGTCTAGGGGATAAAGCATTTGAACAATCGGCGGGCTTTTTACGGGTCATGAATGGTGATAACCCTCTTGATAGCTCAGCGGTTCACCCAGAAGCCTATCCCTTAGTAGAAAAAATACTCAGATTGAAAAATTGTGATATTCGTCAGTTAATTGGTGATGCCAATTTTCTAAAATCCTTAAATCCAGCAGAATTTACTGATGAGCAATTTGGTGAGCCCACAATCAGAGACATTCTCAAAGAATTAGAAAAGCCTGGTCGCGATCCGCGCCCTGAGTTTAAAACTGCAGAATTTAAAGAGGGCGTTGAAGAGCCCAAAGATCTCCAAGCCGGTATGATTCTAGAAGGCGTGGTGACGAATGTGACCAATTTTGGTGCCTTTGTCGATATTGGCGTGCACCAGGATGGCTTGGTACATATCTCGCAATTAGCGGATAAATTTGTCAAAGATCCGCGTGAAGTGGTTAAGGCGGGTGATGTGGTGAAGGCCAAAGTCGTTGAAGTTGACCTGAAACGTAACCGAATTGCACTGACGATGCGTTTGCAAGAAAAAGTGGAAACACCGCGTAAAAATGCCAATGACTCTCAGGGTCAAAAGCCAAATAGCGTAGTTAATAAACGTAGCATGCAAAAAGCCAAGCAGGCAGCACCAGCCAATAATGCCATGGCAAATGCCTTTGCAAAATTAAAATCTTAATGGGCTTGCTTTAAGCTATCAGGCGCTATAAGATAACCCACTAAATTACTTGGTTATTAAGATTAAGTTTTAAATGATTATTACCATAAAAAATAAAAATCCATTTTGCTCTTGAATTAAGCGCAAGTGGACTTATTAAAGAATTACTAACCCATCTATTGGTTAAAAAATAATAATTTGACCAAGCCTTAAGGAGAATTAAATAATGAGCGTACTAGTCGGTAGAGCTGCACCTGATTTTACTGCTAACTGTGTTATGGCAGATGGCGAAATTAACGAAAGTTTCAATTTTGCTGATCACATTAAAGGTAAATATGCAGTTTTATTCTTTTACCCACTGGATTTCACTTTCGTATGTCCATCAGAGCTAATTGCTTTTGATCACCGTATTGAAGAATTCACTAGCCGTGGTGTTGAAGTCATTGGTTGTTCAATTGATTCTCACTTCACTCACAAAGCGTGGAGAAGTACAGCTATCAACAATGGCGGAATCGGCGAAGTAAAATATCCATTAGTTGCTGATATTGATCACTCAATCTGTCAGGCTTATGATGTTGAACATCCTGAAGCGGCTGTTGCTTTTCGTGGTTCATTCCTGATTGATAAGGTTGGCAATGTTCGTCACCAGGTTGTGAACGACTTACCTCTGGGTCGTAATATTGATGAAATGTTACGTATGATCGATGCCCTACAGTTTACTGAAGAGCATGGTGAAGTTTGTCCAGCCGGTTGGAACAAAGGTGATACTGGTATGAAAGCAACTACTGAAGGTGTTGCTGAGTACTTAGCAGAAGAAGCAGATAAGCTATAAGTTTTAACTGTTTTCTCTTAGGGCGTTTTTCTGGTTCATGCCAGAAAAATACGCTAAGAGTCTCTCTATTCTACTTCACTTCGTTCTGCCTCTTTTTCCCAAATTTTTATTCAGTTTCATCTAATACTTTATCAAAAAACAATTTTATAGCTATTTAAATGCTTTTTTTACAAAATTAACTCAACAAGTGTCATTTTTTTGCTGAAACCCTTGTTAAGACACGATATAATATTAGATTATTTGCATGAAAGAGTTTTCAAAACAAACAAATTTAAACAGTAGTGTATAAATAAGAGGTGTGATAATAACTGATCCAGAATCAGCTTATTAACTACAATGCTTTGTTACTACTGTTTTACACTATTAAATATAAGCTTATACGGGAGTTAAATAGTGGAATTATCAGGTGCTGAAATTATTGCACAATTCCTCGAAGATGAGGGTGTTGAATACCTGTTTGGATATCCAGGCGGGGCAGTGTTGCATATTTATGATGCCTTATTGCGTGCAGAAAAAGTCAAACACATTCTAGTGCGTCATGAACAGGCGGCGACTCATGCGGCAGACGGCTATGCGCGTTCTACGGGCAAGCCGGGTGTCGCATTAGTGACCTCTGGCCCTGGCATGACCAATGCCGTGACAGGTATTGCTACTGCCTATCTTGATTCAATTCCATTAGTGGTTCTTACCGGACAGGTGCCTACGGGCGTGATTGGTAGTGATGCCTTTCAGGAAGTTGACTCAGTGGGCATCTCGCGTCCTTGTGTGAAACATAACTTTCTGGTGAAAGATGTCAAAGATTTGGCCGAAACACTGAAAAAAGCATTTTATGTAGCAACAACGGGGCGCCCAGGCCCTGTAGTTGTTGATATTCCAAAGGATATTACTGATCCGAATATCAAAATACCTTATACTTTTTTACCGTCGGTAGAAATGCGCTCATATAATCCCGTGACCAAGGGACATCCTGTGCAGATTAAAAAAGCACTGGATTTAATGCTGCAAGCTAAGCAACCGATATTTTATACTGGTGGTGGCGTTGTTTTGAGTAATGCCTCTTCATCGCTACGCTCCTTAGTACGGCGCTTAGGTTTTCCTATTACCAATACTTTAATGGGGCTGGGTTCCTACCCCAGTACCGATGAATTGTATTTAGGCATGCTCGGTATGCACGGTACTTATGAAGCCAATATGGCGATGCATGATACCGATGTTTTAATTGCTGTCGGCGCTCGCTTTGATGATCGGGTCACGGGACATTTAGAAAAATTCTGTCCCACCGCTAAGATCATTCACATTGATATTGATCCGGCCTCTATTTCAAAGACCGTTAAGATTGATATCCCTATTGTGGGTGACGTTGACGATGTATTGACCTCCATGTTAGAAATCCTTAAAGACATGGAAAGTAAAGATGCAGATGCTAATACCACACCTGATATTAAGGGCTGGTGGAAGCAGATTAAGCAATGGCGCAAGAAAAATTGCCTGCGTTACAATAAAAAAACCAAGACGATCAAACCACAATATGTCATTGAAAAATTGCATGAAGTAACCAAGGGTGATGCCTTTGTTACTTCTGATGTGGGTCAGCATCAAATGTTTGCTGCTCAATACTATGGTTTTGATGAACCGAGGCGTTGGATTAACTCCGGTGGCCTAGGCACGATGGGCTTTGGCTTACCTGCTGCGATGGGCGTACAATTAGCACATCTGGACAAGACCGTTGCCTGTGTAACCGGCGAAGGCAGTATTCAGATGAATATTCAGGAACTGGCGACGTGCATGCAATACCAATTGCCAATTAAAATCATTAATCTGAATAATCGCTATCTCGGTATGGTTCGACAATGGCAGGAATTCTTCTATGAAGGTCGCTATGCGATGTCGTATATGGATTCCATTCCAGATTTTGTTAAGCTAGCTGAAAGCTATGGTCATGTTGGTATGAAAGTTGAACAAACCAGCGATGTTGAAGATGCGTTAAAAGAAGCTTTTGCCATGACAGATAAACTGGTCTTTATTGATTTCATAACCAATCGAGAAGAAAATGTTTATCCGATGATTGCCAATGGCAAAGGTCATCATGAAATGGAACTTGCGCCTGATAGCGAACTGGTTTAATAGCGACTGCTTTTACACACGGCTGTTACAAGTCGTTGTCTAAGCAATTATTTGAATATATTTAAAGAGTTATAAAATGCGTCATATTATATCAATCTTAATGGAAAACGAAGCGGGTGCTTTGTCTAGAGTCGCAGGGCTGTTTTCTGCTCGTGCCTACAATATTGAGTCATTGACTGTTGCACCTACAGAAGATGCTTCACTGTCCAGAATGACTTTAGTTACGACGGGTTCAGCCGAAATTATTGAGCAAATCACCAAGCAACTTAATAAGTTAGTGGACGTAGTTAAACTCAATGATTTGAACGTGGCTGGCGTTCAGCATATTGAACGTGAAATGATGTTGATAAAAATTAAAGCCCCTGCTGCTTCCAGAGATGAAATTATGCGCTTAAGCAATATTTTTCGCGGTAATATCATTGATGTCACAGAAGAAATCTACACCGTAGAATTGACCGGCACAACTGATAAACTCAATGCATTTATTGCTGCCTTTGACTGTGAATCAATTTTAGAAACGGTTCGTTCCGGTGTCATGGGTATTGCTCGCGGTAGCTCAGCTCTGCACATATAAACGTAAAAAAACATATAACTTAAAACATAAACAGAAGGTTTGGATTAATGAACATATATTATGATAAAGATTGCGATCTTTCCATCATCAAAGGCATGAAAGTCACCATCGTTGGTTATGGTTCTCAGGGTAACGCACACGCTAACAATCTGAAAGACTCGGGTGTTGACGTAACTGTTGCATTACGTGCTGGTTCTTCTTCTGCCGCTAAAGCAGAAGCGTCAGGCCTGACTGTAAAAAACACCGCTGATGCGGTTAAAGAGGCTGATGTTGTCATGATTTTAACGCCTGATGAGTTTCAGTCTCAATTATATAAAGAAGAAATTGAACCTAATATCAAGCAAGGTGCTACTTTAGCATTTGCTCATGGTTTCAGTATCCATTATAACCAGGTTGTTCCTCGTGCTGATTTAGATGTTATCATGATTGCGCCAAAAGCACCTGGTCACACAGTGCGTTCTGAGTTTGTTAAGGGCGGTGGTATTCCTGATTTGATTGCTATCTTCCAGGATGCTTCTGGTAATGCTAAAAATGTCGCACTTTCTTATGCTTCAGGTGTTGGTGGTGGTCGTACTGGTATCATTGAAACTTCGTTTAAAGATGAAACAGAAACTGATTTATTTGGTGAGCAAGCAGTCTTATGTGGTGGTGCTGTTGAATTAGTTAAAGCCGGTTTTGAAACACTGACCGAAGCGGGTTATGCGCCTGAGATGGCTTATTTCGAGTGTTTGCACGAATTAAAACTGATTGTTGATTTGATGTATGAAGGCGGTATCGCTAACATGAACTATTCAATTTCAAACAATGCTGAGTATGGCGAATATGTGACTGGTAACAAAGTTATCAATGACGAAAGCCGTAAAGCGATGAAAGAAGCCTTAGATAACATCCAAAATGGTAATTATGCTAAGCGTTTCATAATGGAAGGTCAGACCAACTATCCTGAAATGACGGCATGGCGTCGTAACAATGCGGCTCATCCCATTGAGCAAACCGGTGCTAAATTACGTGAAATGATGCCTTGGATCACTGAAAATGCACTCGTTGACAAAGACAAGAACTAATTTGTCCTTGCTGCATCGGTGACTTTTGGGTCATTTATAAAAAAAGCCTGCTTTTAGCAGGCTTTTTTGTGTCTTTTATTCGCTTGGAAGGGGATTTTTGTGGATAATAGGGTACCGATCAACCTGCTTTACACTTCAAATGTAGGATGTGGTGAGGAACGAACCGCATCAATGGCTTTAAACAAACGTTTTTGATGTGGATCGTTGCACACAGCACATCCTACAAGTGTAAAGATAAATAGGCTTATTTGGTCAGTCCCAATAATAGACCAATCTAGTTATATTCAAGCATCGTGGATATATCAATAAACAAAAAAAGAAAAATATGGATAATAATACTTCAAACGACGACAATAATGACGCTAAAATTGATAATCAGCCAGATAAGGCGATTGAAGAATTTGAGCAGAAAGATCAAAAATCTGCTAAACGACGAGGCATTTATTTACTGCCAAACTCTTTAACCACAGGCGCTCTATTTGCCGGTTTTTATGCCGTCATTGCGGCCATGAACGGTCAATTTGAAGGTGCAGCCTTAGCTATTTTTATCGCTATGATCCTCGATGGCCTTGATGGTCGTGTTGCCCGGATGACCAATACTCAGAGTGACTTTGGTGCTGAATACGATAGTCTATCGGATATGATTTCATTTGGTATTGCTCCAGCACTCATTATGTATACCTGGTCTCTATCAACATTAGGTAAAATTGGCTGGATTGCCTCATTTATTTATGTGGTAGGTGCGGCATTACGCTTAGCACGTTTTAATACTCAGGTCGGGCATGCTGACAAGCGTTATTTTCAAGGGCTTGCCAGTCCCGCTGCCGCAGGCTTTTTAGTGGGCTTTGTATGGTTATGTTCAGAAAATGGTATCAGCGGAGAAAGTTTGAGTTATCTGGTGCTATTATTTACCGTAGGGGCTGGCTTGCTAATGGTTAGTACAGTGAAGTACCGAAGCTTTAAAGATCTTGATTTGAAGAATAAGGTCCCCTTTGTTTCGATTCTGATTATGGTGTTGATTTTTGTCTCCATTGTTTATCAACCCCCGTTAATTTTATTCAGTATTTTTGCCTTATATACCTTTTCAGGTTTATTGGGCTACATCATACGTAAATTTAGAAAACTTAAATAGTGCCCGACTGGAGAGCTATTAAATGAGCGATAAATTAATAATTTTTGATACCACCTTACGTGATGGTGAGCAGAGTCCTGGTGCTTCCATGAACAAGGATGAAAAAGTCCGCATCGCTAAAGTATTAGAGCGTATGAAGGTCGATGTGATCGAAGCAGGATTTCCTGTGGCCAGTCCCGGTGATTTTGAAGCGGTCAAAGCGGTAGCTGACACCATTAAAGACAGTACAGTTTGTGCTTTATCCCGCGCCTTAGATAAAGATATTGACCGTGCGGGTGAAGCCCTAAAAGGCGCTAATTCATCACGTATTCATACCTTTATAGCGACTTCTCCTATTCATATGGAGAAGAAATTGCGTATGACACCTGATCAAGTGGTAGAACAGGCAGTTGCAGCGGTTAAGCGAGCACGTCAACACACAGACAATGTTGAATTTTCACCAGAAGATGCTGGGCGTTCAGAACTTGATTTTTTATGTCGCGTTATTGAATCAGTCATTGATGCTGGTGCAACAACCATTAATATCCCGGATACCGTAGGCTATAATATACCTCAGCAGTTTGGGGCATTATTAAAGAACTTGCTGGAAAAAATTCCCAATTCAGATAAAGCGATCTTTTCCGTACATTGTCATAATGATTTAGGTCTTGCGGTGGCTAATTCATTGGCGGCAGTAATGAATGGTGCGCGACAAGTTGAATGTACCATAAATGGTTTGGGCGAACGTGCGGGTAATGCTTCACTTGAAGAAGTGGTTATGGCTATTCGTACGCGTCAGGATGTATTTCAATGTGATACGACATTGGATACCACGCAAATTATTCCCGCATCACGATTGGTTGCCGGAATCACTGGTTTTCCAGTACAGCCTAATAAAGCCATTGTGGGAGCGAATGCTTTTGCCCATGAATCAGGTATTCATCAGGATGGTGTGCTGAAAAATCGTGAAACTTATGAAATTATGCGTGCTGAAGATGTGGGATGGGCTAAGAATCAAATTGTGTTGGGTAAGCATTCAGGTCGAAACGCGCTGAAAAGTCGTTTAAAAGACCTCGGTATAGAGTTTGAGTCAGAAGAAAGTCTTAATAACGCTTTTGCTCGTTTCAAAGAACTGGCTGATAAAAAACATGAAATTTTTGATGATGACTTACAGGCACTCGTTTCTGAGACATCGGCTGCCGATATGGATGACGTGGTGAAACTGGTTTCCTTAAAAGTCTGCTCTGAAACCGGAGAAACACCACAGGCCAGTTTAATATTAAACGTCAATGGCAAAGAAGAAACGGCCAGTGCGGAAGGTGGCGGTCCTGTAGATGCAGCCTTTAAGGCAATTGAGGGGATCATCAATAGTCAGGCTGAACTAAAATTATACTCGGTAAATAATATTACCAGTGGTACTGATGCGCAAGGAGATGTTACCGTTCGTTTAGAAAAACAAGAGCGTGTTGTTAATGGTCAGGGTGCTGACACCGATATCGTTATAGCCTCTGCAAAAGCCTATATCAATGCACTGAATAAGCTTTTTCAAGTAGATGAACGGGCACACCCACAACTTTAATTATGAATCAGGCAAGACGACACTATTATCTGGATGCCATAGGCATACAAAATTGGCAATTAAAAACCGCTGAGGCTACTTGTTACACTGAGCAAGATGCGGTCGAACAGACGATTGTCGAGATGCCAAAAATAACACAGGAAGTCCCCCGAGATGTCGAGCCTGAAGTTATAGCGCCTGAAGTAATGGCGCCGGAAAGTTCAGCTGAAGAAATAATAGCACCTATAACTAATACTCCAGAGAGTAAAGTTTTAACTTCTGTCAGCAAGACACCTGAAAAGCAAGTCATTAGCTTTGCTGCACCCGCATCAGAATTGGAACAATCGCTTAAAGAATGTAAACAGTGCACTAGTCGGCAATCACGTTTAAGTGTTTTAACGGGACTGGGTACGATAGATGCTAAAGTCTTTGTGATCAGTGAAGCACCCAGTGCAGAAGAAGATCGGAGCGGTCATTACCTCAATGAACAAAAGGGCTCTTTATTACAAGCCATGTTTCAATGTATCGATGTGCAAGAATCATTCTTTCTAACGGGAATAATCAAATGTTATTCAGCAACAGATTATCTTTATAGTGAAGAAGAAGTGGCTCATTGTAGTCAATATTTACATGCACAAATTGAGCAAGTTAAACCTCAAGTTATTATGGTTTGGGGTGCAGCACAAGCTCAGTCCCTATTACAAAGCAAAAAAAGCTTTAATGAGCTACGTGGTCAGGTTCATCGTTTAAGCATAAATGAGCAGGAGTATTCACTGGTTGTGAGTTATCATCCGGCCTACTTATTACGAAACCCATTGTATAAACGAGAAGCTTTAAATGATTTAATCATGTTGAAACAATTACTCAATGACTAATACGCTGTCTGAAAATGACTTTGCTCAATCTGTGCGGACAATGACAGAGTTTGATCTGCCACCGGTTATGCAAATAGAACGAAAAGCCTATAAATTCCCTTGGACTGAAGGCTTTATGGCTGATTGTCTACGAGTTGCTTATCAGTGCTTCGTGTATGCTGTAGACGATGAAATTCGAGGCTATCTTATTTATAGTATCGTTTTAGATGAAGTACACTTGTTGAATGTTTGTATCGCACCTGAATACCATAATAAAGGCTATGGTCATGCTTTTATCAACTGGTTAATGAACCATGTCCGTGACTCGGGTAGTAAAACATTATATTTGGAGGTGAGGGCTTCTAATTATGCTGCGATACATCTCTATGAAACTATGGGCTTTAATGAACTAGGTCTTCGTCCTGATTATTACCCAGCAAAAAAAGGCAGAGAAGATGCCCAGCTTTTTGCTTGTGAGCTAACTTGAACTATACATTTTTTATATTTTAATTGGATTTTAAATGAGTGAATTTTTAGACGAAATAAGACGCAGGCGAACCTTTGCAATTATTTCTCACCCTGATGCAGGTAAAACAACCCTAACAGAAAAACTATTGTTATATGGGGGTGCTATCCAAATGGCGGGCACAGTCAAAGGCCGTAAGGCATCGCGACATGCCACCTCTGACTGGATGGATATGGAAAAAGAACGGGGTATTTCTGTTACCTCATCAGTGATGCAGTTTCCTTATAAAGGCTGTACCATCAACCTGCTGGATACACCAGGACATGAAGACTTCTCAGAAGATACCTATCGTACCCTGACGGCAGTGGATTCAGCCTTGATGGTGATCGATGTGGCAAAGGGTGTAGAGCAACGTACTGTTAAATTGATGGAAGTCTGTCGCCTACGTGACACGCCTATTTTAACCTTCATTAATAAGTTAGACCGAGAAGGCCGTGACCCTATTGATCTAATGGATGAAGTGGAAGCCGTGCTGAAGATCGGTTGCGCACCCATTACCTGGCCCATCGGTATGGGCAAGCGTTTTAAAGGCGTTTATCATCTTTATAATGACAAAGTTCACATGTTCAGTGCTACCCATGGCGGTAAGATTCAGGCCGGTGAGATTATTGAAGGCCTAGATAATCCTAAGTTAGATGAATTGATCGGTGAACAGGCGGAAGAGCTTAGAGAAGAAGTCGAACTCGTCCGTGGTGCTAGTAATGAATTTGACTTGGAACTCTTTCTAGGCGGTGCATTAACGCCTGTTTTCTTTGGTTCTGCTATTAATAACTTTGGTGTAGATGAAATGCTCGATGCCTTTGTTGATTATGCACCTGCACCCATGAACCGTAATACATTAACGCGTACGGTTGATGCTCATGAAGATAAAATGACCGGCTTTGTGTTTAAAATTCAGGCCAATATGGATCCACAGCATCGTGATCGTGTGGCCTTTATGCGTATTTGCTCAGGCCAATACACCAAAGGCATGAAAATGCGTCATGTGAGAATTGATAAGGATATTCAAATTGCCAATGCCATCACTTTTATGGCACAGGATCGAAGTCATGTGGAAAGTGCCTATTCCGGTGACATTATTGGTTTGCATAATCATGGTACGATTCGAATCGGTGATACCTTTACTCAAGGTGAAGATTTAAAATTCACTGGCATTCCAAACTTTGCGCCAGAATTATTCCGTCGTGCAAGGCTCAGAGATCCGATGCGTATGAAAGCCTTAATGAAAGGCTTAGAGCAATTAAGTGAAGAGGGTGCCACACAATTATTTAAACCCTTGAACAATAATGATCTGATTCTTGGTGCGGTGGGTATTTTGCAGTTTGACGTCGTTCGGGAGCGTCTCAAAGGTGAATACAAGGTTGATTGTGATTTTGAACCGGTCAATGTACAAACAGCACGTTGGGTCACTTGTGATGATGAAAATAAAATCAATGATTTTCGCAAAAAACTCAGTGATAATCTGGCCATTGATGGCAGTGGTGACTTGACCTATATTGCACCCACCCGGGTCAATTTGAACCTCACCATGGAACGCTGGCCAGAAATAGAATTCCTGAAAACACGGGAGCACTAAATAGGGCTTGATATGAATAGGAGCTTAATATGAGCGAAAGAGTGTTTAGGTTGATTTTAGGCATGGCTTTATGGGCTAGTTTATTAATTTCGACTATTTACCAAAATAATCATCTGGTGATTGTTTTTTGCCTCATATTACTCTTTGAAGGTATCACCAATTGGCGAATTCCCACTATAGTATCGAGAATTCGCTATGGTAAACAAGCAACTGATAATGTGGCTATACTTAACCGGACACACAACTTAAAATAACTAAAAGATAAAAAGTGTGACCTAAAATGAATGATCAAACAAAAAAACCGAATAAAAGCTATACATCAGAATTTAAAGAATCAGCTGTCAAATTAGCTAATGAGACGGATCAACCCGTTTCTCAGACTGCCAGGGAGCTAGGTGTTAATGTAAATACTCTACATACCTGGATCAGTAAATATTCCAAACCGGTGAAGACGGTAGCCAATAGAAGTGATGAACACATTTATGATGAAGTAAAACGTCTGAAAAAGAATTGGCAAAAGTGATTCAGGAGCGTGATTTATTAAAAAGGCCACAGCGTACTTTGCAAGGGAAACTTTGTGAAGTACGCATGGATAACTGATCAGGCTAAAGATTACCCGGTAACGATTCTGTGCCGTTTTATGGATGTTTCCCGTAGTTGCTATTATGATTGGGTTAGCTCTCCTAAAACGGATAGAGAGAAAGAAAATGAAGCGCTTACTGAGCAGCTAAAAAACTGTTTGAAGACAGTCGCAAGACTTATGGAACCCGTCGTCTTAAAAGAAAACTGGCTGAAAAAGGCGTTCATATAAGCCGCCGGAGAATTGGTCGATTAATGAAAAAAGCCGGTTTGTTTTGTAAAACGAAGAGACGCTTTAAAGCGACGACTAATTCCAAGCATAATAAGCGTATATCTCCAAATTTACTGGAAAGAGAGTTTACTGTCTCTCAACCTGATCGCTACTATGTGGGTGATATTACCTATATTGCCACCAAGGAAGGCTGGTTATATTTAGCGGTTGTCATTGACTTATTCTCTAGGCAAATTGTTGGCTGGTCGATGGATGAGCGAATGAAAGCCAAGCTAGTCAATGATGCTTTACTGATGGCCATATGGAAGCGTAAACCAATGGATGGATTGCTTTGGCATACTGACCGAGGTAGCCAATATGCCTCTGATAGTCATAGAAAAATATTGTCGGATCATAACATAATTCTGACACATCACTGATACTGCCAACTTAGCTGAGGATAAATTAATTACTACCGTCTTTGGTAAAGTGGAAGCAGAACGTATGATGCGTTTTATTGTGGTGCTATTTTTAGTCATTTCTTTCTTTTCTTTACCTGATGTCTTGTGGTTTTTCCCTTGGTATGTGGCTGGCATGATGATTGTTTCCGGAATCTCAAATATCTGTCCGATGGTTATGTTTTTACGCTGGGTTGGTTTTCGATGAAGCCTGTGTTATCTCAAGAACAGACAGCTGAACTTCCAAAAATTGGAAGTCTACTAGTATCGCAGGAAAAATAACGGCGGTGGTTGTTTGGGGTGTGATGCCCATAGCCTTCGCTATTACCATTCCATTATTAAGTTCTTTAGAAATGGAAATCAACAAAGATCATTTATGGAAATTGGAACAAATCCATACTCGCATCGATCAGCAATTTGATGCCACTCAGAACTTAAAATCTAAATCATCACGCGAGTCATTAAGAGCAAAAATATTTAAGTTAAAGAAGCAATATAAATTCGATTATTTAAAACTTGATATTTCCTCAACCACTATAGCTAATAGCACATCTAAAACAATATCTAAAGTATTCCCTAAAGAAATAGTCGTCGGTCAATGCCTACCAAATTCGAGCACCTATAATCACTCATCACAGCATTCCATCAGTCATAAACCAAGCTCTGATAGTGTTAATTTCTTATTAATGATCTGTTTCCCCTCTATAGAACGAGCCATTGAATTAGAGCACATGAAGTTTGGGAGTTTAATCGTAATTTTACCATTATTCTCGGCTTGTATCTTGTTTATGTCATTAGAAATACCTTACACGACCCTTTTCAAAAGGTCATTGATGCGACACAAAGCGTTACAGAAGGTGATTTGTCAACGCGCTTGGATATTCAAAGTAACGACGAATTCGGCTATTTATCACGCTTCTTTAATCACATGGTAGAAGAGTTGGCTATACAGCAACAACGATTAACGGATTCTAATAAATATCTTGAAAATGTGGTCGAAAATAAAGAAATGGCCTTGAAGAGAGCCGTGCAAAAAGTCTATTTTTGGCTAATATGAGTCATGAAATTCGCACACCTTTGACTGCGATACACGGTTATGCTGAAAATCTGTATCGTTTTGGGATTGAGGATAAAGAAGAACAACAAGAAGCCCTGGAAACCATTTATCGCAATAGTATTCATCTGATTGATATTATCAATGATATTTTAGATCTATCAAAAATTGAAGCAGACAAATTAGAAGTTGAGAGCCTGGCTTTTCACCGGTTAAACTCATGACTGAAGTTGAGCAATTGATGGCGATACAGGCTAAAGAAAAAGGCGTCAAACTAAGGTTTCGTTATGACTTACCGTTGCCAGAAAAAATACATAATGATCCAACGCGGTTAAAACAAGTACTTTTTAACTTGATCTCTAATGCGCTGAAGTTTACCCGAGAAGGTGAAGTGAATGTGACCTTGAGTTGTCATTATCAGCAAGAAGAATTACACGTGAGTGTTCAAGACAATGGTATTGGCTTGTCAAAAGATCAAATTGACCATTTATTTCAGCCCTATATGCAAGCTAAAAAATCCACTTCACGGCAATATGGTGGTACTGGATTGGGTTTGATGATTGCTCGCCGTCTGGTTAATTTGATGGGAGGGGACATTGAAGTTGATAGTAAAATGAGTGAAGGTTCAGTCTTTACTTTTTCCATTGTGACCGGTGATTTAAAAAATTCTCCGCGTTTAACCGAAATAAAAAACAATGACCTTTCTATTGATAATGTTAGCAATAATATTCCTACATTGAGTGGCAAAATACTACTCGTCGAAGACATTGCTGATAATCAGAAACTTATTTCCATGTATCTTCGTCAGGCAGGTTTAGATATAGATATTGCTGATAATGGTAAAGATGGTTTTAACAAAGCATTAAATGAAAATTATCAGCTTATTTTAATGGATATTCAGATGCCGATTATGGATGGCCTGACAGCGACTCAATACTTACGAGAAGCAGATTATACTGCACCTATCATTGCCTTGACTGCCAATGTATTAAAAAATGAGCGGGAAACCTATCTTGAAGCTGGATTTGATGATATTTTAACAAAGCCTATTATTTTAGATGAATTTTATTCATCGATAAAAAAATGGTTAAAATCTGATAGCAAAAGTAAAAAAGTAGTGATAAAACAGCCCGGAAATGATAGTTTTCAAACATTAGTACAACATTTTCTTCATTCCTTGGCTGACGAATTAGAGACAATGGATACGCTTGTTCCACAGTCAGAGTGGTTGAATTGTCAAAAAATTCTGCATAATATCAAAGGACGTGGTGGTAGTTTTGGTTTTCCAGAGCTCACACATTTAGCGAGTGAATTGGAAGCTTTGTTAAAAGACAAGCAATATCAAGCCTTCCAAAATAAATATACTGAGTTTAAACGTTATAGTCAGACTATTATTGTGACGTAATTTTAATGTGTTTTAAGGATGTTACTGAATGAATTCTATGGGATTTAATAATGGTTCAATTCTAATTGTTGAAGATGATCCATTAATGTCTGATTTATTGACCTTATATCTTCGTCAGGAAGATTATAAGTGTATCAGTGTCAGTAGTTCTGAAGATGCCTGGCTTATTTTATCGGATAAACAATATACCTTTGACTGTGTGTTATTGGACATTAACTTGCCCGGCATGTCGGGCATTGAGCTATTAAAGAAGATCAAAGCAGATAGCAGGCTTTATAACCTGCCTGTCATTATGGAAACAGCTGATAATTCTAATGAATCGATTCTGGAAGGGATGAATAATGGTGCTTATTATTATCTGACCAAACCGGTTGTGCAGGAAAAACTAATCGCCTTGCTAAAGGTTGCTGTGGGTGATTTCAGGCGTAATGCCTATCTGCAAAAAGAAGTTAAAAGCATCAGTTCAATTTTTAAAAACTGCCAGGAAGGGCGGTTTTATTTTAAAACCCTATTAGATTGTCAGCGCTTAGCCGTTGCCTTGGCTAATATGTTTCCTGATCCGGAGCGCGTCATATCAGGACTTTCTGAATTGATGATGAATGCTGTTGAACATGGTAATCTTGAAATCGGTTATGAAACAAAATCTTCCTTGTTGGCTAAGGATTATTGGATAGATGAAATTGATGAACGTCTGGACGATAAGCAATATGCTTGCAGACAGGGTGAAATTTTATTATTAAAAAGTGACAATAAAATTGTTGTGACCATTTCTGATCAGGGTAAAGGCTTTGATTGGCAGCCTTATTTACAATTGTCTATTGAGCGGATTTTTGATCAGCATGGCCGTGGCATAGCCGCTACCAAAGAGCGTTGTTTTGATGAACTTGAATATCAGGGCAATGGCAGCACTGTCGTTGGTACGGTATTTTTATAGCTTTAATGCAAGAGTTCTAATGCTTTGAATTTTTCTTTTCCAGTATCGCCTGTATAAGTGGAATAATATTATTGACAGGTGATACCCGCTCAAAAGCTGATAGGATGAGTTGGGGTCTATTGGTAACTTCAAATTTTTTAAATAACTTGCCTAAGTGCAGCTTAACACTTTGTTCAGAAAGGTGTATTTGCCCGGCTATTTCTTTGGTAGATAAACCTTTTAAAATCCACTGAAAAACCTGAGCTTCACGTTTCGTCAGCAATTCACTGATCATTCTGGTTTTTTCCATCGCAATTTCTTCAAGAATACTTTCCATTTGTAATGCATCTTGGGCAAGTTGTTCCAATATATGATTTTCCGCCCACAGTCCACCATTATGGACATATTTTATTGCTTGAATCAGGTGTTCAGATGACATATTCGAATTAATATAGCCATTAGCACCAGAGCGAATGATATTCAGTAGGAAGTCATTTTCCATTACCTGACCAAACACCAAAATCTTTAATTGTGTGGATTTATCTTCAAGTGGTAGGTGTTGGGCTCTATATTGATTAAAAAATAGATCATAAGGAGACTCAACATCATGTGACTGAATTAATAGGACATCCGGCTTAATTTGTTCAATTTCCTTAAGGAGTTGCGGGAGCATTTGATTGGAGTGATTGACTTGTATTTCATGATTGTCTTTGAAGATATGCAATAAACCTTCAAGGAAAATGTCAGTCTGGGCAAGGATGAAGAGTTTAATTTTATTCATTGTGTCGTTTGAATTATTCCTATACTCGTTTTTACCCTAAAATTAGACTTTTGTCTAATTTTTCTGAAAAAATACTATTCTTTTGGGGGCTTGTTAAACGCATCAAAACATTAGAAAATACTTATCAATTACTACTTATTAAATTTATGGCTTTTATTTTTAAATTCATCACAGAAATTACAAATATTCAGGAGACGACAATGTCAGTTGAACGCAGTTTATTTTTATTAGCGAGTGTAATGGTTATTGCCAGCACTTTACTTTCAATGTATGTTAACACTAATTGGTCATGGTTCACCTTATTTGTTGGCTTCAATATGATGCAGAGCACGTTTACTGGATTTTGTCCTCCAGGTTGGCTGTTCAAGCGTCTTGGCATGAAAACAGAAGCGCAAATATGTCAGGCTAAATAAGACCATTTATCGCTCTTTAAAAAGCACTCATGAGATTATTCTTATGAGTGCTTTTTTTTGCATTTTTTTATTAGTGTCCATCCGTTTATTCTAAAATTATTTGATAATTTTGACCGTAGGGTGGGCACGCTTTTTGTGCCCACGCTGAAAGTGTACATAATAAGCGCTTGAGTCAGCGTGGGCAGATAAAGCCATGCCCACCCTACGATTATTTATATAAAAAACCTATTTACGGATGGGCACTAATGAGTGTCCATCCATTTATTGCCTCAATGTTGCTGTATGTTATAAATGCGATATAAACGTGACATAAATGTGATATGTTTAGTCTACTACTGGTATATAATAATGCCACTAAAATGGATTTATGTGAAATCCTCAACAATAAATAAAACTAGAACTGTCACAATAAATAACTCATAGAGTATCAAACAATCTAATTGAATCTTATTATTTTAAGGTGCGATAAAAAAAAATTAACAATTATTATAACTTTTTCTTTATTTTTTAGTAATTTAGGTTATATTGTTATATAAAGACTTAAGTTCATTATTAGTCAATATCAAGGATAGGGATACAATCAGTATAATTAGGATAATGCAAAATATTTTATTCAAAAATATCATTGTGTTAGCGGTTATAGGGCTGCTGATCGCATTGACAACGGTAAATGCCTTACGGTTTTATCGTCTACAGAATCAAGCCCCTGCAGAAACACGTTTATCTGCCAAAACGCCTGTGGCTCAACAATCTGCCCGTGTCGCTTCCTCACAGGCCATGGTTAACTGGCATCTTTTCGGTAAAAATCAGGCCAAGCAAAGCGTTTCCATGCCTAAATCCACCTTACGCTTAAAACTCATTGGCATTATTAGCTCATCAAAGGATAGTCAGGCGCGGGTGATTATTGCTGGTTTATCAAAAAAAATAAAATATTATAAAGTGGGTGACAAAATAAAAAGCAATGTCACACTAAAATCCATTCAACCGGATCATATTGTTATTCTGCACAATTCCCGCGAGGAAACCGTGCCACTAAAACAATTCAATGGCCCAAAAAATATGATAAAAAAAGTAGTTATTCAATGAGTATTAGCAAGAGCAAAAAAATGGGAATCTCAGTACAGAAAGTATTTCTATCACTCATACTATTGAGTATCAGTTTGTCCGCTTCTGCACGTGATACCTATGTGTTTAATATGCAAGGTGTTGATATCAAGGCCATGATAGCCACAGTCGCCGATGTGACCAATAAAAACTTTATCATTGATCCTAATATTAAAGGTAAAGTCACCGTTATTTCTAAGAAAAGCATGTCGGCCGAAGAAGTGTATCAGATTTTTTTATCACTGCTGGATGTTCATGGATACTCAGTGGTTCCGACTATTGAGGCAAATACTTTTAAAATTATCAAGGGTATTACGGCCAAGTCCAAGGCAGTGCCGAATGACTTGAATGGTTTAGTTAAAGGGGATCAACTGGTGACCCGAGTGATTAAAATCCAGCATACCCAGGCCATGCAAATGGTGCAGATTTTAAGGCCATTAGTTCCCCAACATGCCTATCTAGCTGGATATGCTGATAGCAATATGATAGTGATATCGGATTCAGCTAATAATATTAATCGCTTGGTTGAGTTAGTAGACCGACTGGATACGCCGGGTGATGGTAATATTGAAATGGTACATCTAAAAAATGCCTCCGCAAAAGATTTGGCGCAAACGCTTTCTGCTTTGAATCGCACAAAAAAAACCTTGTCTCAGGTCGTCGTTGCCGATATTCGCAGTAATAGTTTATTAATTGGTGGCGATGCAACCACCCGTATGAATCTAAAAGCACTGATTTTAAAGCTGGATTCAGAAGTAAATACCATGCGTAATACCCATGTTCTTTATCTTAGTTATGCGAAAGCTGCTGATATTGCGACCATCTTAAAAGAAATTGTTAAAATGTCGGTAGGTGCTAAAGGCGCAAATGGTTTATCAGATATTGTTATTGCTGCGGACGATAATTCAAACTCTTTAGTGGTTAAATCTTCATATACTAAGTTTGTTGAAATTAAAGACGTGGTAAAGAAACTTGATATTCCTAGAGCCCAAGTACACATAGAAGCCATTCTTGCCGAAGTTTCTTATAAGTTAGAAAAAGAACTGGGCGTTGAATGGAATACAAGTGTCTCAGGCTCAGGTGTAGTAGGTGAGGCCAATACGGGGCTGGCACTCAAAGATATTTTTTCTCTAACGTATTTGAATGGTGCTGGTGACATTAAGGCTGTTTTGAAAATTTTACAAAGTGATACTGATAGTAATATTTTATCGACCCCCTCTTTGTTGACCTTAGATAATCAGGAAGCCTCGATCATAGTTGGTGAAAACGTACCATTTCTAACCGGTTCACAATCTACTCAGGGTGGCATAGCAACCCCTTTTCAAACCATTGAACGTAAGGATGTTGGTTTAACCCTTAAGGTAACACCACGCTTGAATAAGGGCAGCACTATCATTATGGATATTTATCAGGAGGTTTCTAATGTGTTGCCCAAGGTGCAAAATATCGCTGCGGTGGATCTGGTGACCAAAAAACGTGCCATAGAAACCACCGTGATGGTAGAAGATCGTGGCATGGTGGTGCTAGGTGGTTTGATACAGGATGATTTAGTAAATACAGTCAATAAGGTGCCCCTTTTAGGCGACATCCCATTGATTGGAGAGCTTTTTAAGTCCTCTAAAGTTGAAACACAAAAAGCTAATTTAATGGTATTTATTCGTCCTACTATTTTGAGTAATCCGGTGCTCGCCAATGAGATGGCAATGAGTAAATATCAGTTTGTACGATCAAAGCAAATTGAATTACAAGATAAAGGTGTTCGATTGATTGAACCGGAAATAATTCCGGTATTACCTGAATATGTTAAGCCGGATGGTAGCAGTGTTGTATTGCCTAATCCATTTTATCAGTAGGATTACGGATGGAAAACCTGAATCAAAATAACACTCAGACAGAAGCAAGTTCCCGGGGTTCTCATGATGCCATCGCAATGGATATTGAAGATGAAATGCTGGCAGAAATGAATGAGCTTGAAAAGCAACTTGATGCATACGAGCCAGAAGTTGAGAATGAGCTTGAGCAAAAGAATAATGAACAGCAAACTGCCGACGAAAACTTATCTAATAATGACTTAAAGAATCAATATGATCAATTCTCTGAGGGTTTAGACGACGCTGAAGTAGTTGATTTAAAACTTTCGTTTGCCTATGCTAAACGGCAGGGTGTGATTATTAAGACCGATACAACATCCGATGATGATAGCATTAATGATAATGAAACTATCGTTTATTGCCGCGATGATGTTGATCATCTCACCATTTCAGAATTACTCCGACTTTCCTCCGCTAAGCTGATCTTTCAATTTATTGACTATGATTACTTTGAGACCTTATTACATTCTACCTATGAACAGGGGAATAATCAGAGTATAGAAAATATTGATTTAGGTGATAATGTTGATTTGCTGAGTGTTGCACAACAATTATCAGAGCCTGAAGATTTGCTCGAAAGTGAAGATGATGCACCGATTATTCGCCTAATTAATGCTATCCTTGCCGAAGCGATTAAAGAAAATGCTTCAGATATCCATATTGAACCCTTTGAGCAACGGCTTATAGTGCGTTTACGGGTTGATGGTGTACTGCGTGAGGTGATTCAGCCACCCAAAGAGTTGGGTAGTCTTTTAGTGTCACGTATCAAGGTCATGGCACAACTTGATATTGCCGAAAAACGTATTCCTCAGGATGGTCGAATCTCACTAAAGCTTGCAGGCAAGGCTATTGATGTTCGTGTTTCAACGCTGCCCACTGGTGGTGGAGAACGGGTGGTATTACGTTTATTAGATAATCAGGCAGGTCGACTGAATATAGAAAAAATGGGTATTGATACAACTACACAGAAATTGCTTAGAGAATTGATCGTTAAGCCCCATGGAATTATTCTTGTTACAGGGCCTACCGGTTCGGGCAAAACAACCACTTTATATGCCGTTTTAACCGAGTTAAATAATAGCAAACGAAACCTTATCACGGTAGAAGATCCCATTGAATACTATCTTGAAGGTGTGGGACAAACGCAGGTTAATAATAAAGTCGATATGACCTTTGCCCGTGGTTTACGAGCTATTTTACGTCAGGATCCCGATGTGGTGATGGTGGGTGAAATTCGCGATAGTGAAACCGCAAATATTGCCGTACAGGCCAGTTTAACAGGACACATGGTACTCTCTACATTACATACCAATACTGCCGTTGGTTCTATTACACGTTTACGAGATATGGGTGTTGAACCTTTTTTACTCTCATCCAGTTTGGTTGCAGTATTGGCACAACGATTAGTGCGTGTACTTTGTTCTGTCTGTCGTGAAGCTTATGAGCCAACCGAACATGAAAAACAAAAGCTGGGTATTGATATCACAGAAGATATAAAATTTCTTGATTACCCACAAAGCTCCGCCATATTTCGATAACTATACTATAATTATACTATAATTATACTATAATTATACTATAATTAAAGTATAGATTATGTGTGGAGTAGAATGATGTCAAAAAATAAAATTCAGTTTCAAGAAGGTTATAGTTTATTTGAGCTTTTTAATGATTATGGCACTGACAAACAGTGCCGACAAGCCTTATTTAAATGGAAATTTCCTGATGGATTTGTTTGCCCAGAGTGTGGCAATAAGACTTATTGCACTCTAGAACATCGCCATCTTTATCAGTGCCACCATTGTCATCATCAGACATCAGCAACCTGTGGGACAATATTTGATAGTACCAAACTGCCTTTATCTAAGTGGTTTTTAGCGATTCATCTTATGACTCAATTGAAGACAGCGGTTTCAGCATTAGAATTAAAGAGACAGCTTAAGGTAAGCTACAATACAGCCTGGAGTATGAAACAAAAGATCATGCAGGTTATGAAAGAACGTGATGACAGTAAACCTTTATCAGGCATCATTCAAATTGATGATGACCTACTGGGGTGGTGAGCACAGAGGCGGCTCCAGAGGTCGTGGTTCAGAAAATAAAACACCGTTCGTTGCAGCCGTTTCTACTAATGAAGATGGACACCCGATTGCAATGAATTTAAATGTGCTTAAAGGGTTTAAATCCAGTGAAATAAAACGATGGGCACAAACTCATTTAACACCTGGAAGTACTGTTTACTCAGATGGGTTAAATTGTTTTCCTGCGGTTAAAGAAGCTGACTGTAAGCATGTTCCAATCGTCACGGGTGGTGGTGCGGCAAGTGTTGATAAAATTGAGTTTATCTGTAACTTCTCAATAAGTCTGTGCATTTAAACAGCACAAACTTTACCTTTCAGCAACTCAGGCAGATATGGGATCAAATTTCTCTTGCTGATCCGGTCATTAATAAAATCCCAGAATGAAATTCCTTGTTTCAAACAAGTTTTCTTTAAACTGACAAAGGTATCTCTGCAAAGTTGCCCATCCTTTGAGCGTGTGTACTACCACTAATTTTACGCTTAATAACATATTCTCGAATATCATTTTCACTCAAATTATTATGAAGAGGAATATCAGGCCGTTCCAATACCAGCAGTAATTCTGTTTTATTTCTTGCCAATCGTTTCAGTGCCTGATTCAACGTTTCAAAGCTTGTTTTAGTCCGGCACAATTCATCAAAATGTTCAGCAATCGCTGACTTCAACGGATCATCTGGCTCAAGTTTATATTGTTTGAGATCATAAAATAGTTCCCAAATCTGAGTATGTACCCAGTTCAGTTCTTTATCATGTCGCTCATTGAGTGGTAGTATCCGCTGAAACACTCTGTCTGCATGTATCCAACATAATGCGTGCAACAAAATATCAAATTGTCCTGCATCATCACTCACAATCACCAAATCACTTGGAAAGCCACTGTTAATTAATGCCCCCAGTAAAGCGCCTTCTGTGGCAATGCGAACATGCCGTTGTGTTATGATACTATTGTTCTGCAGATAGTATTTCCAGGCTTCTTCATTATCAAAGCAAGTCTGATGACTTTGTTCAATAACGCTCAATGGCTTGTGAGGTAATTTTTCTGCTCTCATATAATCAAGTGCTGCATCGTTGAGCGTATAATCAACAGCAGCACCTCGTAACAATTGTAGAAAATTAATCCGGCTCTTATATCGAGTACTTGAAAACCAGGCAAAGGTTTCATTGCCAACGTGAGTACAATAACCATTCTTTCCATCATGACGACTACCCGTATCATCAACATGGATATAAGTACTATTGTTGATACCGGCAGTTAGCAATGTATTTTTTTCAGTATGAAAATGGTCTTTGTCATGGATTAAAATCTCATTGATCTGACCCGTTGAAATATCAAAACCTAATTCTGTTAATTGTTGTATTATCAATGGCTGAGTCACTCTCTGGTGATAATATTGATAAACGATATAACTCTGTAATGTATGGCCAAAATGTCCTATATGTGTATCAAAGCTCAATTTTCCTATACAGGTATCACCATCGGGTGTTTTATAGCGAGCCAATCGATAACGAGTATTGAAAGGCTTAATCAGCAGCTCCTGAACAAAATAATCCTGATACCCTAAAAAACGTGAATGTTCTGGCAGGTTATCTGGTTTGATAACGGTGGTTTTATGAATAGCCAATTTCTTCTTTCGTTTACGACTTTTACTAGTCCCATTTCCTGAGTTGTTTTTCTTGCTTCCTGAATGACCTGTCGGATTATCATTGTCATCATCCTTTGGCAATTTACTGGCTCTTATTTTAGGCTTTGGAGGTAGCTTTTTAAGCTTAGCAACTTCTGTTTTAAGGGCATCGATTTCAACCTGTTGGTTTTGAATGATTTCCTGTTGTTGCTCCATGAAAGCAAGGAGTAATCGGACTACCGGTGTCTTTTCTTCTTCAGGTATCTCTGGAATTGGAGGTAATTTTTTCACTATAATCAATACAGGTTGTTTTCAATAAAACAATTGTATCATGGCTTTTAAGGCTCTTTAGTTTGCCCTGTGTTGATCAAACTCCCTCTCAGTTAAGATAATATTCAAAAATATTCTATTTCGATCTGAGACAGATCGACAGGATCATTTATAGGGATAAATTACATGGGGCAGTGAAAATGCAATTTTTGTCCTCTAAAATGCTGTCAAGACTTTTTTTGTTTTTATTTCAAGTTTTGCACAGACTTATTGAGAAGTTACGTTTATCTGGGTTAACACTATGATAGGTAATATTAAAAACTCTATGAAGGGAAGCTATCATTCCATTAACTCAAAACATTTACCTCGGTATCTTGCTGAATTTTGTTATCGGTTTAATAGACGCTTTAACTTAAAAGACATGATGCCAAGGTTTTTATGCGTGGCGATGAAAACGCCACCTATGAATGGAAAGCTCCTAAAAATGGCGGAGCTTTATGGGTAATCAAGTAAAATTTTATCAAGCTGTGGGCTGTCCTGTTTGTAATAATCATGGTTATAAGGGACGAACTGGAGTTTATGAGTTATTAGTCGTTGATACGGAAATTCGTAACATGATTCATGATGATGCTTCAGAACAGGAAATAGAGCGTCAGGCGAGAACCAAAACCGGCTCAATACAGGATGATGGGGCAAGACTAGTGGCCAATGGTATCACGACTACCGATGAAATTTTTCGTGTTATTCGCAACATCGATTAATTTCTAGGTAATAATAAGGGTGGAGATCTAATAAACCCGTTTATCTTTACATTGGTAGGATGTGGTGAGTGCAACGAACCGCATCAAAGGTCTTGATTTAAAGGCTTTGGTTTAGATATTGATGCGGTTCGTTCCTCACCACATCCTACATCCGATGTGTTAAGTAGGTTTGTTCTGTCCCATAATAAGGTAATAAATAGTGCCGGCATATGAATACAGTGCGCTTAATGCACAGGGTAAAACTGAAAAAGGTGTTTTAGAAGGTGATTCTAGCCGTCAGATCAGTCAGCAGCTAAAATCCAAACGCTTAGTGCCATTGGAAATAACTGAGATATCAAGAAAACAAAATAAAAACTCAACCGGTATGCCCTTTGTCAAACGTGGTATATCAATTGCGCAATTGTCCATAATGACACGTCAGTTAGCAACGATGATACGTTCAGGCAGTCCGGTTGAAGGCGCATTAACCGCAGTTTTGCAACAAACTAATAAAGCACGTGTTAAAACGGTTTTAATGGTTGTTCGTTCTAGGGTGCGTGAGGGCTATAGTTTGGCATCCGCATTGGATGAATTTCCACACATTTTTCCACATTTATATCGTGCTACTGTTGCATCAGGTGAGCAGGCAGGCAAATTAGATTTTGTTTTGAGTCGAATGGCTGATCATGTTGAACATAGTCAGGCATTGCGCAGTAAGATCATGCTGGCAATGGTCTATCCTTTGGTGCTGACATTTGTGGCGATACTGGTGACAGTGGTATTACTCACTTATGTGGTGCCAAAAGTGATCCAGGTTTTTGAGGATATTGATCAGGCCTTACCGGGAATTACTTTATTTCTAATCGCACTGAGTGATTTTTTACGCAATTACGGTATTTATATCGCCTTATTAATCGCCTTAAGTATTTTTATTTTCAGTTTATTATTGCGCTCTGATTTATTCAAATACAAATGGCATGCTTTTATACTTAAAATTCCAGGCGTAGCACATTTGGTTAAAGGTATGAATACTGCCATATTTGCACGTACTTTTAGTATTTTGGCTGGGAGTGGTGTCAATGCCCTCGAAGCCATGAAAATTTCTGCTGGTGTGATGGGCAATTTAAGAATGAAAAAGGCCGTTTTAGATGCTTCTGAACGCGTCAGAGAAGGTGCTGCAATTAGTCCTGCGTTGGAAAAAAGCCAATGTTTTCCGCCTATGACAATTTATCTCATTGCCAGTGGTGAGACGAGTGGCAATTTGGTAGAAATGCTAGAACATGCAGCCAATAGCCAGGAAAAAGAGTTTGAGACTATTACCAGTACCATAATGGGTCTTTTTGAGCCCTTACTCATTGTGGTGATGGGTGCTGTGGTGCTTTTTATTGTCATAGCCATTTTATTACCCATATTCCAGTTAAACCAATTGGTTGGTGCGTAGGCATTGTTAAACATTTTGATTAAGAAAAAGGTTTAAATACAAATGAAAAGAAAACAACAATCAGGTTTTACATTGATTGAAATTATGATCGTAGTCGTTATTTTGGGCATTTTGGCCTCTATCGTCGTTCCCAATGTGATGGAAAGTCCCAATGAGGCACGCATTGTCAAAGCCAAGCAGGATATACGAACACTTGAAGGTGCTTTAAACCTTTATAAGCTAGATAATTTTAATTATCCCAGTACCGATCAAGGTCTGGATGCTCTGGTTAATCGACCCAGTGGCCAACCTGATGCAAAAAACTGGAAAAAAAGAGGCTATATGAAGAAGGTGCCCAAGGATCCTTGGGGCAATGAATATTTATATCTAAGCCCAGGTACACAGGGTGAAATCGATATTTTTTCTTATGGATCGGATGGTCGCAAAGGTGGTGTTGATGCCGCTGCGGATATTGATAATTTTTCCTTATAAAACGAAGCTCATAAGCATATAACTACTTGATGAACATAAAATCTGCTGGTTTTAGCCTAATTGAATTGATGATAGTGGTGCTGATTATTGGTATTGGCGCCAGCATGGCTGTTTTATATATTGATACCAGTGATGATAGGCTTAAATCACAGGCCAAACGAATTTTGGCGATGAGTCAACTTGCTCGTGATGATGCGATTATCACTGGACAAAGCCTGGCCATGAGCTTCAAAAATAATATCGATAGCACGGAATATTATTTTTTGCAATTGGACAAGGCGAAATGGGTGGAAATAAAAAAGAAACCTTATCGTCGTTTTAAGTTGAGTCAGGATATTCAAGTGCGCACTATTTTGTCATCACCTGTTAATAATTCAAAGGCAGGAAGTAATAAGTCAAAACTGACAGAAGATAAGGACTTGATCTATTTTTTACCAACGGGTGAAACCAGTGAATTTCAATTGTTGATCAGCAATGATGAAACCGAATATCAACTCAGTAGCACTTTATTTGGTGAACTAACACTCAAACGCACAGAAGCATTGTAATATGAGTTATTCGCAAAAGCACAATATACAACAAAAAGGTTTTACTCTAATTGAAATCATTATCTCGCTGGTAGTGATTTCCGTAGCCTTAGGTGCGGTTATTGCAACAACTGGCAATAGTGTCAAACACGGTGCTCACATTAAAGAAAAAACCATTGCACTATGGGTGGCAAAAAATGAAATTTCTAATATCTCGATTGAGCAAAAATGGTTGACTGCGGGGATTAAAAGTAGCCGTGCAGATATGGCAGGTCATACCTGGTTAATGTGGCTATACTTAACCGGACACACAACTTAAAATAACTAAAAGATAAAAAGTGTGACCTAAAATGAATGATCAAACAAAAAAACCGAATAAAAGCTATACATCAGAATTTAAAGAATCAGCTGTCAAATTAGCTAATGAGACGGATCAACCCGTTTCTCAGACTGCCAGGGAGCTAGGTGTTAATGTAAATACTCTACATACCTGGATCAGTAAATATTCCAAACCGGTGAAGACGGTAGCCAATAGAAGTGATGAACACATTTATGATGAAGTAAAACGTCTGAAAAAAGAATTGGCAAAAGTGATTCAGGAGCGTGATTTATTAAAAGGCCACAGCGTACTTTGCAAGGGAAACTTTGTGAAGTACGCATGGATAACTGATCAGGCTAAAGATTACCCGGTAACGATTCTGTGCCGTTTTATGGATGTTTCCCGTAGTTGCTATTATGATTGGGTTAGCTCTCCTAAAACGGATAGAGAGAAAGAAAATGAAGCGCTTACTGAGCAGCTAAAAAACTGTTTGAAGACAGTCGCAAGACTTATGGAACCCGTCGTCTTAAAAGAAAACTGGCTGAAAAAGGCGTTCATATAAGCCGCCGGAGAATTGGTCGATTAATGAAAAAGCCGGTTTGTTTTGTAAAACGAAGAGACGCTTTAAAGCGACGACTAATTCCAAGCATAATAAGCGTATATCTCCAAATTTACTGGAAAGAGAGTTTACTGTCTCTCAACCTGATCGCTACTATGTGGGTGATATTACCTATATTGCCACCAAGGAAGGCTGGTTATATTTAGCGGTTGTCATTGACTTATTCTCTAGGCAAATTGTTGGCTGGTCGATGGATGAGCGAATGAAAGCCAAGCTAGTCAATGATGCTTTACTGATGGCCATATGGAAGCGTAAACCAATGGATGGATTGCTTTGGCATACTGACCGAGGTAGCCAATATGCCTCTGATAGTCATAGAAAAATATTGTCGGATCATAACATAATTCAGTCTATGAGCCGCAAAGGAAATTGCTGGGACAATGCTGTATCAGAGAGCTTCTTTCATAGTTTGAAAACTGAATTGACGCACCATTGTCGATTCAAAACCAGAGTAGAAGCAAAGCAGGCAATATTTGAATATATTGAGGTATTTTATAATCGGGAGCGACTTCATTCGGCTAATGATTATTTGTCACCAGTCGATTATGAAATACAGCAGGAAATAGCTTAAATCGATTGATTGAAGAGGGGTAAAAGGCGACATAAATGCCGCCCATTACCGTTGACGGCCATCGGCTCCTCAGCCTGTGCCGTGAAGATATTGTAACAGGATCATTACCGTTGTGAAAATACCTTGGGTGAATGGAACGGCTCTATCGTTCCAGAGGGCAAAGCCCTTTCTCTTCATCTGTTTAAAGTTAACATGAGAAACTAAAATGATAGGAAATACAAAATGACAAAAATCACTTGAAACAGCCAAAAAAATATTTAGAAAACTGTCCGGAAAAGTGTTGACACATCAGTGATGCTGAATCAATGGTCTCACAAATGGCACAGCAGCCTTTTGCAGTGATTAAAGATTTTATGAATGACCCTATGATAAAAACTAAGGGTATTGATCCAAATCTTGTGGGCGTATCATCAAATTATTTTGCAGTTATTAGTCATATTCAGATAGATAAAACACAAGTGAGATTGCAAAGCATTATTAAGCGTGATGCACAAAGTAAAGTATCAGTTTATAGTCGTCAAGAATCCTTATGGTATGAAAAGCTGTCAGAAAAAAAATAGACTCAATAAAAACCAGTCTTTTTATAAAGGTACTGAGTAGACGATGATGGTATTGAAATTTATTATGTATGTTAAAGGAATTTGTTTTGAATAAACTATTGCTCTGGTTTCATTCTTTACCCAAAGAGCCTGATGGTATAATCGATAGTCTGTTATTTGAAAAAATGAGTCTGTCTGCTTTTCTATTGGGAGCTGATAGCGGATACAGCAATGAAATATTCAAGGGAAATTTTAATGACTTTATAAGTTTTATTACACAAAAAGAATCCTATCGTGATGTGCAGGTTTTGTTGCCAGCTAATGATGTGCTTTATAGCACTTTGACTGTGCCAAGCAAGTCTAAAAGTCGTATTCTTCAGGCGATGCCCTTTTTGCTTGAAGATTCTCTGGTGAAAAATATTGATAAGCAATATTTTGCTTTAGGCGATGTTAAATCGGGACAATGTAACGTAGCCATTACTAATTATTCTATTATAGAAAAGCTTTTCCAACAGTTTAAAGCAATAGCGTTGCCTGTTTCACTGATCTCTTCTGAAATTTTTTTATTGCCCTGGCAGGAAAATAAATGGTCAATTGGTTTTGTTCACAATCATGTTGTGATTAGAACAGGTAAACAAAGTGGTGTTGTTAATCAAATACATAATATTAATTTTTCATTACGTTTATTATTAAAAAATGTTTTGCCAACAGAAGCTCTGAGTGAACTAGCAAACGAAGAAGCTAAAGTGAGCGAAGAAGTATTATTTGATAGCGATGAAGATAATGCTCTGGATGATGAGTCTGAATCAGAAAGTAAAAAAACAATCAAATTAACTTCTGCCGAAGGACTACCCGATGTATTTAGTATCTATAGTGAACACAATAGTGCGCTACTCGATACAATCAGTGTTATTGCAGAAGAATTTTCCATAGAGCTAGAAATAATTAATACTGACTTAGTTGATCTTTCCTTATCTAATGCCAGTGAATTACTTAAAAAAGGCAATGCAAGTCAAAGTGGCATTAATTTATTACAAGGAAAATATCTACCATCCAGCCTAAAGCCAGTCAAAATACCTTTTTTAAAATCACTTATAGTTATTTTTATGCTGGGCTTGTTTAGTCAGTTATTTCTCATGACTTATCAGTGGAAAACAAGCCATGATACCCTGAAAAAATTTGAAACAGAACTTGAACAGCTCTATTTTAAAACCTTCCCAGGTTCTAAACGGCTCATTGATGTGCGTACACAAGCTCAAAATAACTTACGTCAACTACAAAAAAATTCATCATCAAGTTATTCGTTTTTAAATTTATTGGCTTTGGTGGGTGATGAAGTACGAAAAATAAAAGAAATTAAAATTCAAAGCATGAAATATAATGATGGAATTTTACAATTAGATATTGTATCCAAGGGCTTTGTTTTTAACAAAATAAAAATCACACTTGAGAATAAGCATAAAGACTTACTGGTTGAAGAACGATCATCTTCCCGAGTAAAGGGTGAAGTGCGCTCAGTTATTAGCTTTAGACTAAAAGAATAATTTGGAACGAACAATGTCAGAATTAATGCAAAAATGGTCAGCCTTAAAAGAAAGTGAACGTACACTTATAATGTATGGTGTTCCAGTGATTCTCATTGCTATTATTTATTTTTATATATGGCAACCCTATCAAAAATCAATATTGGATGTTGAACAAAAAATTTCATATGCACAAGAAGATATCCTCTGGTTAAAACAAGTGGGTGTTCAAATTCAGCAATTAAAACGGGGAGTTTCACCGGTTGGTAAATTTTCTGGTTCTTTTATCAATATAGTCGACAAAAGTGTCAAACAAAATCGTTTAACTAAATACATGAAAGCATTAGAACGCTCGGGTAAGGACAATATTATCCTTAGATTTGAAAAAATAGATTTTGATCAATTGATTAAATATATTGCTTATCTGAAAGGCCGCTATGGTATTTTGATAAAAACAATAGATGTGCAACGTTCGGATAATGCCAAACTGGTTAATGCTCGACTTGTGCTCAAAAAGTCTAGTTGAGTTGAGTCAGATATAATGCAAGACCAACAACTTAAATTCGCCCTTATTTTTATTGGCCTAGGTATTTTCCTCGGTTGGTTTTCTAATTCGGCTTTCAATGATGTTTGGCACAAAAATACCGATGTTAATGCTTGTGAAGTATCCCCCCAAACAACTGTGTCTATTCCACCTGTAACACAGGCAGTAGATGTCGTTTCAATTGACCAAGATACCAGTCAGTTTGAAAAATTGTTATTTGATAAGCAATATTCTCAGGCATTGAGTTTGTTTAAAGCGGTAAGTATTGACAAGAAAAATAAATTAAACATGATTTTGAAAAAAACTATTCATGAGATGCTTGAAAATTCAGGACAAGATGTTTTTAGCTTACTGGATGTGTTTTTGTCAGAATTTTATGATAATAGTGCCTTGTTACTGCTACAGGCAAATGCCTACACTGATAATAAACGCTGGCTGGCGGCTTTGAATTCTTATTTGTTAGCTAGAAGTTATGCTCAGGATAATGAGCAATACATTGAAATCAATCAATTAATACATGATTTTAGCCTATTGGCATTTGAGCAATTTCAAGCAGATAAAAACTGGCCGCTAAGTATCGATTTCTTTGAAAAGCTGATAGAAAAAGATGCACAATTTGCTTATTACCATTTAGCACTGGCAAAATCCTACATTAAAAATCATGAAAAAGACCTAGCTTTATTGCACCTACAATTTATTACTGCGGATCCTCATTATGGCATACAAGCGAGTGAACTATTAGAACGTACCTTTGTGGATGATACGGTAAAGGGTATTAAGCTTGAAAAACAGGGAGAGCATTATATTGTTGATATGACCATTGCGGATGAGTATCCAGTTAAATTAATGATTGATACGGGTGCTTCTTATTCATCGCTATCACCTTATACTCTAGCGCAATTACTGAATGAGCAGTTAGCAAAAAAAGTGGGTAGAAATACTGTCTATACCGCGGGTGGTAAAGTTGAGGCTGATATCTATGAAGTAAAAAGTATGACTATTGATGGTTTTACTGTGAATAATATACGCGTTGTAGAGCTTGAACTACAATCACCTCTAAATGAACCACCTTTGAACGAAGCAACTGCAAATAGTGAGAGGCATTTTGAAGGCTTGCTGGGGGTGAATTTTTTAAATGAATTTAATTTTTCAATTGATCCACAATCCAAACGATTATTTTTAACCCCCAAAATATAATATTACATTGATAAGGTTTTTTTTATGAAGTTTATTTTTATTTTAGTACTGATCTCTTTACTCAGTGCTTGTGGCTCGACATCATTTTTCAAAGAAAATACATCAGAAAATGAAGTGATATCCAATACTAATTCCATTTCAGATGATGCGTATTTACAAATAGCAAAAGATCTTTTTGTTGCTCAGCAATACAAGCAAGCATACCAAATTGCATCAACATTGGCTGATAAAAACAATGTAGAAGCCCAATATTTACTGGGTTATATGGTTTACTATGGCTATGGCGTTACATCTGATCCTGAACAGGGTACTAAATGGATTACTATTTCTGCCGATACAGGATATCGACCTGCCATTGAAGCACTGGTATTGATTAAACACGGCTTAACACCTGATAATAAATGCTCAGCAGTTAATTTATTACCTGAGTCAGAAAGCAATAAACGAATTGATAAAACTGCTAATACGACAGATGCATCGATGCTTTTAAAAGAAGGTGAAATATTAATTACACCCAAAAAGAAAGCAGCAAAAAAATCATTAGCTGTTGAGCCTAAATTAGTCACGAAGGATACAAATAGCTCAACTGAAAAACAATCTCCAAAAGCACAGCAAAAAGAGCCTGAAAAAAATTGGAATAAATATACAATTCAATTAATTATGACCAATTCAAGCACCTATGCGAAGCAATATGTACAAGCATTTAAAGAACAGTATCCGGATATTAGTCAACACATCATTGTTTACCAGTCTAAATTAAAAAAACATGACTATGGTGTTGGTTATAGTGCCTATGAGACAAGAAGTGATGCTAATATCGTATTAAGTAATATTCAAGAACGTCTTAAAGACCCCAAATTATGGGTAAGGCGTTTGGATAATTTTACAGCGGTTGAGCTTGAATAAGCCATAATCCGGGCTGGTATTTTAGATGCTGGTATCCATGTCTTGTCACACTATTTGATGTCGTATGCCAATAGTGTCAGAATGTAGTTTGCATCAGTGGTTTGGGGATGTTTCTTAATAAAGGAATAGGGCACGGCTATGACACAGATTAATAATGCTAATAAAACAAAAAATATAATACTTTGTTCTGATGGTACAGGCAATAAAGGGGGGGCGGGAGCTGAAACGAATGTTTTTCAACTCTATAATGCAATTGACATTCATGACCCCGCTCTTGAACAGGTTGTTTTTTACGAAAATGGTGTTGGTACACAAAAAAATAAAATCATAAAGGGCATTTCCGGTGCTTTTGGTTTTGGTTTTGGGCAAAATGTAAAAGATCTGTATGAGTTTTTAGTACGACAATATGAACCCGGCGATAATATTTATATGTTTGGTTTTAGTCGTGGTGCAGCAACCATTCGTGGTTTTGCCGGTTTTTTACAAATCTGTGGTTTGGTCGATAAATTTAAAAAAAATACCAATGGTGATTATGCATTAGACGTTGATGGTCACAAAGTTTTTAAATGTGACGAAGAGCTTGGCCGGGAAATGGATGAAGCCTTTTGCTGCTACCAAAAGAACGATCCTAATAGCCCTCAAACACCACATCAAGCTGAACAATTCAAAGCAAAAACAGCCTTGCATCATGAGACGTTTGTGCCCAATGGCAATGTACCGATTAAATTCATTGGTGTCTGGGATACAGTATCAGCCTTAGGGTTTCCCGATGGTTTAAGTCCTTTAGCAGGCTCAATAATGGCTACTTTTCAAGGTATTATCAACCGTTGCTGCCCACATTTGTTTTATAACTATCAGCTTAATGAGAATGTAAAACATGTCTTTCATGCCTTATCCCTTGATGACGAAAGGCGCACTTTTCATCCTAAAGTCTGGCGAGAGATCCCTAAACCGGATGAACCATTAGAGCGACCTAAAAATATTGAGCAGGTTTGGTTTGCTGGCATGCATAGTAATGTTGGTGGTGGCTATACACGAAAAGGCTTATCAAATGTAACCTTTGACTGGATGCTGGAACGAGCGCAACTACATGGTTTAAAATTTATTTCTGGCTTTTGCGAAAATATTAAAGAGCGTGTCAATGTACATGGTCGCTTATATGATTCGCGAGATGGATTGGCATTTTACTATCGTTATGCACCAAGAAATTTGCCGCAATTATGTACTGAATCAGGAAAGATAGCATCAGATGAGATAAAGATTCATAATTCAGTCTTGTCACGTATGAAATATCGCACCTCTGAATATGCACCGGCTGAGTTTCCACGGGAATTTAAGGTGGTATCCTCCAGTGTTGATGATGCTGATACGGGGCATTCAGATACAATTGATAACTTGATTACCCATAAAGCTCCGCCATTTTTAGGAGCTTTCCATTCATAGGTGGCGTTTTCATCGCCACGCATAAAAACCTTGGCATCATGTCTTTTAAGTTAAAGCGTCTATTAAACCGATAACAAAATTCAGCAAGATACCGAGGTAAATGTTTTGAGTTAATGGAATGATAGCTTCCCTTCATAGAGTTTTTAATATTACCTATCATAGTGTTAACCCAGATAAACTCAATTTTATCAACACTTGCCGCACCACCACCCGTGACGATTGGAACATGCTTACAGTCAGCTTCTTTAACCGCAGGAAAACAATTTAACCCATCTGAGTAAACAGTACTTCCAGGTGTTAAATGAGTTTGTGCCCATCGTTTTATTTCACTGGATTTAAACCCTTTAAGCACATTTAAATTCATTGCAATCGGGTGTCCATCTTCATTAGTAGAAACGGCTGCAACGAACGGTGTTTTATTTTCTGAACCACGACCTCTGGAGCCGCCTCTGTGCTCACCACCCCAGTAGGCATCATCAATTTGAATGATGCCTGATAAAGGTTTACTGTCATCACGTTCTTTCATAACCTGCATGATCTTTTGTTTCATACTCCAGGCTGTATTGTAGCTTACCTTAAGCTGTCTCTTTAATTCTAATGCTGAAACCGCTGTCTTCAATTGAGTCATAAGATGAATCGCTAAAAACCACTTAGATAAAGGCAGTTTGGTACTATCAAATATTGTCCCACAGGTTGCTGATGTCTGATGATGACAATGGTGGCACTGATAAAGATGGCGATGTTCTAGAGTGCAATAAGTCTTATTGCCACACTCTGGGCAAACAAATCCATCAGGAAATTTCCATTTAAATAAGGCTTGTCGGCACTGTTTGTCAGTGCCATAATCATTAAAAAGCTCAAATAAACTATAACCTTCTTGAAACTGAATTTTATTTTTTGACATCATTCTACTCCACACATAATCTATACTTTAATTATAGTATAATTATAGTATAATTATCGAAATATGGCGGAGCTTTGTGGGTAATCAAGATTGATAATGTGCCTATGAGCCAGAAGTCTTTCACTGAGCATAAAACAGCTATACACTCATGGGTTGATGTTCGCCAGGGTATTTATCGTATTCTGGCTCGCCTAACGCTTCTTTATGTTTTAATCGCCTTATGGTTATGGCAGTTTCCTATTTCACCCGCTGCAAGTTCTAGCAATCCACTCTATAACTTTTTGTGCATATAAGCCAGATTGTTAATTATTTTGTACCGGAAACATTTGAAGATTTCGTCAATTATTTTCTCTTGATTAATCCACTTTTTGGTGTTGTGTCTATTGCTATTGTCAGTGTGCTCATTTGGTATAAGAAAAAGAGTAAAAAAGCCATACAATATTATCGCGTGCTTTTCGGGATGATGTCTTAGAAAATCAGCCCAAAGTTGTTCATGATGAGGAAAAACGTGTTAGCAAACATTCTTTTGCAAAAGCATTTAATGTGCTAGCACATGTTATTAGTGGCTTTATTGTGCTGGCATTGTTTGCTAATTTGGGCTGGATTAGTCTCTAGTTTGCTCTTTACTCAATAGCAATTAAAATCTCATCAGGATTGACGGTATCACCTTTAGCAACATAAACCCGGCTTATTTTGCCTGATATGGGCGCTTGAATTTCTGTTTCCATTTTCATGGCTTCAGTAATAATAAGCGGTGTGCCAGCCTCAACTTTATCACCTGCCTTAACTAATACATCGACAATGACACCGGGCATGGATGTCGTCACATGACCCGGTTCAGTGGCCTTGGGCTGCTTGCTGCTTTTACCGGTACTGGCAATGCCAGATCCTGTGGTATCAATTTCAGATAAAATTTCAACCTGTAACTCTTCAGGGACACCATCTAAACTCATATAAAAAGGGCGTCTCTCTTGACTAGGATGGCCAGTACCTGTGACTTTAATATGGTATTCTTCACCGTGTAAGGTGATTAAAAACTCAGTGGGTGCGCTAGGACAGACAGCCTCCGTTTCACCCATGGCTTGTAGGTATTCAGGCTCTAGAGTGCCAGCAACACGTTGTTCTAAAAAGTCCTTACCGATATCTGGAAACATGGCATAAATCATCACATCTTTTTTATTTTTGCTAATTTCCCAATGGCTTTTTTAGCTGGGCTAATTCAGGTTTGAGTAAATCAGCAGGACGACAGTCAATGACATCTTCATTACCTATCGCTAATTGCTGTGTTTTCTTGTGGATTTTACCAGGTGCTTTACCGTATTTGCCTTGGAAATACAGTTTGACTTCATTGGTGATGGTTTTATAGCGTTCACCGGTTAGGACATTTAATACCGCTTGAGTGCCAACGATCTGTGAGGTCGGTGTAACCAAGGGTGGATAGCCTAATTCAGCACGAACTCTGGGTATTTCATCGAGCACATCATTCATGCGAGTTAATTCACCTTGTTCTCTTAACTGATTTGATAAGTTAGAAATCATTCCTCCGGGCACTTGATTAACTTGTACCCGAGTATCCAGTCCGGTAAATTCACTTTCAAACTGATGATATTTTTACGTACTTGATAAAAATAACTGCCAATTGCCTGTAGTGCTGGCAAATCAAGTTGAGTGTCATATTTTGTGCCAACAAGCGCTGCCACCATGCTCTCTGTGCAAGCCGATAAACAAAGGTGTTGATATTTTTGTATAAAAACACCCATATTTGCTCAAAGTAATGAATTTCCAAGTTTAGAAATAGTTTTTAACAATGCTTGTCTTTTGATTTTGTTATCTTCATTATGTGCTACTTCACTTAATGCTGATAACTCTTTATGTTTCTTATTATCTGCATCAAATTCTGGTAAATTCATGTGTTTAAACACATTACCCACTTGAATTGAAATATTATGACTATCAATAAAAGCTTGTACTGTAGAGCTGTTTAGTAAACCACAAAGATAATAGGCTGGCTCTGAATCATAAAATCAACAAAAACAATTTGTGGTCGGGAACAAAAACTTTTTGACCACTGATAGGATCGTTACCTTTTGTAATGACTGCCGCTCTAAATGATTTATTGCCAGGCTGTTCAGGCCATACCACTTTAAATGGTGCGAAAGTATAACTGCCAACATTTGAAATACAGAAATAAGGTGCGTGTTCTGTCATTCGTTTGCTATATGTTGATCTTAAAATAAGCTGGTCTTGATAGGTGCTAAAAATCCTTCACACTTTGGTTTGTCTTCCATGTCATTTTCACAATCTTCTAATAACTGTTTTGTGATCCTTATTAGGCACCAGTACATATAAATCTTTTTGATTGAGACATAACATTCCTGTATATCTCCAGCCCCTTAACTAAAGGATATAGAAAATCAGGTTCTATCCAAAACTTTCTTGCTGGTTTTACTTTTTCATTTCTTCCAAAGTCAGGGCAGGTTTTAATTTGCACCAAATTATTATTTTTATTTGTATCAATAATTTTTACAAAATAAATACCATTTAATTCTGTGGTTACTCCTTTTCTGCCGTTAACCCAAGTGCTTGCACCAGTGATCTTTTAAATGCTTTAAAACCACCTTTCGGTGTAATAGCCCATGGTGAATCACCTCCCGTAACAGGGGTTGCCTCACACTTATCAATGTCAACTGAATCAAGAGCTTCTTGTTTTGTGAGGTGAGCAGGGATTGCTTTTTATTTCCTTTAGCCGCTTCCCATATAGCATAGGGTATAGGATATTTTATTGTGTTACCTTTGCATTTTTTAGCAATAAAAATAGCTGTTTTATTGGCTGCATCAGGAAATGGCTTTAAAGCTTTTAGATCATCAATCCCTACAGGTTGAATGATCTGATTATTTCCGATATAAAATGATCGAAAACCTGCTGAAGATGGTGATTGAAAATGAGTTTGCGTGATAACAAATGCTAAAATTCCGTCTTCATCTTTGAGCCATTTATCTGCAACGGTATAGGTGATCATTCCTGATATATCAAGTTCATTTCCACCATGAAATTTTGTTTTTGAGAAAATTCCATAATGATCACAGGTTGGCTTTATACGTTCACGGTATAATTCGGGTAATTTTGACCATCTGACCCAAGGTGGATTACCAACAACCACATCAAACTTTCCTGCAATAGCAGACCAGAAGAAATTACGCACTATACGAAACCAGATACCATTCCAGTTTCTTTCATGTAAATCCAGAATTTTTTCATAAGTATGCTTGAGTGGTGATCTCCATTCTTTCATTTCATTGGATGTAATTAATTTTTTTGTATTAATTTTTTTTCTGTCTCACGCCACTGAGTACTTTTTGAAACTAAATTATCCATTAGTAAAAATACGGAATCTAAACGACTTCTATCAAAAGCCAATTCTGAAGGCAATAAAATTTCAAGATCGGCTACTTCACTACCAATTTTATAAGAGACAATCAATTCATCTTTTTAGGATTTCGAGCTGGGGAATACACTGCATCCGCTAAAAGAATCGGTATTTCTATATCTGTTCCTTTGTTATTGTCTAATAAATCAGAAATAGCGATTAATATATTCACTCGGGCAGTCTGGACTGCTAAAGGATTTAAATCAAAGCCCCAGACATTGTTTATGATGTGTTTTAACACTTCTAAATCACCCCACCCATCATCTGTTGCTTGTATTTTTATTTTCCTGATTAAAGCCAGTAAGAAAGAAGCTGAACCACATGTTGGATCAAGAAATCGTTGAGTTAAAAAATTTTTACATTGATTCTATCCAGAGTGACTTCAACCAACCATTCTGGTGTATAAACTTCACCCAGACTTTTCGTAGCTCATTTGGCACGAGATCTTGATAAAACGACTTAAGAACATCTTTTGAACGTGCGGAAGTTAATTTATCCGCTCTATACATGGAGAATGAAAGCAAAATACCTTTTAATCCATCAATTATTTTGGCTTGATGTTGTTTCAATCTTGCAACATCAAGATACCAACTGAAAATAACTTCTTCTCCAAACCCATTTATTCCAGCACCAGAAAAGAAATTACCCTGTTCAATTTCATATTCCATTCGGTCAATTAATAATTGACCATCAAGGCTGACTGTTTCTCTGATAAATCCTTTATAAGTGGTTAGTGCATGTTCGGCAACAACTTCTGCACCAAGAATTTTTATCAAAAGAGAGTTGTAAGTATGTATGACAAAAAGTGCAACAGGGATCTTCAATTCTTCAGACTTTTTTGTTCAGAGAAATTGACTTGAAATCCAATATTATCAAGAATCCCATTCACTTGGCTGATGGAAAGATTTGATGTTTGTCCATAAAGAGCTTTCCACTCTTCAAAGATCATTTTATTTTATTATTATTTTTCTTTTCCAGTCGCTCTGATAATGCGTCAGATAAAGCCTGTAACATATTACAGCCAGCATCAGAACTATGACCAAAATCAGTGATTAGATTTTCTGATGTAACAGGAACCCATTTACAATCAGTCAGAGCCTTAACTATCAAAGATACACTGGATTCACTTAATGGTAATAATGCATCATGAACTATTTTTCCTCGGCTGTACCGTGCAAATGCAATATGCTCTGCATCGGTAACTATTCCAATATAATCCTCATTGTCGAGGGATTCGAGTTTAGCACGAGTCGGGATATATTTTTTAAGCGATCAAACACCGCATTTTTAAATGCAGAACTGGAAGTACTGCCATTAAATAAGCCCTTATCCTTAAATTCAATAATAACTCTGTTATAACTGGCATCAACTCTTTGCCTCTCCATTTGAAAAGGAATATTTAAAGCATCACCAATAATCTTTATCCATCCCTGGCGTACTTCTGTTTCATTGAGCCAGTTACCTTTGTCTTTCTTAAGTTGTTTGAAAATTGTTTTATTCATAATGGCTCATAGTTAATTAGGTGAAAAATAAATGATGTCTTCTGGACTAACAATGCCTTTTGCCAGACCTAAACGCATAGCGGGTGTTTTTTGTCTTTTCCTGCAATACAATAATTATAATAAACTCGGAATATATCGAGTAACTTAACAATGTTCTTTGGGTTGTAAGCAGAATACCCATACCACCTTCTGCCAGAACTGCTGGCAGATGAAATAGCTCGCTCTAATAATGATAATCTACGTCTAACCTGCATAAAAAATTATCAATCCCATGCATGGAGGCTTTGTTATATAACCATGCCTGATGGTCTTCATCATAGTCACCATAATCAGTAAGATAACAAATCGCTTTTTCTGGTTCAGACATATTAGGAAAAGGGTGTAAAAGCCATTTATCTTTCCAGTTTCCAATTTCCTGCATGTTTTCTAATCGATCTTTTATTATTTTTAATTTTATTTTATTTTTTGATAAATCAGGGTGTTCTTTTTGCTGATCTGAAAAATAGTTCCTGGAATCATTTAAAGTTCTCCGCTTTTCATCAACAGTTAAATCCTTTGTTATTCGAACATAAAAGCATCACAGCTTCTATTTTTTATTTCGTTATGGAAAGCTGTTAAGCAGGTTGCTCTCATTCCAGAATCTTGATCTAAAAAGAATCTGATTTTTTCAACACCACTGAACAATTTATGTATAAAAAGAAATGTCCATACATCGTATATTCAGAATGGATCTGCATTCCATTTTGAGGCAATTTTTGTACTTGATAGAGAGCTTCTGATTCTTCTATATCATCACGAGAAATTGCATCCTTGTATGTTGCTGATATATCGGCACTTAAAGATGATCCATTTGTCTTTTGGATCTTGAATTTTTCACACTCTCTTTATAATCACCATTCAACCAGAATCTTGCATGTTTTCGATAGGCGTATTGGGCATTATAATCATTAACAGATAAAGCATTTTCTTCTATTTCAATAGGGCTAATACAAGGATCATAGTTTAAATTCATTTGAAATACGTAGCCTGTTTCATTGTCAGCACTACCGATTGCTGAAAGTTTAATATTTCGTTTATCTTCTCGTCTTGTCCAATTAACAATATATTCCTGTCTATCCACGCTAACATAAAGTCGCTTTATATTGCTTTTAATTAACCTCTGTTCTCTTTCTGATACAAAGGTCATGCACTGTTTATGCAGAAAATCAATTTTTGCATAAACAGTCGCCATACCAACATCAGCAACTTCACAGATTCGCCTTAAAGGGGATTTATTCATTAGAAGTTTGAAAATAAGATTGTTTTTATGAGGCTGTTTTTGACCAGTTGTAGATTGTTTAACTGAAAATGTTTTCTTACAAGACTTGCATCGATAACGACTAGAACCTGATTTTGTTTTCCCAAAAGACTGGTAAAATTCTTTTCCTAACTTAATACTAATGAGATTATTTTTACATGAATTATCAGGGCATGACACCTCTGGAGTTTCTTTTAAATATTCTTCAATTCGCTGTAATTCATCCCAAATTCCTTGATTGCTCTTAACTGGGAATAACTCATTACAAGACTTGCAAATCAGTTTAGTAACTGGCTTTCGACTACCACTTGATAATTTGTAGCAGTCTTTTTGTGATTTATGGAGTTTAACTTGGCTTTCTGTGCTGGCAGGAACACCATAATTTTGGCACAATGGATTTTTGCAAAAATTAACCTGAATATCGTTAATTTCAACTGGAATTCTTGGTTGTTTTATATCAGAAGATATTTTATCCATTTAGATATCCCCTTAAATGTTGATTTTACAAGAATAATAGCTTAATTTATCGCATTTATCAACACCTTTATTTGTCGGCTTGCTCTCTGTGGTAGGGTGGCTAGTACCTTCGGCAAAGGATGAAGTGGCCGTATCAATACCTTCACAGCCAGCCTCCAGTGCCTTTAATTGACACATTGCCGCCAGACCAGAAGTGGCATGAGAATGAATATGGACAGGCACAATCAGTGCATCAACCAGTGCAGAAACTAGCTCATAGGTATTATAAGGCGTGAGCAAGCCCGCCATATCTTTTATTACAATAGAATCACAGCCCATGCTTTGCATTTGCTTGGCCATTTTGACAAATATTTTATTATTATGAACCGGGCTAGTAGTATATGAAATAGCTCCCTGAGCATGTTTATTATTTTTTTTGATGGCTTTAATCGATGTTTTTAAGTTACGCACATCGTTCATGGCATCAAAAACCCGAAAGACATCAATGCCATTTTGAGCTGATAATTTAATAAACGCTATGACTAAGTCATCAGAATAATGACGATAGCCCAACAAGTTTTGACCCCGCAATAACATTTGTAAAGGGGTATTAGGCAAGGCCTTTTTTAGTAACTGTAAACGCTCCCAGGGATCCTCCTTTAAAAAGCGAATGCAACTATCAAAAGTAGCACCGCCCCAAACCTCTAAAGACCAGAAACCTATACTATCAAGCTTCTCACAAATAGGTAACATATCATCCGTACGCATACGAGTAGCAATAAGCGACTGATGCCCATCTCTCAAAACAGTCTCAGTAACCCGAATCTTTGCCATTGTTATATTCCAAGATAATTGACTAAACATGAGTAATTATTCAGTAATATTCCGTATTCAACCGGATACTCTATCTATATGCTACAAAATACTGAGTAATTACAAACAATAAACATTAAATCTCACATTCCCTGATGTGCAGCTATTGCTGCTGCAAATGCTAATGCAACATGCTGCTTAGAACACTTAACCGAGTAGTTAACAAGCTCAGGGTGCTGTTCTACAAAACTGGTATTAAATGAGCCATTGATAAACTCTTCATTACTTAAAATGGCATATTGGTAGGGGATAGTTGTTTTTACCCCATAAACACCCATGTCTTTTAAAGCCCGTTTAGAACGCTGAATAACTTCATCCCATTCCAATGCCCATACAATGAGTTTGGCACACATCGAATCATAATAAGGTGGAATAACATAGCCGGTATAAATGGCGGCATCGGTTCTAACCCCCGGCCCACCGGGTGCTAGATAACGGGTAATCCGGCCATAAGAGGGCAGAAAATCATTTTTAGGATCTTCGGCATTAATACGAAACTCCATGGCATAGCCACGAATTTGTATATCCGCTTGTTTAAAGCGTAATTTCAGGCCACTGGCAATTCTAAATTGCTCCTGAACGATATCAATACCGGTTATCTGTTCACTGATGGTATGTTCAACCTGTAAGCGTGTATTGACTTCCATGAAGTAAAACTGATCATCCTCAGCCATTAGAAATTCTACCGTGCCGGCATTGCTATAACCCGTGGCTTTGGCTGCTTTAACGGCTAGATCGCCAATAGCCAGTCGTTGTGCCTGACTTAATTGCGGTGAAGGGGCGATTTCAATGAGCTTTTGATGACGACGTTGGATGGAACAGTCGCGCTCAAAAAGATGGATAACATTGCCATGTTCATCGGCGAGAATTTGCACTTCGATATGTTTAGGATTGACTACACACTTCTCCATAAACACATCAGCAGAGCCAAAAGCTTTAGTTGCTTCGGAAATGACTCGGGGGTAATTATTCTTTAATTCTGTTTTGTTGTTACAGAGTCGAATGCCACGACCGCCACCACCGGAAGTGGCTTTAAGCATTACCGGATAACCAATGGTCTTGGCGACGGATAAAGCTTCAGTAATATTTGCAAGATTGCCTTCACTGCCGGGTGTGACGGGAACGCCTGCAGCAATCATGGTTGCTCTGGCATGGGTTTTATTGCCCAAATTTTCAATCACTTCAGAACGAGGGCCGATAAACTTGATATTACGGCGTTCACATATTTTGGCAAAAAGAGGGTTTTCAGATAAAAAACCATAACCCGGGTGAATGGCATCACAGCCGGATGCAAGGGCAATGTTGACTAATCTGTGGGCATTAAGATAGCCTGCTACCGGATCAGGCCCAAGGCAATAAGCCTCATCGGCTTTTTTAACATGTAAGGCATGACGATCGGTATCGGCATAAACAGCCACAGAAGTGATATTCATTTCTGCACAGGCGCGAATGATTCGCACGGCAATTTCACCACGATTTGCAATGAGAATTTTAGTGATCACATTATTTCCCCCTAATGAATAGGTCTATTATCAAATATGGCTTATTTTTGGGCTTTGTCAATGTGTTAAAGTAAATTAGAATGTTTGATGTACTCTAAATACATGTAAGTTGAGGTGGTTTTCAAATATTTGCTGTTTTTATTAATAAAGATTTTGACAAGAATGTCTAAAAGCAATAAAATAAGGGATTATCTTGAGTGGTATTGTGAAAGCTTGAGTTATATTATAGAAACCTAGAGTTATATTATAAAAAATAGTGAAAAGCCATGAATGAACGCATCCCGCAAAGAATCGATTTTCGTCGATATACTGATCAGGGTGTCACATTAGATGGTTCGATATCACTGGAAGAGTCGGGCACCAGTATGCCTAGACTGAATGATGCAGTGCTTGAGAATACCGGTGATATTAAATATCACTTGGAATTTGATACTGATATTTTAGGTAATCGATTTATGACCGGGCAGGTTTTAGCCCAGGTTGTTTTACAGTGCCAGCGTTGTATGGATAATTACACACTGGATTTAAACTGCGACTTGTCGATTGCTTTTGTGCAAAGTGAACTTGCTCAAAAACAAGCTGAAGAATCAAATTATGATATCTTCTGGCTGGCAAAAAAAGAATTAATAGATCCAAGAACATTGCTTGAAGACGAGCTATTATTGGCATTACCGCAGATACCAATGCACGAGGAATCTGAAATAGGCAAAGCCTGTGATGTCCGCGTGACGTTTCTTGAGCAGGATGATTTGATGGCTGATGACGATAGTAATAGTCACAGCATTGAAAAAGAGCAAAATGATACAGATAATCCTTTTGCTATTTTGAAACAATTAAAAAAATAATACTGTATTAATTGACTGGGTACTACCCACTAATAAAATAGTATTTTTTTATAAAGCGTTGTAAGAATTATTAGTTGAAATTATTTCAACATGATAAATGTGAATTTTGTAATTTAGAGTAAAAGGAAAATCAAATGGCAGTTCAAAAAAATAAATGTACCCCAGCACGCCGTGGCATGCGTCGTTCACACGACTCTTTAAATGCACCGACTTTATCTATTGACCCAACAAGCGGTGAAACTCATCGTCGTCACCATATTACTGCTGATGGTTACTACAAAGGCCGTAAGGTTTTAGGTAAGTAATACTCCAGACTGTTTGAACTCGGGCTTTTTAGCCTGAGTTTTAAATGATCTATTTAAAAATAAAGCCTCAGATATTCTGAGGCTTTGTTTTTTTGCACTACAGTATTTGTACTACACTAAATAGTTTTACCAATAGATTTTATCAATAGCCTCTTAGCAATAGCCTCTACCAATAAAAAGTATGATAAAAAATGATAACTAACTTACATAACAGCACAATAGCAATTGATGCCATGGGTGGTGATGTGGGCTTGGATGTTACCGTTCCTGCGGCTCTTAATATCCTTAAAAAATTCAGTCAGTTAAAGATTATTTTAGTGGGTGATGAAAGTCAAATCGAACAGCAGTTGGAAAGTTGCCCAGCTAAGGTTCGTCAACAAATAACGGTTCATCACACCTCACAAGTGGTTGGGATGGATGAAAAACCGGCTTCTGCCTTACGTGGCAAGAAAGACTCATCTATGCGGGTTAGCATTAATCTGGTCAAGTCAGGTGATGCCGATGCTTGTATCAGTGCAGGCAATACCGGTGCTTTGATGGCAACTGCGCGTTTTGTGTTAAAAACTCTGCCAGGAATTGATCGTCCGGCCATTTGTTCCGCTATTCCTACTCAAAAGGGGCATACTCATATGCTTGACTTGGGTGCTAATATTGATCTTTCAGCTCAGCACTTGTTAGAGTTTGCGGTGATGGGATCGGTACTAACCAGTGCTATTGATGATATTGACAAGCCAACCATTGGTTTGCTCAATATTGGTCAAGAAGAAATGAAGGGTAATGAGCAGGTTCAACAAGCGGCGAACCTCATATCTAATAGTTCCTTGAACTATTATGGCTTCATTGAAGGTGATGATATTTACAAAGGTGTTGTTGATGTGGTGGTTGCCGATGGTTTTGTGGGCAATATTTCACTGAAAACTTCGGAAGGTGTGGCAAAAATGATCGTTTATTATATTAAACGTGAATTTAATCGTAATATTTTCACTAAAATAGCGGGTTTAATTGCGATGCCTGTTTTGAATGCCTTTAAAAGTAAAATTGATCCACGTATATATAATGGTGCAAGTTTGCTAGGGCTTAAGGGCATCGTGGTAAAAAGCCATGGTAGTGCAGATATATTTTCTTTTGGTAATGCCATTAAAGTGGCGATGTTAGAAGTTGAAAATAAAGTACCGCAAAGGATTAGCAAAGTGTTAGAAGAATCCTTTACTTAGTACCTATTGGTGATATGGTTTGTACCCATGATATTTGGAAATGCAGGCTTCGTTCTCTTGGTTAAGAGATGTAACTAAAAGCCTCAATCATGTAGTACTTATACACTCAATCGGCTCTTAGTCAAAATGCCTCGCTGCATTTTCAAATATCACGGATATAAACAAACTTACGCTTGTCATAAATTGTTAATAAAGCCTCTTATGCGTATAATAAACTTTATAATTACAGCAACAATAGGATACTCTTTATAGATGTACTCTCGTATTATGGCAACAGGCAGTTATTTGCCTGAAAATGTGATGACCAATCACGATCTGGAAAAGATAGTAGATACTACTGATCAATGGATTACTGAACGCACTGGCATCAAGCAGCGTCATATTGCTGCTGAAGGTCAGACTACCTGTGACTTAGCTGAATTTGCAGCCAAAAACGCCATTGCGGCGGCAGACATTGATCCGCAGTCAATTGATTTGATTATTGTAGCTACGACGACACCTGACAAAATATTCCCAAGTACGGCCTGTCTACTACAGCAACGTCTTGATATTCATGGCTGTCCCGCATTTGATGTACAAGCCGTTTGTACGGGATTTATCTATGCCTTAGATATTGCCGATAAATTTATTAAAACCGGTGCGGCAAAACGTGCCTTGGTTGTGGGTGCTGAAACCTTATCGCGAATTGTTGATTGGTCTGACCGAGGTACTTGTGTCTTGTTTGCCGATGGTGCGGGTGCGGTGATTATTGAAGCCAGTGAAGAACCTGGAATCCTTTCAACTCATATTCATGCCGATGGTAGTTATGCCGAATTACTCAATACCAATGGCGGTATTTCTGATAAGAATCCCGATGGTTTTGATTCAATCCACATTGAAATGAAAGGCAATGAAGTCTTTAAAGTGGCGGTAAATACCCTGGGGCGCATCGTCGACGAAACCTTAGTTGCAAACAATTTAGAAAAATCAGATATTGACTGGTTAGTGCCACATCAGGCTAATATTCGAATTATTAATGCGACTGCCAAAAAGCTTAAAATGTCTACCGATCATGTCGTGATAACAGTACAAAACCACGGTAATACCTCGGCTGCCTCAGTGCCCTTAGCCTTAGACACTGCGGTTAGAGATGGCCGTATTAAACGCGGTGAAACTATTCTTCTGGAAGCCTTTGGTGGTGGTTTTACCTGGGGTTCAGCACTGATCAAATTTTAAATCTATTCTTTATATTAAATTTCATTGAAAAATAGGATAAACAATGTCGACAGCTTTCATTTTTCCTGGACAGGGTTCTCAATCCGTTGGAATGTTAGGTAGTATCGCTGATGAAAATCCAGAATATGGTGAAATCATACTTTCAACTTTTCAACAGGCCAGTGATGTACTTGGATTTGATCTCTGGGGCATGACGCAAAACGGTCCTGACTCTGATCTCAATAATACCCGAAATACTCAGCCCGCAATGCTTGCGGCCAGCTATGCTATTTGGCAAATCTGGAAACATAAAGAAGGTCAAATGCCTGCGGTTCTAGCCGGACATAGCTTGGGTGAATATACCGCATTGGTTTGTGCTGAAGCGATGGGTTTTTCTGATGCCATTGAGCTAGTTGCCTCACGCGGACGTTATATGCAAGATGCTGTTAATGCCGGTGAAGGTGCAATGGCTGCTATTTTGGGGCTTGATGATGCGGATGTGATCAAAGTTTGTGATGAAACTGCGGTGACGAGTGGCCGGGTGGTTTCTGCTGTAAACTTCAATTCACCCGGTCAAGTGGTGATTGCCGGTCATGCTGATGCAGTTGATCAGGCTATCGAATTGGCTAAGAGTTGCGGTGCCAAAAAAGCGATAAAGCTACCGGTCAGTGTCCCATCACATTGTTCTTTAATGGACAGTGCCGCAGAAAAACTGGCTAAGAAGCTGGCCACTATTTCTATTGAACGTCCAGTGATTCCGGTCATTAATAATGTTCACGTCACCATCGAAAATGACATTGATTCAATTCGCAACTCACTGGTAAAACAGCTATCACAACCGGTTAGATGGGTTGAAAGCATCAATAAAATGGTGGCTGAGGGGACAGATTTAATTATTGAATGTGGCCCCGGCAAGGTATTAACGGGACTTAATAAACGTATAAATCGTCGAATGCCGGCCATGCCGATGTTTGATACTGCAACAATAGATAAAGTGTTTGAGGAATTAGCAAAATGACCATGGAAAATGAAGTCGCTCTAATCAGTGGCGCAAGTCGGGGAATCGGCAAGGCAATAGCCTTAAAATTGGCTAGTAAGGGGGCAATCGTTATTGGTACAGCGACTTCTGAAAAGGGCGCACAGGCCATCAGCGATTATTTGCAGGAAAATGGCGTTAAAGGTCAGGGCATGGTACTCAATGTTACTGATCAAAGCAGTATTGATGCGGTCTTATCTGCAATGAAAGATAATTATGCCATGCCTTCTATCTTGGTCAACAATGCAGGCATTACTCGTGATAATCTCATGATGCGCATGAAAGATGAAGAATGGGATGATATTATTCAAACCAATTTGACTTCAATCTTCAAGCTGTCAAGAGCTTGCTTACGCGCCATGATGAAAGCCAGAAAAGGGCGTATTATTTCCATTGCCTCAGTGGTTGGTTTGACCGGTAATGCGGGTCAGGCAAATTATGCTGCAGCAAAGGCAGGAATTTTTGGCTTTACCAAGTCTCTAGCAAGAGAAATTGGTTCACGCGGAATTACGGTGAATGCCGTTGCGCCTGGTTTTATTGATACCGATATGACTCGAAACTTGCCTGAAGAAGCCAAAGCGGCCTTATTAAAGCAAATTCCATTGAATAGACTGGGTGAGGCAGATGAAATTGCTTCAGCCGTTGGCTTTTTAGCCTCTGACGAAGCCACTTACATTACGGGTGAAACCATTAATGTGAATGGTGGCATGTATATGCCTTAATGCTAATAAAATTACTGACCCTAAAGTATTCTTTACTATCATCCTTATTGTGATAGTTATTGCGATTTATCAGGGCTTTCTGTTCAGTTTTATGTAAAATTAGGTAGTTAGCGCTTATTATAAGTAAAAAACTATGGTTATCCCTTATTTATTAATATATTAAATCACTAAATAAGAAGATTTAAGCATCTAATACTGGTATATCGCTAAAGTTTTCACTAAAATAGCGTCACGTAAATAAACACACTTAATATTCAGGGCCTTTCTGTCATCTGAATAGAAGATATGTGTGTTGCACAAGAATTATGGAGATATAAATAAAATGAGTAGTGTTGAAGATAGAGTTGCTAAAATTGTTATTGAACAATTAGGTGTTAAAGAAGATGAAGTTAAATCTGAAGCTTCATTTGTTGATGACCTAGGTGCTGATTCTCTAGATACTGTTGAACTGGTTATGGCGCTTGAAGAAGAGTTCGGAACTGAAATTCCTGACGAAGAAGCTGAAAAAATTACGACTGTTCAGTTAGCAATTGATTATATCAGTGCGAACACTGACGCTTAAATAATCTTTTTATCTGAGGCTGTATTTGAGCTTTTAGATGATAATAAAGATGACTATTTGAAAAGCCGCTTTTAATAACGCTGAAATTCTCGCCTTATTAAATTCGGCTTTCCTTGTTTGTGTATAGCAGGTTTTATCGAGCTGTTAGCAGTCGTATTTATGTTTTACTGGTGTGATTCATCACCCTGATTTTATGGAGAAGGTCTTGGCTAAGAGACGCGTTGTTATTACTGGAATGGGCATGGTTAGTCCTGTAGGCTTGAGTGTTACTGAGTCTTGGGACAATATTTTGGCTGGAAAAAGTGGTATTGCACCTATTGATCATCTGGATACCAGTGCTTTTAGTGTCAAATTCGGTGGTTCTATCAGAAATTTTGATATTCATGATTATTTATCACCTAAAGATGCTAAAAAAATGGATCTCTTTATTCACTATGGGATGGCGGCAGCAATACAGGCAATTGAAGATTCCGGTCTTGAAGTGACGGAAGAAAATGCCTGGAAAATAGGTGTTTATATTGGTTCTGGTATTGGTGGTTTACCCGGTATTGAAAAGGGCTATGACAATTACCTTAAAGGCGGTCCGCGTAAAGTATCACCGTTTTTTGTCCCCAGTAATATCATCAATATGATTTCCGGTAATCTGTCAGTTAAATATGGCATGAAAGGGCCTAATATCGCCATTGCCACAGCCTGTGCTACAGCAACACATAGCATTGGTGATGCCGCACGTATTATCGAGTATGGCGATGCTGATGTCATGATTTCTGGTGGTGCTGAAATGGCCAGTTCACATTGTGGCTTAGCAGGTTTTTCAGCAGCGCGTGCATTGTCAAAACGTAATGATGATCCGCAAGCCGCTTCCAGACCCTGGGATAGAGACCGTGATGGTTTTGTGCTCAGTGATGGTGCGGGTGTAGTCGTATTGGAAGAATATGAATTTGCTAAGGCGCGTGGTGCTAAAATTTATGCTGAAGTGCTTGGCTTTGGGATGAGTGGTGATGCCTATCACATGACCCTGCCTTCAAAAGGTGGCGAAGGTGCCAGTCGTTGTATGGATTCTGCTCTGCGTAATGCAGGTCTTAATCCTGATCAGATTGACTATATTAATGCACATGGTACTTCTACTCCAGCGGGTGATGCAGCAGAAACAGAAGCGGCTAAGCGTACTTTTGGTGATCATGCGTATAAATTGACCATGAGTTCTACCAAATCAATGACCGGGCACTTGCTTGGTGCTGCAGGTGGCATTGAAGCTATCTTTACTGCCTTGGCTATTCGTGACCAAGTTGCTCCACCGACAATCAATTTAGAAAATCCGAGTGATGATTGTGACTTAGATTATGCGCCTTTAGTCCCTAAAGAAATGAAAATTGATTATGCGGTATCAAATTCATTTGGCTTTGGTGGTACGAATGGTACCTTAATCTTTGGTAAAGTATGATTTTTAGTAAAGTATGATTTTTGCAAAGGATAGTTTTCAGATTTAATGATGCTCTATTAAGGTGGGTTCTGCTCACCTTTAGGCTTAAATTTATAAAAATCATTAGTTCTCAAAAAATTGATTGAATATGACTTATGCCTGTAAGCTAACTGAAATCCCTAAGCATCAATGTCCTGACTTAATTCAATTTTATAGTCACTTTCCTCATAAATACCCTTATTTATTCACTTCGTCCAGTCAAAGCGCTTCATCATCAGCCGATCAAGAATCCTCTCAATTTGATATTTTATTTATCGAGCCTGAACAATGGTTGAAACTTGATCATCAAAAACAATTAAGTTCATCCCCAAATATCAATTTTGCCGAAGATGGTTCATTTCTCGATAATTTTGACAGGCTTTTCTTCGCTGAAGAAGAATCGACTGAGCAAGCAATAGAAAGTGAACTTCCTTTTACGGGAGGCTGGTTTATGTTTTTGGCCTATGAATTAGCTCAGCAAGTTGAACCTTGTTTAAAACTGACCTTTGAAAAGCAATTATTACCGATTGCCTATGCGGCAAGGGTAAAAAAAGCACTGATCTATGATCATAAAAAAGAATGTCTATTTTTTATGACAGAATCCGACATGGATCATCAGCGCCACTATCAATCCTTACTTGCTGATATGCAGTTTATTTGTCAACAGAGCAGTAAATCAACTGAGACAGACGTTTTTAATTTCCCAATTGTTGAAGAAACAGCTGATAGTTTTCTTATAGCAGTCGATACGGTCAAATCCTATATCAAAGAGGGTGATGTCTTTCAGGTTAATTTATCCCGCTTGTGGCAGTCAACACTATCCAAGAAAAATAATAATCAGAAGCACACAGAACAAGTGGCTGTTTTGAGTCAATTATTAGCTCAGGAAAATCCAGCACCTTTTTCAGGTGTCGCTAGTTTTAATTCTGAACTATGTAACTCTAAAGAGGGGGAAGTCAGTATTGTTTCCTCCTCACCGGAACGCCTGCTTAGAGTCAAAAATAAGCGTTTGGAGTCTCGTCCTATTGCCGGTACAAGACCACGAAGTACATCACTTGAAGAAGATTTACGATTACTTAAAGAGCTACATGATCACCCCAAGGAACAAGCAGAGCATATTATGTTAATCGACTTGATCCGTAACGATTTAGGACGGGTATGTAAGCCCGGTAGTGTCGTTGTCGATGAGTTGATGGTCAATGAAACCTATGCGCATGTGCATCATATCGTGTCTAATGTCAGTGGGGAATTACAAACAGGTAAAACGCCCGGTGAAATCCTTAAGGCCATGTTTCCTGGTGGAACAATTACGGGCTGTCCTAAAGTACGTTGTATGGAAATTATTGCCGAATTAGAGCAATGTTCTCGTGGTGCTTACACCGGCTCTATGGGTTATATTAATCTTGATGGCAGTATGGATTTTAATATTCTTATACGGACATTTGTTATAGAAAGCCTATTAGATAATCTATTGGAAGAATCAGCCCAGCGATTAAGTTTTCGGGCAGGTGCAGGACTTGTTTTTGACTCGATTGCAGAGAAAGAATTGCATGAAACACGTGCTAAAGCAAAAGGCTTACTCCAGGCGTTGAAGGCTGAGTTAAAATGACACAACTTGAGCATAATTTGGATAAGACTTTAGCTAATGTCGCCGTCAATGATCGGGGACTAGCCTATGGTGACGGCTTATTTGAGACCATTGCCTTTGTCAATGAACAATTACATCATTGGGCATTACATTGGCAGCGTCTGGTCTTGGGTTGCGAACGTCTGGCAATAAAACCACCAGATGAAGCATTTTTATTAGCGCAAATTAATTTAAAAATGACTCAGGATAAATTGGATAGTGGCTCGCCTGAGAGAGTTGTTAAAATAATTCTTACCCGTGGTATAGGTGGTCGGGGCTATCAATTTCCTGAGTGTAATAAGCCCAGTCTGATCATCCAGATACTTCCTTGGCCTGAACGGCCTTTGCAACACTATCAAGCCGGTATCGATGCACTTGTCGCTCGAACCTGTCTGGCAAAACAGCCGGCACTCGCAGGTATAAAGCATCTAAATCGTCTGGAGCAAGTACTGGCTCGCAATGAATTTTCTGATGATAAATTTCAAGAAGGTTTAATGCTAGAATGTTCGGATCATGATTCACTTCTCACACGTTTTATGATTGAGGGAATTGCTAGCAACCTATTTTTTGTGATCGAAGGTCAATTAATGACACCTAAAATTGCTAATAGCGGTGTGCAAGGTACAATGAGACAAGCAATTCTTCTTTTAGCCGCAAAATCATCCATCACTATAGAAGAAGCTGATTATCCTTTAGAAATATTAAAACAGGCCAGTGAGGTGTTTTTTTGTAATAGTCTTTCGGGTATCATTCCTATGGCATCGCTCAGGGTTGATGAACAAACACGCTGGACGTTTAATAAAAATCAGCGAATAGTGGTGGCTCAATTATCAAAACACATTAACAAAGAATTAAACCGACCGGAAATAAGTGCCTGCTAGATTGATAAATTATGATAAAAAAATTACTGATATTATTGCTTTTTCTTGCTGTGATTGGCACAGCTGTTGCGGCCTGGTTTTGGAATGATTATAGCTTGTCTTTAAGTAAGCCGATTGCTATTTCAAAGCATCAATCGGAGTCTTTGTTTACTGTCAATAAAGGTGATCGCGTTAAAAATATTGCCGAAAACTTAAGACAAAAAGATATCATCCAGCAGCCTGAATATTTTCGCATTTATGCTCGTTTGTCGCATAAGGCAGAAAAAATTAAAGCTGGTGAATATGTCCTTAAATCCGGAATGACAGTGGTGGATGTGATTGATTTATTTGTTTTAGGCAAGGTGAATCAATATGCCTTAACCATCGTTGAAGGTTGGACATTTAAAGAAACCATAGCACGTATTCGTCAAGATTCGAATTTAGTCAAAACTGCTGAGTTTGCTCAAGCCCTGAATAGTAAAACTGAAGCCGCTTTAGCTAATAAGCTAGGCAGCGAATCGATGCGTTTAGAAGGATTGATCTACCCTGATACTTATAAATTCCCCAAGGGTACGACAGATTTTCAGTTTCTCAAGCGTGCCTACGATAATATGCAGGCGGTTCTGGCCGATGAATGGGTAAAACGTGAGAAAAAAACACCTTTAAAATCAGCTTATGAAGCCTTGATCCTTGCCTCTATTGTGGAAAAAGAATCCGGAGTGAGTAGTGAGCGTGGTAAAATTGCCGGGGTGTTTATTCGCCGAATGAATAAAAAAATGCGCCTACAGTCTGATCCGACCATTATTTATGGCATGGGTGACAGCTATAAGGGCAATATTCGACGTCGAGATATAAATAAGAAAACAGCTTATAATACCTATCAAATTAAACGTTTACCCCCAACACCGATTGCAATCCCCGGACGTGAAGCGATTCATGCTGTATTGCATCCTGACAAGGGCAAGTATTTATATTTTGTTGCAGATGGCAGCGGCGGACATAAGTTTAGCAAGACGCTAAAAGAGCACAATAGAGCAGTACGAAAGTATATTTTAAAGAAAAAATAAAAGTGATAAAAATATATGGTTAAGGGAAAATTTATAACTATCGAAGGTTCTGAAGGGGCAGGGAAGTCTACTAATCTGCTCTTTGTTCAGGCGTATTTAACCGCTAAAAACATTGAATTTATTAGTACTCGTGAGCCGGGAGGCACACCGATTGCTGAGAAAATGAGAGATTTATTGTTGGATAAGGACAATACGGCCCTATGTGACGATGCCGAGTTATTATTAATGTTTGCCGCACGTGCCCAACATTTGAACGAATTAATCATTCCAGCTCTGGAAGCAGGAAAATGGGTGATCAGTGATCGTTTTACCGATGCCAGCTATGCTTATCAGGGTGGTGGTCGCGGCTTGTCATGGGAAAAAATTGCCCAATTAGAGCAATGGGTACAGGGCGATTTACGTCCTGATGCGACGATATTATTAGATATTCCCGTTGATTTAGGCATGGAACGAGTACGTGCGCGGGGTGAAACGGATCGCTTTGAGCAGGAGCAATTGAGCTTTTTTAATCGTATTCGTGATGCCTATTTAAAATTAGCTAAAGAGAATCCTGAGCGCTTTCATATTATTGATACTCGCCATTCAATAACTGAAGTGCAAGAGCAATTGACACTTGTAATGAATAATTTAACGACTCAATAATGAATACTAGCTACTATCCCTGGCAGAAGACAATATGGCAGAAAATATATGTCAAGCCACTAGAATCAGAGCACTTTCCCCATGCCTTATTACTCGCAGGTGTTTCAGGCATTGGTAAAAAAGTATTGGCCAATACTCTGGCCAGAGGTCTGCTCTGTAGGTCACCACAAGTGAATCCTCAATCAGGTTTATTAGAGCCTTGCCAAATTAATTCTTCCGCTGAAGTACATGCTAATAACCACTGCTGTCGCGCCTGTCAGTTGTTTACTGCGGGGAACCACCCTGATTTCAATTACATTACAACGCCAGAGGATAAGAAGGTCATTCCTGTGGATGCAATTCGTGACTTGATTCAATGGAGTGTGATGAGCAGCCAGATGGAAGGCCGAAAGGTGATCATTATTGAGCCTGCGGAAAGCATGAATGTCAATGCTGCCAATAGCCTGCTTAAAACCCTTGAAGAACCCGTTGCTAATACCATTATTATCTTGTTAAGCAACAAAAAACAGGCCTTATTGCCAACAATACGCAGCCGTTGTCAGACCATTGACTTACCATTACCTGAAACTCAGCAAGCCGTTCAGTGGTTACAAGGCAATTTACCCGATACCATAGAAAATAGCACCCCTAGGGATGCCAATTTACTATTATCATTGGCTGCTGGCGCACCCTTACTGGCATTGCATTTGGCGCAGAGTACGCAATTGGATAGTCGTCAACAAATAGTGAATGACTTATTATCAATTATCATAGCATCGACCGATCCTGTGGCCATTGCCGAGTCGTTGTTCAAACTCACAAAACTTAAAGCAACAAAAATGCCTAAAGTAAAAGCCAGTAAGCTCAATTCTAGTAAGCTAAAGCCGAGTAAAAACAAACAGCTTCCCATTATGGCTTATGATGTTATTTACTGGTTGGATGCCATAGTATCTGACATCGCACGGCTTGCTCATGGCTGTGAATTATCACTTATCACCAATACCGATTTAGAGGATAAAATGACGCTTATTTCCACACAATTGTCTATTAAGAAGCTATTAAAACTCTCTGATGCAATTAATAAGGCCTATTATGAAATTCAGGGGCAAATTAATATTAATTTATTATTTGAAAAGTTATTAATCGACTGGAAAAATTGCAAAATTTGAGCTATTTTTATGTTAGTATACATAAATAAATTTTTTTCATTATAATAAGTTTCAAATAATATGAGAGAGTTTTCCATACTATGATGCGACCCGGTCAGGCAAGACAAAGTATTTTATCCTTGTCGATTAAAGACAAAAATGCACTCTATGCTGCTTATATGCCTTTTGTCTCTAATGGTGGTTTATTTATTCCTACCAACAAACAATACAAGTTAGGAGATGAGGTATTCATGCTTCTGACCTTGTTAGAAGAAAAAGACAAGCTTCCCGTTGCTGGCAAAATTGTCTGGATTACACCGATTGGTTCTCAGGGTAATCGTGCTGCTGGTGTGGGTGTGCAATTCAGTGATCAGGATAATGGTCAGGCACAAAAGAAAATTGAAACCTATCTGGCTGGTGCGTTAAAGTCAGATCGACCTACCCATACTATGTAACTTAATTAATATAATTAAAACCTTCACAAATATTAACCTCATAAATCCTCATCAAATTGCTTAAAATATGCCTCTTAATTTAGTTGATTCCCATTGCCATCTTGATATGCTTGATTTGGCTGAATTTGATAATGATATGGCCAATGTCATCGCACAAGCCAATGATAATCAAGTCAGTGACTTCCTGAGCATTGCCGTCGATCTTGAAAGTTTCCCACGAATTTTAGAGACGGCTAAAAAATTCCCCAATGTCTCTGCCTCGGTGGGTTTACATCCCTGTCATGTACCTGAGAGTCAAGTCAGTGTCACACAATTAACGGCATTAGCAGACGATGTAAAAGTGATTGCCATAGGCGAGACGGGGCTGGATTACTATATGAATGATGGCTCGGATCCTCTTGGTGAAGACTTTGCCTGGCAGCGGGAACGCTTTCGGGTGCATATACAAACAGCAATAAAAACCGGCAAACCTTTAATTATTCATACCCGTGATGCGCGTGAAGATACTTTAAAGATACTAGAAGAAGAAAATGCCCATAAAATTGGCGGCATCATGCATTGTTTTGTGGAAGATATTGCCACTGCTGAAAAGGCGCTTGCGATGGGCTTTTATATTTCTTTTTCCGGAATAGTCACCTTTAAAAATGCCAAATCTATTCAGGAAGTGGCGAAAGTAGTACCGGATGAGCGTATTTTAATTGAGACCGATTCGCCTTATCTAGCGCCTGTGCCAATGCGTGGCAAAAAGAATCAACCGGCCTATGTTGCCTATGTAGCAGAATATCTCGCAGATTTACGCGGGACGAGTGTTGAACATATCGCTAAAATAACACGGGATAATTATTTTCGTTTGTTTTCCTTAGAGAAAACACTCTAAAAATCTTTGGGCTTTTTGCCAGAGACAATATAGGCAAAGGCTAATGCTTCAGCAACGACCTGATAGAGAGACTCTGGTATTTCTTCATACAACTCCAATTGCGATAGTAAAACGGCTAATTCTGGATCTTCATGAATGGGTATTCTGATGTGTCAACACTTTTCCGGACAGTTTTCTAAATATTTTTTTGGCTGTTTCAAGTGATTTTTGTCATTTTGTATTTCCTATCATTTTAGTTTCTCATGTTAACTTTAAATAGATGAAGAGAAAGGGCTTTGCCCTCTGGAACGATAGAGCCGTTCCATTCACCCAAGGTATTTTCACAACGGTAATGATCCTGTTACAATATCTTCACGGCACAGGCTGAGGAGCCGATGGCCGTCAACGGTAATGGGCGGCATTTATGTCGCCTTTTACCCCTCTTCAATCAATCGATTTAAGCTATTTCCTGCTGTATTTCATAATCGACTGGTGACAAATAATCATTAGCCGAATGAAGTCGCTCCCGATTATAAAATACCTCAATATATTCAAATATTGCCTGCTTTGCTTCTACTCTGGTTTTGAATCGACAATGGTGCGTCAATTCAGTTTTCAAACTATGAAAGAAGCTCTCTGATACAGCATTGTCCCAGCAATTTCCTTTGCGGCTCATAGACTGAATTATGTTATGATCCGACAATATTTTTCTATGACTATCAGAGGCATATTGGCTACCTCGGTCAGTATGCCAAAGCAATCCATCCATTGGTTTACGCTTCCATATGGCCATCAGTAAAGCATCATTGACTAGCTTGGCTTTCATTCGCTCATCCATCGACCAGCCAACAATTTGCCTAGAGAATAAGTCAATGACAACCGCTAAATATAACCAGCCTTCCTTGGTGGCAATATAGGTAATATCACCCACATAGTAGCGATCAGGTTGAGAGACAGTAAACTCTCTTTCCAGTAAATTTGGAGATATACGCTTATTATGCTTGGAATTAGTCGTCGCTTTAAAGCGTCTCTTCGTTTTACAAAACAAACCGGCTTTTTTCATTAATCGACCAATTCTCCGGCGGCTTATATGAACGCCTTTTTCAGCCAGTTTTCTTTTTAAGACGACGGGTTCCATAAGTCTTGCGACTGTCTTCAAACAGTTTTTTAGCTGCTCAGTAAGCGCTTCATTTTCTTTCTCTCTATCCGTTTTAGGAGAGCTAACCCAATCATAATAGCAACTACGGGAAACATCCATAAAACGGCACAGAATCGTTACCGGGTAATCTTTAGCCTGATCAGTTATCCATGCGTACTTCACAAAGTTTCCCTTGCAAAGTACGCTGTGGCCTTTTTAATAAATCACGCTCCTGAATCACTTTTGCCAATTCTTTTTTCAGACGTTTTACTTCATCATAAATGTGTTCATCACTTCTATTGGCTACCGTCTTCACCGGTTTGGAATATTTACTGATCCAGGTATGTAGAGTATTTACATTAACACCTAGCTCCCTGGCAGTCTGAGAAACAGGTTGATCCGTCTCATTAGCTAATTTGACAGCTGATTCTTTAAATTCTGATGTATAGCTTTTATTTTGTTTGATCATTCATTTTAGGTCACACTTTTTATCTTTTAGTTATTTTAAGTTGTGTGTCCGGTTAAGTATAGCCACATTAGCTAGCATTTTTCGTGCCCCTAAATCATTAGACCTGACTTTTAAAAACTCTCTGAGGTGTGCTTCGGCGATATCGTATTTTCCTAGTTGATAGTAGACAGAACCAGAGACAAGAAGTATCCCCTTATTGTTTCTATTGTTTTTTTCAATGACTTTTATTGCTTGTAAGGCCTTAGTATAATTTTTTAATTCGTATGCAATGACGGCTTGCAGGTGATTGCCCGTTTCATGCTCAGCATCGACATCAAGTAACTTACCAACAGCAATATCAGCTTTTTCAAATTCACGTTCACCTAAATAGGCTGTAATTATTCCTAATCGTGCAGCCGTATTGCCGGGTTGTATTTCTATAGCCTGTTGATAAACTTCACGGGATAATTTATATTTTTGTTCCTCACGATACATATTTCCCGCTAATAATAGGATATTGCTATTATAGGGATAGCTTTTATATAAAGACTGAATAATTGCCTTTGCTTCGTCGTTTTTCTTATCAATGGTATATAATCGCGCAAGACCAATTTTTACTTCTAATGAATCAGGTGCTAGACGAGAACCACGTAGAAAAAAGCTTCTGGCTTTTTCAACATTGCCCTGATTAAGATATGCTTGCCCTTGCAATGCTCTAATTCGTCCAATATCTTGTGTATTTACGTTAAGAATATCGCTGATTTGTGAAGTGACATCAACAAATTTTCCTTGAATTAACTTGGACTTGATTTTCAATAATTGAGTTTCATTTTTCTTTGCTCCCAGGTATGTAGCCTTATCCAACTCAATTGCAGCTTGTGGACCAAAGCCTATCTGTATATAAAGCTCTGCTAGAGCCAGTTTTACTTGTTTGTTTTTCGGGTGTTTTAAAGCAGCATTCTTAAGATGTATTAAGGCTGTTTTAAACTCTCCCGATTTTTCGGATTGATGGGCTTTTTGAATAAAGTTCTGTGCAGATTCAATGGCATAACTTATTGACGGTATTAAGATGGCTAATAGCAATTGTAAAATGAGTAACGATTTAAGTTGAGATTTCATTAGTTTGTTTCCGATCCTAAGTATCTGACCAAATTATAGAATTATGATTCAAGTGTAATTCTAACAGAGTTTAGGTTTATTTCTGAATAGTTGTTGTTAGTAATAAAAATAATTGGATTCATATAGTACAATAGCTTATATTTTTTTCTATGCTTATATTTTTAGTTTTTAAGGGATGACAATGGCTAGTATTAATTACACAATAGCAGAAATACAGGATACACTCGACACGATTACCGACTATATTCGTTGGGGAGCCAGTCTTTTTAAACAGGAGAACTTGTTTTATGGGCATGGTAATTCAACGGCTATTGATGAGGCTGCCTACCTAGTTTTGCATACTTTAAATCTTGAGCCGGATACACACTCAGTTTATTTTAGCTCTAAATTGACTAATAATGAAAAAAAAGTGGTTATCGATATTCTATTTCGACGTGCCAAAGAGCATATTCCCGCAGCTTATTTAACTCATGAATCCTGGTTTGCGGGCTTATCTTTTTATGTTGATGAGCGGGTTTTGGTGCCACGTTCACCCATTGCTGAATTAATTCAAAATCATTATGAACCCTGGTTGAATGTTGATTCAGACTCGGGAGAAGATAGAGTAGAGCAAATTCTGGATTTATGTACGGGTAGTGGTTGCATAGCAATTGCTAATGCCTATTATTTTCCCAATGCTGAAGTTGATGCGGTAGATATATCTGAAGATGCCTTGGATGTGGCATTACAGAATATTGAAAAGCATGGTTTGACTGATCGGGTTAACATAATCCAATCTGATTTGTTCAATAACTTACAAGGCAAGCAATATGACATTATTGTGTCAAATCCACCTTATGTTGATGCTGAAGACATGTCGAATTTACCAGCCGAGTACCACTCTGAACCTGAAATTGGCCTTGCCGCAGGTGAAGATGGGCTCGATTTAGTGATTCCAATGCTTGAGCAGGCTTCAGAGCATTTATACCCTGGTGGTATATTAATCGTTGAAGTCGGTAATAGTGAGTATGCCTTGCAAGAGCACTTTCCTGATTTGCCCTTTTATTGGTTAGAATTTGAAATGGGTGGTGAGGGTGTCTTTTTACTGATAAAAGAGCAGTTGGATAACTATTTCAGTGCAGCTTAAATTGTATATGGATGACTAGGCCACGCACTGATTCTTTGTCACTGCTAAAATTAATTTGACCATTATAAGTCTGTACGATGTCTTGAACGATTGCCAGGCCAACACCATGTCCCGGTGTTAATTGGTCGGCACGTACACCTCGTTTGCCTATTTCACTCAGTAGTGATTGCGCTATGCCGGGGCCATCATCGGAGACTTCGATAGCCAATGTTTTTTCTGGCTATTAAAACTAATATCAATGCTTTTGTGACACCATTTGCAGGCGTTATCTAATAAATTACCCATCACTTCCATAAAATCACCTTCATCCATTTTCAGATAAATGTCATTATCAAGGCTTATATTAAAGGTGATATTTTTTTCATGGTATATTTTTTTCATACTATCGATGAGGCTGTTCATAACAGGCGCTAATAGTAAGTTTTTTATATGGGATGTTGGGCTGGCAGATGATGCTCTTTGTAATTGATATTCAATGATGGAGTTCATTCGTTCAACCGCATTGTTGATTGTGCTTTGATAAGCTTCTCTATTCTCAGCGCTGAAGTTATCATTCAATTTTTGTCCTTGAGCTTCCTGTCCTTGAATAATGGCCAAGGGTGTTTTTAAACTATGAGAGAGATCGGCCAGGGCATTTTTATAGCGTAGTTGTTGTTGACGTTCAAATTGAATTAATTGGTTGATATTACGCGTAAGTGGAGTAATTTCATCGGGGTAAGTTTGAACTAACTGCTCCTGTTTGCCTTGTTCGACAGCCTTAATTTCTTGCTCTACATCTCTTAGTGGTTTGAGTCCCCAACGCAGGGTAATAAATAATGCAATAAAAAGCATTAATGACATAATAATTAAATTTGACCATAATTTATATTGGTAATCTGAGATGGTATTGTTTAAATCGGTCAGGTCATCGCTGATATGATAAATTAATGGTTGTTCTGATTTATTCTGATCCCAATAAATAGCGATACTCAGAGCAATATAGCGTGTATTATTTTTTTTGAATTGTTGAAAGGTTTTTTTGCCATGTTCAATTGTACCGCTATTAAAGATATTTAATGGGGGAATTGCAGCTTCAGAAGCATCTCTTGATTGCCATAAAACTTTGCCATCAGATAGAGTAATAAAAGCAGACAAGTGTGATGATACACCATTATGAGGCAGACGAATTTGCGCATATTGATTGTCAATGCTGCTGGCAATTACTTCTCTATCAGCCATAATAAGATAGATTTGTCCGGTCAATCGTTCTTCCAGGGCTGAATAGGCACTGCGATAAAAAGTCTTATCTAAAGTGACTCCGGTGATAACAATGAAGGCGCTGACAACAATAATGCTGGTAAAAATAATACGGTTATTAATAGAACTTAACTTGAACAGGTTTAGGCCTTTTATTTTAATATCATTTTTCATATTGTCTTTCATGTTTCAGCTTAGCTTGAAACAATAGCCTCTGCCACGAATAGTTTCGATTGGTTTTAGTGAATTGTCCGGGTCTAGCTTTTTTCTTAACCGTCCGGTAATGACTTCGATAACATTGCTATCACGATCTTCATCATGTGGATACAGATAATCGGCTAGTTCAGATTTAGCAATAACTTTGCCATGGCGGCGCATTAAATACTCAAGAATTTTATATTCAAATTCTGTTAGTTCCAAGTGCTTATTATTAAGCATTGCTTGTTGACTATCCGGTGTCACACAGATTGACCCATAACAAATTTGTTCACTGATGCTATTGGAGGCGCGGCGAAGCAGGGCGTTGATGCGTGCGAGCAATTCTTCCATGTGAAAGGGCTTGACGAGATAATCATCGGCTCCAGCTTCTAAGCCTTCAACCTTGTCTTGCCAACGACTGCGAGCCGTTAAAATGAGAATGGGCAGGGTGCTGGCATTTTTGCGTAACTGTTTAATAATATCGATGCCGGAAAGTTCGGGTAGGCCAATATCAATGATGGCAATATCGACAGGATATTCGGTGGCAAAAAATAGACCTTCCTTACCATTGCCGGTCACATCAACGACAAAGTTTTCTGCTTCTAATTGACTGGTAATTTGTTGTTGAAGCTGGATTTCATCTTCAATAATCAGTACACGCATATTTCCCCCGGCGAGTATTTCATTTTTTTGAATATTATAACCCCATTAGGTAATAATTATTGCTACAATATAAATTCATTATTAACCTTTTAATTAATAGATACGTAAGAAAGCTATGTCTGGAAACTCATTTGGAAAATTATTTGTCGTTACTTCTTTTGGTGAAAGCCATGGTAAGGCGATTGGCTGTATTGTTGATGGCTGTCCACCGGGACTAGAACTGAGTGAAGCCGATTTGCAGTTTGATTTGGATCGTCGCAAACCGGGTACGTCAAGACATACTACTCAGCGCCGTGAAGATGATGAAGTACAGATTTTATCGGGGATTTTTGAAGGTAAGACCACTGGAACACCTATTTCTTTATTGATTCTCAATAAAGATCAGCGTTCCAAAGACTATGGCAATATTAAAAATACATTTCGACCGGGACATGCGGATTATACTTATCAACAAAAATACGGCTTTCGTGATTACCGTGGTGGCGGTCGTTCATCGGCTCGGGAAACTGCCTCGCGTGTAGCGGCAGGTGGTATTGCTAAAAAATACCTTAAAGATGTGCATGGTATAGAAATTCGTGGTTACTTATCTCAATTAGGGTCAATAAAAACAGCTCAACCCGGTGATGATAATTTTAATTGGGATAATGTTAATAGCAATCCTTTTTTCTCTCCCAACAAAGAACTGGTTGAAGAAATGGAAAACTATATGGATGCCTTACGTAAAAAAGGTAATTCTATCGGTGCTAAAGTTTCTGTTGTGGCAACTGGTATGCCGCCAGGCTTAGGTGAGCCCATTTTTGATCGTCTGGATGCTGATATCGCCCATGCCATGATGAGTATTAATGCCGTTAAGGGGGTTGAAATTGGTGCAGGATTTGATTGCATTGAACAAATGGGTACCGAACATAGGGATGAAATTACCCCGGAAGGCTTTTTATCCAACCATGCAGGCGGTATCTTAGGTGGCATTTCTTCTGGTCAGGATATCAGTGTTCATATTGCTCTGAAACCTACCTCTAGTCTGCATTTACCAGGACGAAGTGTCGATATGGATGGCCAGCCAATCGAAGTGATCACCAAAGGGCGTCATGATCCCTGTGTTGGTATTAGAGCGACACCTATAGCGGAAGCGATGTTGGCCATTACCTTGATGGATCATCTTATGCGTCATACAGCACAAAATTCTGCAGTTCAATCCCAGACACCTATTATCCCTGCTAGTCCTATTCCTGATAGATTTAAGTAATCTTGATAAAGCACATTCCTTATTGGCGACTTTCCAGTTTCTACTGGTTTTATTTTGCCACTTTGGGTGCGCTTATTCCCTACCTAAGTCTTTATTTATCCGATAAAGGCTTTAGCGCAGTAGAAATTGGTCAGCTAATGGCCGTTATGATGGGAACCAAAATTGTTGCGCCGTATTTATGGGGCTGGATTGCTGATCATCGAGGTAATCGACTCTCACTGATCCGCCTTGGCGCACTACTATCAGTGTTGGGGTATTCAGGCATCTTTCTGGCTGAGGGCTACTGGCAGTTATTCATTGTTTTATTGGCCTTTAGCTTTTTCTGGAATGCTATTTTACCGCAATTTGAAGCGCTGACATTTAATCATCTTGAGCATAATGAACATCAGTATAGCTGGATAAGAATGTGGGGTTCACTAGGTTTTGTAGTCGCTGTTGTATCTGTTGGTATGCTGCTTAAACTGATTGATATTGCTGATTTACCCATCATAATTATTATGCTTTTAGCCGGTATTTTTGTGTCCAGCTTTCTAGTCACCGACCATTCAGGTATCAAACATGATAGCGGTCATGGCTCAATTCTCAATTGTTTAAAAAACAAGCAAGTCATAGCCTTGTTATTGGCGTGTTTATTGGTGCAAGCCAGCCATGGTCCTTATTATACTTTTTATTCCCTCTATGCAGAAGCCAATGGTTACACACATTCATGGATAGGTTTGTTGTGGGCTATCGGTGTATTATCTGAAGTCCTCGCTTTTGCCTTGATGCCCTGGCTCAGTAAACGCTTTGGCCTGAGAACACTGCTATTGGCCAGCTTGTTCTCAGGTTCCTTAAGATGGTTATTAATTGGCTTTTATATTGATAATCTTTACCTGACATTGTTTGCCCAGATGTTTCACGCCTCGACTTTCGGTATTTATCATGCAGTCGCTATTGCTTATATTCATCGTTATTTTAAGGGTAAAAATCAAGGCAAGGGACAAGCACTCTATAGCAGCATTAGCTTTGGTCTAGGCGGTGCCATTGGTAGTTTATATGGCGGCTATCTATGGGAAAGTGCCGGCCCCAGTATGACCTTCACCGTTTCTGGAATACTCTCCTTCATTGCCTTTGCCATTTCATGGAAATACACGAAGAGATAAAGTTTAAGACTTATCCCTTCCGTTAACCCTAATAATAAACAGTGTCTTTAAGGTAAACCTTTATATTTACTAATATTGTAATTTGCTAAAATAGACAGATATAACAATCTATTATTTTGTGATCCCAATGCCAGAATTAGAAAGCCCCGTTTTCGCCCCTCAATCTTATGATTTGGATGTTTTTCATTCTGCAGAAGATATTATCCAAATGCATGATGAGTCTTTGGCATTAAGAGCGGATGCGTTTCGTCAGTTAACGGATGTTAATGATTTATCGTTAGATGATTATTTGAATAATAGTAGTTTAGAGAACAAGCTTTTTTCGGACAATAGCTTTGAACTAGAGCTTTCAAAAATTAAAGCTTGTCAAAAAGTGGATGTTTTTATTGAAGAATTTGAACAATTAATCGCAAATTTAGCGATACAAAAGCCGGTTATCGATAAAAAATCAGATAATTTGGGTTCTTTAGTTCAGTTTAAGATATCAATACATCTCATAAAGTTATTGTCTGAGATGGTGCAGGCAAGCCATTTGAATCATTACTCTTTAACCATTATTGAATTTTTGCAGGATATTATTGATGGCAGATCCAGTCTTTCTACCGATACCTGTGATCGTCTTTCTTCTGTTGTGCGTTATTATGACCGATATAATTTTTCGGTAAAAATATAAAGTTAATAAATTTCAATTCACAATGTATTATAAGGAAATAATATGATAAAAATAAATCCTGTATTGATCCCTGCCTTTATTTTACTGACCCATTTTCTTAGTCAAAACGTCTATTCTGAGCCTAAGAAGTTTGATATGGGTATTAATAAGGTTGAAGCAGGGAGTATATCCTTTAAGCAATCTCATCTCTGTCCCTATCCAATAGAACTCAATGTTAAGATCTACAATGATTTGAATATCGCTGGCTTAAAAAAATTCAGTTATCGCTGGGTCGTAAATGGTGAAATAATTGAAAATAATGGTCGCTTTGAAGTCTATCCAGATGCTTATGGGGTGGGATATGATGTGCAAAAGAAAATTGTTTATGTGGGCAATGATCCAGAAACTGCCCAACTTATGCACAAAGAAAACAATTCCGGTATGAGTAATCTGATGAAAGTGTTCGATGCTTACAAGTCACCACAAACAGGTTGGTACCAGTTTTATGTTTTGCCCGCAGGTGAAACGAATTGGGCTGATGCTGTCAAGTCAAATAAGGCCAGTTATACAATTAATTGCCGTACATAATTCATTTTAGCCGTTCAAAATAGTCATTCAAAAAAATACCTTACATCTTACTCTGTCCTAAGGTGCGATTGAGCTACGAAGTGCATCAATATGTGCTTCAATAGCCTATTAAAATCTAAAACTAAATTTTCTATAAAGTAATGTAATTTGTAGGAAAAAACTTAAAAATATGGGATAATTTCCCCTTTATAGTAGTCTGGTTCACGCGTATTATGATCCGTATTAAAATTTGTGGCATTACCAATTGTAATGATGCAAAAATTGCCTATGAAGCAGGTGCTGATGCCATTGGCCTGGTGTTTTACCCACCCAGCCCTCGTTTTGTGACAGCTCAACAAGCACATGAAGTAGTGGACTCATTAGCGCCTTTTGTGACTAGTGTTGGCTTATTTGTTGATGCTTCCAAAGCAGAGGTTGAAAACATCTTGGCTCAGGTTGCACTGGATTTATTACAATTTCATGGCAATGAAAGTGCTGAGTTTTGCGCCTCATTCCAGCGACCCTATATAAAAGCCATACGCATGAAAGAGGATTTAGATCTCCTTGCAGTACAAAATGAATTTTCCAGTGCTCGTGGCATTTTGCTTGATACGTACAAAAAAGGCATACCGGGTGGAACAGGCGAGACATTCAATTGGCATAGAGTACCCCATGATCCACAATTGCCTATTATACTTGCAGGTGGCTTAGACGCAGACAATATCATGGAAGCTATCCATCAGGCTAAACCTTATGCGGTTGATGTCAGTGGTGGGGTAGAAGCCACAAAAGGGATTAAAGATCCTGGAAAAGTGAAGCAATTTGTAGCCAATGCGTTACAGGCTTAGAAAAAGAAGCCAAATTACTTTAGCAAATATTTATAAATTTTGAGATAAACGGTAGTAACAATAATGACAACGAATACACAGACAGAAACTAAACTGTCTGACATGCCTGATGAGCAGGGACATTTTGGACAATATGGTGGCATATTTGTGCCAGAAACCTTAATGGAGCCTCTGAATGAGTTAAATCAGGCTTATATTCATTATTTTCAGGATGAAGAATTTTTAACTGAATTAGATAATGATCTAGCTAATTTTGTCGGGCGTCCTTCCCCCTTATATTTTGCTGAACGTTGGTCTCGTGAACTCGGTGGCGCAAAGATCTATTTAAAACGTGAAGATCTTAACCACACTGGAGCACACAAAGTTAATAATACTGTGGGACAGATGTTATTGGCCAAGCGTATGGGTAAAAAGCGTATTATTGCTGAGACAGGTGCAGGTCAACATGGTGTCGCAACCGCCACTGTCGCAGCACGTTTGGGGCTTGAGTGTGTTGTTTACATGGGGGCTGAAGATATTCAACGTCAGGCCTTGAATGTTTATCGGATGAAATTGCTCGGTGCTAAAGTCGTATCTGTTGAGTCAGGTTCAAGAACACTTAAAGATGCTTTGAACGAAGCTATGCGTGATTGGGTGACCAATATTGATAATACCTTTTATATTATCGGTACCGCTGCTGGCCCTCATCCGTATCCTGCGATGGTGCGTGATTTTCAGGCCATTATTGGCCGTGAAGCTAAAGAACAAATTATGACACATGAAGGTCGTTTGCCGGATACTCTGGTTGCTTGCATCGGTGGTGGTTCCAATGCTATTGGTCTATTTTATCCCTTTGTGGATGATACAGACGTTGCTATGATTGGCGTTGAAGCGGCAGGCCATGGTCTGGAAACAGGTGAGCATGCAGCCCCCTTATGTGCGGGTAAACCTGGCGTCTTACATGGTAATCGTACTTATTTAATGGAAGATAGACATGGTCAGATAATACCGACTCATTCGGTTTCTGCCGGGCTTGATTATCCGGGCGTTGGCCCTGAACATTCATGGCTTAAGGATATTGGTCGGGCAAGTTATGTTGCAGTGACAGATGAAGAAGCGCTAAAGGGCTTTCATGATTTGACCTTAACCGAAGGCATTATGCCGGCATTAGAATCCAGCCATGCCATTGCCTATGTGACCAAACTTGCACCAACCATGGATAAAGAGCAAATTATCATTATGAATTTATCGGGTCGTGGTGATAAAGACATTCACACAGTAGCGACCTTAGATGGTATTGAATTTTAATCGTATATACCCGCGACACTTGGAAGTGCACTTCCAAGTATCATGGGTATAAGTTGAAGAGAAAGTAGTTGATGACTCGTATTAAAGCTTGTTTTGCGCAGCTTAAAGAACAGAATAAAAAAGCCTTGTTGCCTTATGTGGCAGCCGGTGATCCCAACCCTGAAATTACCCTTGATCTCATGCATGCGATGGTTGCTGCAGGTGCGAGTATTATTGAATTGGGTGTGCCATTTTCTGATCCAATGGCGGATGGCCCGGTGATTCAAAAAGCCAGTGAGCGAGCCTTAGTTTATGGCACTTCATTAAGCGATGTTTTAGTCATGATTAAACGTTTCCGTGAAACGAATAATGACACCCCTGTAGTATTAATGGGCTATCTTAATCCGATTGAGGTGATGGGCTATGAAACTTTTGCACAGGCTGCTAGTGATGCCGGTGTTGATGGTATACTTACGGTTGACATTCCACCGGAAGAAGCTGAAGATTATATTCCAATACTAAAAAAATATGCCCTTGATCCGATCTTTTTATTGTCACCGACCACCACAAAAGAGCGGATGCAGTATATTTGTCAATATGCCAGTGGCTTTATTTATTATGTTGCGGTCAAAGGCGTGACCGGTACTTCAGCACTCGATACGGCTGAAGTGGCAAAACGACTAGCGATCATTAATACCGTGACAGATTTACCTGTTGCTGTGGGTTTTGGTATTAAGAATGCAGAAACTGCTGCGGCTGTTGGCGAAGTGGCAGAAGCGGTTGTCGTCGGTAGTGCTTTGGTCAATCTGGTTGAACAACACGCCCATAATTTAAGCAATAATGAAGCGAATAAAAAAATCATCGAAGACATCAGTCAAGTATTAAAATCTATGCGTACAGCATTGGACGTGTAGAGTCTTGTCTCTTTAGCTATACTTTGAATGTAGAACAATAACAATACGAGAAATAAATATGAATTGGTTTACCCGTTTATTGCCATCCATTAGTACCGATGGTGCATCTAAAAAAGGCGTACCTGAAGGCTTATGGGACAAGTGTCCTGCTTGTAGTGCTGTTTTGTATCGAGTAGAGCTGGAACGCAATCAGGAAGTTTGCCCTAAATGTGAACATCATATGCGCATCAGAGCCAGAAAACGCCTGGAAAACTTATTTGATGATGGTTCTATTGTGGAGTTATCAAATAATCTTGAACCCGTGGACGAACTTAAATTTAAAGATTCTAAAAAATACAAAGATCGAATCATTACCGCTCAAAAAGCCACGGGTGAGAAAGATGCGCTCATCACGATGGAAGGTAAAATCAATGATTTTCCTTTAGTGGTTGCTGCCTTTGAATTTCGTTTTATGGGTGGTTCAATGGGTGCTGTTGTCGGTGAAAAATTTGTCCGTGCGGTGAATGTTTGTATCGAAAAAGAGTTACCCTTTGTGTGTTTTTCTGCCAGTGGTGGCGCAAGAATGCAAGAAGCCTTGTTTTCCTTAATGCAAATGGCCAAAACCAGTGCTGCCTTAGGTAAAATGCGTAAGCGTGGTCTACCATTTATCTCTGTGATGACCGATCCGACGATGGGTGGGGTGTCTGCCAGCTTTGCCACCTTGGGTGATATCAATATGGCAGAGCCAAATGCCTTGATTGGTTTTGCTGGACCACGTGTGATCGAGCAGACAGTACGTGAGAAATTGCCGGAAGGTTTTCAACGCAGTGAGTTTTTGTTGGAACACGGTGCCATTGACATGATCGTGCCCCGCCTGGAAATGGGGGATAAGCTGGTCAATCTTTTATCCATGTTGATGAATAAACGCGCCTGATTGGTCTGACAAATTAGTCTATGTCTAAATCCCTTCAAGACTGGCTTGACTGGCAGGAAACCTTACATCCCTCAGAAATCGATCTGGGTTTGCAACGTGTTGCTCAGGTCTTGCAGCGATTATTGCCAGAGTGCTCTTTGTCACCCGCTTCAGTTGCATCGATTTCATTTAAGTTACCTTATACTATTATCACCGTGGCAGGCACCAATGGTAAAGGTTCAACTGTTGCCATGTTGGAAGCCATTTTAACCGAGTCCGGCTATAAGGTTGGCAGTTATACTTCTCCGCATTTATTGCGTTATAACGAACGCATCAAAATCAAGCAAAATCCTGTCAATGATAGCCAACTTTGTCAATCCTTTGAGCGTATTGATCAAGCCAGAGAGTCATTATCATTAACCTACTTTGAATTTGGCACTTTGGCTGCCATTGATATTTTTTATCAGCAATCATGTGATATTGTTATTTTAGAAGTCGGTCTGGGCGGGCGCTTAGATGCAGTGAATATTGTTGATGCTGATGTGGCCCTAGTAACAACAGTCGATATTGATCATCAGGATTGGCTTGGTTCGGATCGTGATAGCATTGGTATTGAAAAAGCAGGTATTTATCGTCACGATAAGCCGGCAATTTATGGTGATAGTGATTGCCCAGATAGCATTAAGACGATTGTTGCCACACAGCAATTGAATTTTTATCAATACGGCGAAGATTATTATTATGAAGAAAAAAACAATCAATGGAATTGGTTAAGCAATGATAAGGATGGCGTTTTTCAGACTCGCTACAATTTACCTTTGCCCAATTTAATGGGCAATATTCAATTAAAAAATGCCACTAATGTGTTGATAGCATTAGAGCTTGTAAAGTCTAACTTTCCGGTGAGCCAGGCTGAAATTAAACGCGGTTTACAAAGTGTGCAGTTGGCAGGACGCTTTCAAATTTATTCAACTGAGCCTACGATTATTCTTGATGTGGCACATAATGTCCAGGCAACTCAGGCGCTTAAGAAATCACTTGAGCAATTAACACAAAAATCTGGAAAGCTACATGTGATTGTCGGCATGTTAAAAGATAAAGAAGTATCAGATGTGCTTGCTGTGCTTGCTCCCTTGGTTGCAAGTTGGCGTCTGATCGACCTGGATAGCCCTAGAGCAATGCCAGCAAAAGAGATGCATGATTTACTCTGCAATGATATATTGGCGAAGAGCAAGAGTGACTCAGATGAGCAAGACAGAGTAAAAATAGACTGTTTTTCCAATTTCACCACAGCGTATCAGGATTTTATGACTAATAAGCTGATGTTTAATTCAATCGATAAATTACTCATCTTTGGTTCTTTTTTTACTGTAACAGATGCCTTAAAGGTATTAGACCTTAATGGTATTATAAAACAAGGGAATACCGAAAATCTATGAGTGATGAACCAGTGGTCAATATTAAACAACGTATAATTGGGGCTTTAGTATTGGTTTCTATTGGTGTTATTTTAATTCCTATGCTATTAAATGGAGGACTGTTAAATCAGGAGCTGACGGGTAATATAGCCACAAAGAACGACTTTAAACAGATGATAACTGATGATAATATTCCTGAAATGCCTAAAGCACTGAATAAGGTTTTGCCAAAAGTCCCCGAACCTATGCTGATGCCTGCGGCAAAAAGAATAAGTGCCTATCCTGAACGTGCGGTGAAAGAGGATATTGTAGAGCTTGAAAATACTAAGAAAGAGAAACCTACTGTAAAAGCTATAGCGAAACCTAAAGTCATATCTATATCTAAAGTCACAACGAAACCTACATCAACGCCAAAGTATAAAAAAGTTGAAAAGCCCAGCAGCAAAACCATTGAAAGTGCATTTACGCTACAGATTGCAAGCTTTGGTGTAAAAAATAATGCCGATGCATTAAAAAAGAAATTAAGAAAAAAAGGCTTTAAATCCTATATTGAGGTGATAAAGATGGCCAATGGTAAAATTTATCGCTTAAGAGTGGGCCCTTATTTACGCTTTAAAGAAATTGCCTCGATAAAAAAACAAATTGAAAAGCAATTTAAACTAAAAGAGTCGGTTATTGTTAAATATTGATATAACCTAGTAAAATCATCATCTGACGTGATAAAATACCGTACTTATTTGTGGCGTCTTTCATAAATTTATCAAACATGAGATTAGAATAATAAGTGTCACTTATCTGGCCTGATTATATTATTATAGCGATCATTGCTGTATCGACTGTGATTAGTTTGCTGCGTGGTTTTGTGCGCGAGTCACTGGCATTGGCTGGCTGGATATTAGCGGTATGGGTGAGCCTGTTTTATATGGCCTCTATGGCTGTTTTTATTGCACCCTACTTAAATTTGCCCCCTTCAATTCTATCACTGGTTTCTTTTGCACTATTATTCATTGTCACCTTGATTATTGCCGCTTTGGTAAGTAACCTTATAGCATCACTGGTCGATAAAACCGGTTTGTCAGGTACGGACAGAGCAATTGGAATGTTGTTCGGGATTGCCCGTGGTATTCTAATCGTTGGTATTTTAATTTTATTGGCTGGTTTTACATTAGTTCCACAAGATCCTTGGTGGAAAGAGTCTGTTCTAATCTCCCATTTTCAACAACTTGCGCTGATGATGAAGGAATTTCTTCCTCCCCATATCGCTGCAAAACTTCATTATTAGTTAGGTATATAACTTATGTGTGGCATTATTGGTATAGTTGCAAAAAGCAATGTCAACCAGGATCTCTATGATGGTTTAACGGTTCTTCAACATAGAGGGCAAGATGCTGCAGGAATCGTAACCTACGATGATAAGCGCTTGCATTTACGCAAGGGCAATGGCCTCGTTAAAGACGTGTTTTCTACTAATGATATGTTACGCCTACAGGGTAATATGGGCATAGGGCATGTACGTTATCCTACCGCAGGCAGTTCTTCCTCCGCAGAAGCACAGCCTTTGTATGTCAACTCACCCTATGGCATTGCTTTGGCACATAATGGTAACTTAACCAATGCCAACGAATTAAAAGAAGAAATCTATAATCAGGATCTCAGACATTTGAATACCGATTCTGATTCTGAAGTATTACTCAATGTATTTGCCCATGAAATTCAAACCTCACATAAGCTCCGCGTCAATGAAGAAGATGTGTTCAAGGCTATTTCAGCCGTACATAAACGCTGTCGTGGTGCGTATGCCAGTGTCGTAATGATTACGGGTTATGGTATTGTCGGTTTTCGTGATCCCAATGGTATCAGACCGGTTGTTTATGGTAAAAGAGAAACTGCGGCGGGAACCGAATACTGCATTGCCTCAGAAAGTGTGTCCTTAGATGTTCAGGGCTTTGAATTGATTAATGATATTAGGCCGGGAGAAGCGGTGATTATTACTGCCGAAGGTCAGGTTTATACTCGTCAATGTGCCGATAATCCACAATATTCACCTTGTATTTTTGAACATGTTTATTTTGCCCGTCCGGATTCAATTATGGACAATATTTCTGTCTATAAAGCACGCTTAAGAATGGGTGAAAAGCTAGCTAAAAAAATATTAAAAACATATCCTGAACATGACATTGATGTGGTGATGCCAATTCCTGACACCAGTCGTTCTTCGGCACTTGAGCTTGCCAATTCATTGGGTGTTCGTTATAGAGAAGGCTTCATTAAAAACCGTTATATTGGCCGTACCTTTATTATGCCCGGGCAAAAACAAAGAAAAAGTTCGGTAAAACAAAAGCTCAATGCCATGGAGCTTGAATTTAAAGGCAGAAATGTTTTATTGGTTGATGATTCTATTGTACGTGGTACAACATCAAGCCAGATTGTAAAAATGGCACGTGAAGCAGGAGCCAAGAAGGTCTATTTTGCTTCGGCATCACCGGCCGTTAAATACCCAAATGTTTATGGGATTGATATGCCATCGCCGCAAGAATTTGTTGCTCATGAACGGAGTCTTGAAGAAATTGCTCAGGAAATCGGTGCTGATTGGTTAATTTATCAAGACTTGGAAGATTTAATTCAATCATGCCATCGTGGTAATAAAAATATTACTCACTTTGATTGTTCGGTCTTTAATGGGCAATATGTGACAGGTGATATTGACCAGAATTATCTTAATGATATCAATCAACGTCGTAATGACAATGCCATGCAAAATAATTTAGAAAGAGAAAATGAAATTCTCGATATTCATAATACTAAATAGGCTGTTATTTAAAAAAAACCGGCTATACTTAACAAATAAGATAAATAGAAGGTCTGTGTGCCTATTTATACTTGAGTTATAAGCCTGTGCTTAAAAAAATGATAAATCAGGCTGTCCGATACCGTATTATTGTATATTTTGAGGTCGTTTATCATTGTCACAGCATAAATTTCTTCGATCACCCATAAGACTTAATGCCACTGTTTCAAACGCTATGGGACAGAAGTGGGATTTTGTGATAAAAGATTTTGCTTATGATGGTTTGCATTTAAGTTGGTTGAGTCAGCATGCAATGCCAGAGAGTCTTGCTGTCAATGATAGGCTAACAATCACATTTACTACAGATTTACTCTCAGACACTTCACTCGCTAATCACTTAGAAACAAACGCTCAAGCAAATTCTCAGTTTTCCCTTGAAGTTAAAGTAGCTCAAGTCAATGAAGACGGCCTTGATGTGCTTATTTTTAATCAGGCTCTTGATGCGCTTACGGAAATAAGTATAAAGCAGCAATCAGAGGAGACCTCAAGTCCTCATCAGCATCTGACTCAAAGCAACCTTAATATCTTTGACTCTGTAAAAACTTGTTTTACCATGAAGATGTCTACGATGTTAGATAAATTTTTGCCTGTCGCTCATGATGCATTATTTGTTCAAGCAGACCAATCATCAAGTAATACCGAACTGATGTGTCAACACTTTTCCGGACAGTTTTCTAAATATTTTTTTGGCTGTTTCAAGTGATTTTTGTCATTTTGTATTTCCTATCATTTTAGTTTCTCATGTTAACTTTAAATAGATGAAGAGAAAGGGCTTTGCCCTCTGGAACGATAGAGCCGTTCCATTCACCCAAGGTATTTTCACAACGGTAATGATCCTGTTACAATATCTTCACGGCACAGGCTGAGGAGCCGATGGCCGTCAACGGTAATGGGCGGCATTTATGTCGCCTTTACCCCCCGATTATAAAATACCTCAATATATTCAAATATTGCCTGCTTTGCTTCTACTCTGGTTTTGAATCGACAATGGTGCGTCAATTCAGTTTTCAAACTATGAAAGAAGCTCTCTGATACAGCATTGTCCCAGCAATTTCCTTTGCGGCTCATAGACTGAATTATGTTATGATCCGACAATATTTTTCTATGACTATCAGAGGCATATTGGCTACCTCGGTCAGTATGCCAAAGCAATCCATCCATTGGTTTACGCTTCCATATGGCCATCAGTAAAGCATCATTGACTAGCTTGGCTTTCATTCGCTCATCCATCGACCAGCCAACAATTTGCCTAGAGAATAAGTCAATGACAACCGCTAAATATAACCAGCCTTCCTTGGTGGCAATATAGGTAATATCACCCACATAGTAGCGATCAGGTTGAGAGACAGTAAACTCTCTTTCCAGTAAATTTGGAGATATACGCTTATTATGCTTGGAATTAGTCGTCGCTTTAAAGCGTCTCTTCGTTTTACAAAACAAACCGGCTTTTTCATTAATCGACCAATTCTCCGGCGGCTTATATGAACGCCTTTTTCAGCCAGTTTTCTTTTAAGACGACGGGTTCCATAAGTCTTGCGACTGTCTTCAAACAGTTTTTTAGCTGCTCAGTAAGCGCTTCATTTTCTTTCTCTCTATCCGTTTTAGGAGAGCTAACCCAATCATAATAGCAACTACGGGAAACATCCATAAAACGGCACAGAATCGTTACCGGGTAATCTTTAGCCTGATCAGTTATCCATGCGTACTTCACAAAGTTTCCCTTGCAAAGTACGCTGTGGCCTTTTTAATAAATCACGCTCCTGAATCACTTTTGCCAATTCTTTTTTCAGACGTTTTACTTCATCATAAATGTGTTCATCACTTCTATTGGCTACCGTCTTCACCGGTTTGGAATATTTACTGATCCAGGTATGTAGAGTATTTACATTAACACCTAGCTCCCTGGCAGTCTGAGAAACGGGTTGATCCGTCTCATTAGCTAATTTGACAGCTGATTCTTTAAATTCTGATGTATAGCTTTTATTCGGTTTTTTTGTTTGATCATTCATTTTAGGTCACACTTTTTATCTTTTAGTTATTTTAAGTTGTGTGTCCGGTTAAGTATAGCCACATTATCATTTTCTTTCTCTCTATCCGTTTTAGGAGAGCTAACCCAATCATAATAGCAACTACGGGAAACATCCATAAAACGGCACAGAATCGTTACCGGGTAATCTTTAGCCTGATCAGTTATCCATGCGTACTTCACAAAGTTTCCCTTGCAAAGTACGCTGTGGCCTTTTTAATAAATCACGCTCCTGAATCACTTTTGCCAATTCTTTTTTCAGACGTTTTACTTCATCATAAATGTGTTCATCACTTCTATTGGCTACCGTCTTCACCGGTTTGGAATATTTACTGATCCAGGTATGTAGAGTATTTACATTAACACCTAGCTCCCTGGCAGTCTGAGAAACGGGTTGATCCGTCTCATTAGCTAATTTGACAGCTGATTCTTTAAATTCTGATGTATAGCTTTTATTCGGTTTTTTTGTTTGATCATTCATTTTAGGTCACACTTTTTATTTTTTAGTTATTTTAAGTTGTGTGTCCGGTTAAGTATAGCCACATTATATAGGTTTTATTTGTACCTTGTTGCTTCATATTCATACGTATGATGTGTCAACACTTTTCCGGACAGTTTTCTAAATATTTTTTGGCTGTTTCAAGTGATTTTTGTCATTTTGTATTTCCTATCATTTTAGTTTCTCATGTTAACTTTAAACAGATGAAGAGAAAGGGCTTTGCCCTCTGGAACGATAGAGCCGTTCCATTCACCCAAGGTATTTTCACAACGGTAATGATCCTGTTACAATATCTTCACGGCACAGGCTGAGGAGCCGATGGCCGTCAACGGTAATGGGCGGCATTTATGTCGCCTTTTACCCCTCTTCAATCAATCGATTTAAGCTATTTCCTGCTGTATTTCATAATCGACTGGTGACAAATAATCATTAGCCGAATGAAGTCGCTCCCGATTATAAAATACCTCAATATATTCAAATATTGCCTGCTTTGCTTCTACTCTGGTTTTGAATCGACAATGGTGCGTCAATTCAGTTTTCAAACTATGAAAGAAGCTCTCTGATACAGCATTGTCCCAGCAATTTCCTTTGCGGCTCATAGACTGAATTATGTTATGATCCGACAATATTTTTCTATGACTATCAGAGGCATATTGGCTACCTCGGTCAGTATGCCAAAGCAATCCATCCATTGGTTTACGCTTCCATATGGCCATCAGTAAAGCATCATTGACTAGCTTGGCTTTCATTCGCTCATCCATCGACCAGCCAACAATTTGCCTAGAGAATAAGTCAATGACAACCGCTAAATATAACCAGCCTTCCTTGGTGGCAATATAGGTAATATCACCCACATAGTAGCGATCAGGTTGAGAGACAGTAAACTCTCTTTCCAGTAAATTTGGAGATATACGCTTATTATGCTTGGAATTAGTCGTCGCTTTAAAGCGTCTCTTCGTTTTACAAAACAAACCGGCTTTTTTCATTAATCGACCAATTCTCCGGCGGCTTATATGAACGCCTTTTTCAGCCAGTTTTCTTTTAAGACGACGGGTTCCATAAGTCTTGCGACTGTCTTCAAACAGTTTTTTAGCTGCTCAGTAAGCGCTTCATTTTCTTTCTCTCTATCCGTTTTAGGAGAGCTAACCCAATCATAATAGCAACTACGGGAAACATCCATAAAACGGCACAGAATCGTTACCGGGTAATCTTTAGCCTGATCAGTTATCCATGCGTACTTCACAAAGTTTCCCTTGCAAAGTACGCTGTGGCCTTTTTAATAAATCACGCTCCTGAATCACTTTTGCCAATTCTTTTTTCAGACGTTTTACTTCATCATAAATGTGTTCATCACTTCTATTGGCTACCGTCTTCACCGGTTTGGAATATTTACTGATCCAGGTATGTAGAGTATTTACATTAACACCTAGCTCCCTGGCAGTCTGAGAAACAGGTTGATCCGTCTCATTAGCTAATTTGACAGCTGATTCTTTAAATTCTGATGTATAGCTTTTATTCGGTTTTTTTGTTTGATCATTCATTTTAGGTCACACTTTTTATCTTTTAGTTATTTTAAGTTGTGTGTCCGGTTAAGTATAGCCACATTATCATTTTCTTTCTCTCTATCCGTTTTAGGAGAGCTAACCCAATCATAATAGCAACTACGGGAAACATCCATAAAACGGCACAGAATCGTTACCGGGTAATCTTTAGCCTGATCAGTTATCCATGCGTACTTCACAAAGTTTCCCTTGCAAAGTACGCTGTGGCCTTTTTAATAAATCACGCTCCTGAATCACTTTTGCCAATTCTTTTTTCAGACGTTTTACTTCATCATAAATGTGTTCATCACTTCTATTGGCTACCGTCTTCACCGGTTTGGAATATTTACTGATCCAGGTATGTAGAGTATTTACATTAACACCTAGCTCCCTGGCAGTCTGAGAAACGGGTTGATCCGTCTCATTAGCTAATTTGACAGCTGATTCTTTAAATTCTGATGTATAGCTTTTATTCGGTTTTTTTTGTTTGATCATTCATTTTAGGTCACACTTTTTATTTTTTAGTTATTTTAAGTTGTGTGTCCGGTTAAGTATAGCCACATTATATAGGTTTTATTTGTACCTTGTTGCTTCATATTCATACGTATGATGTGTCAACACTTTTCCGGACAGTTTTCTAAATATTTTTTGGCTGTTTCAAGTGATTTTTGTCATTTTGTATTTCCTATCATTTTAGTTTCTCATGTTAACTTTAAACAGATGAAGAGAAAGGGCTTTGCCCTCTGGAACGATAGAGCCGTTCCATTCACCCAAGGTATTTTCACAACGGTAATGATCCTGTTACAATATCTTCACGGCACAGGCTGAGGAGCCGATGGCCGTCAACGGTAATGGGCGGCATTTATGTCGCCTTTTACCCCTCTTCAATCAATCGATTTAAGCTATTTCCTGCTGTATTTCATAATCGACTGGTGACAAATAATCATTAGCCGAATGAAGTCGCTCCCGATTATAAAATACCTCAATATATTCAAATATTGCCTGCTTTGCTTCTACTCTGGTTTTGAATCGACAATGGTGCGTCAATTCAGTTTTCAAACTATGAAAGAAGCTCTCTGATACAGCATTGTCCCAGCAATTTCCTTTGCGGCTCATAGACTGAATTATGTTATGATCCGACAATATTTTTCTATGACTATCAGAGGCATATTGGCTACCTCGGTCAGTATGCCAAAGCAATCCATCCATTGGTTTACGCTTCCATATGGCCATCAGTAAAGCATCATTGACTAGCTTGGCTTTCATTCGCTCATCCATCGACCAGCCAACAATTTGCCTAGAGAATAAGTCAATGACAACCGCTAAATATAACCAGCCTTCCTTGGTGGCAATATAGGTAATATCACCCACATAGTAGCGATCAGGTTGAGAGACAGTAAACTCTCTTTCCAGTAAATTTGGAGATATACGCTTATTATGCTTGGAATTAGTCGTCGCTTTAAAGCGTCTCTTCGTTTTACAAAACAAACCGGCTTTTTTCATTAATCGACCAATTCTCCGGCGGCTTATATGAACGCCTTTTTCAGCCAGTTTTCTTTTTAAGACGACGGGTTCCATAAGTCTTGCGACTGTCTTCAAACAGTTTTTTAGCTGCTCAGTAAGCGCTTCATTTTCTTTCTCTCTATCCGTTTTAGGAGAGCTAACCCAATCATAATAGCAACTACGGGAAACATCCATAAAACGGCACAGAATCGTTACCGGGTAATCTTTAGCCTGATCAGTTATCCATGCGTACTTCACAAAGTTTCCCTTGCAAAGTACGCTGTGGCCTTTTTAATAAATCACGCTCCTGAATCACTTTTGCCAATTCTTTTTTCAGACGTTTTACTTCATCATAAATGTGTTCATCACTTCTATTGGCTACCGTCTTCACCGGTTTGGAATATTTACTGATCCAGGTATGTAGAGTATTTACATTAACACCTAGCTCCCTGGCAGTCTGAGAAACGGGTTGATCCGTCTCATTAGCTAATTTGACAGCTGATTCTTTAAATTCTGATGTATAGCTTTTATTCGGTTTTTTTGTTTGATCATTCATTTTAGGTCACACTTTTTATCTTTTAGTTATTTTAAGTTGTGTGTCCGGTTAAGTATAGCCACATTAAACAATCTCTTTTCTTTGATGCAATTAATACCCTGAATAAAGAAAAAATACCCTTAAAAATCATTTTTGAGACTATTAGAAAAGAATATTAATTCTTTTAATCAACGTAATCAGGATATCAATGAAAATCTTAATGAACTAGAACTTATTGACCAGAATGAATTTGAAAGTTGGTTGGCGGTCAATCAATTGATAGTTAATGTCTCACCCAATTATGAAAAAGAATTGTTAGAGATTGAAACACGCGTAAAAAAAATATTGATTGATCAACAGTCAACGAATGATTCTATCACCTCATCTACGATGATTAATCCTTTCTCTCCAGAAATTATTTTTAATAGTTTTAGTGAAGCGATTCATGATCATTTTATAAATAATGATGTGTTGTTAATTCTTTATCATCAATTTGAAAAAGTGGTAGATAATTGCTTGTTTGATGTTTATAAAGAAATTAATCAAATTGATGTGTCAACACTTTTCCGGACAGTTTTCTAAATATTTTTTGGCTGTTTCAAGTGATTTTTGTCATTTTGTATTTCCTATCATTTTAGTTTCTCATGTTAACTTTAAACAGATGAAGAGAAAGGGCTTTTGCCCTCTTAAGCTATTTCCTGCTGTATTTCATAATCGACTGGTGACAAATAATCATTAGCCGAATGAAGTCGCTCCCGATTATAAAATACCTCAATATATTCAAATATTGCCTGCTTTGCTTCTACTCTGGTTTTGAATCGACAATGGTGCGTCAATTCAGTTTTCAAACTATGAAAGAAGCTCTCTGATACAGCATTGTCCCAGCAATTTCCTTTGCGGCTCATAGACTGAATTATGTTATGATCCGACAATATTTTTCTATGACTATCAGAGGCATATTGGCTACCTCGGTCAGTATGCCAAAGCAATCCATCCATTGGTTTACGCTTCCATATGGCCATCAGTAAAGCATCATTGACTAGCTTGGCTTTCATTCGCTCATCCATCGACCAGCCAACAATTTGCCTAGAGAATAAGTCAATGACAACCGCTAAATATAACCAGCCTTCCTTGGTGGCAATATAGGTAATATCACCCACATAGTAGCGATCAGGTTGAGAGACAGTAAACTCTCTTTCCAGTAAATTTGGAGATATACGCTTATTATGCTTGGAATTAGTCGTCGCTTTAAAGCGTCTCTTCGTTTTACAAAACAAACCGGCTTTTTTCATTAATCGACCAATTCTCCGGCGGCTTATATGAACGCCTTTTTCAGCCAGTTTTCTTTTTAAGACGACGGGTTCCATAAGTCTTGCGACTGTCTTCAAACAGTTTTTTAGCTGCTCAGTAAGCGCTTCATTTTTCTTTCTCTATCCGTTTTAGGAGAGCTAACCCAATCATAATAGCAACTACGGGAAACATCCATAAAACGGCACAGAATCGTTACCGGGTAATCTTTAGCCTGATCAGTTATCCATGCGTACTTCACAAAGTTTCCCTTGCAAAGTACGCTGTGGCCTTTTTAATAAATCACGCTCCTGAATCACTTTTGCCAATTCTTTTTTCAGACGTTTTACTTCATCATAAATGTGTTCATCACTTCTATTGGCTACCGTCTTCACCGGTTTGATTTACTGATCCAGGTATGTAGAGTATTTACATTAACACCTAGCTCCCTGGCAGTCTGAGAAACAGGTTGATCCGTCTCATTAGCTAATTTGACAGCTGATTCTTTAAATTCTGATGTATAGCTTTTATTCGGTTTTTTGTTTGATCATTCATTTTAGGTCACACTTTTTATCTTTTAGTTATTTTAAGTTGTGTGTCCGGTTAAGTATAGCCACATTAAATATTCATTGATAATAATATTTTACCGCTCATTAAAGAAAATAAATTTAAAGTAAGAAAAGAGGCTAAGTCTCAAGCAGGCTCTATACTTCAAACTAATGCGAGCAAGCCCAGCTTATTAGAAAATAATAATCCTATTGCCTCCATTGGCTTCAATGAAAGTTCACAAACAATAACACCGCGAAGTGAAAATTATTTAAATAACTATAGCAATATAATGTGGCTCTAAAATGAATGATCAAACAAAAAACCGAATAAAAGCTATACATCAGAATTTAAAGAATCAGCTGTCAAATTAGCTAATGAGACGGATCAACCCGTTTCTCAGACTGCCAGGGAGCTAGGTGTTAATGTAAATACTCTACATACCTGGATCAGTAAATATTCCAAACCGGTGAAGACGGTAGCCAATAGAAGTGATGAACACATTTATGATGAAGTAAAACGTCTGAAAAAGAATTGGCAAAAGTGATTCAGGAGCGTGATTTATTAAAAAGGCCACAGCGTACTTTGCAAGGGAAACTTTGTGAAGTACGCATGGATAACTGATCAGGCTAAAGATTACCCGGTAACGATTCTGTGCCGTTTTATGGATGTTTCCGTAGTTGCTATTATGATTGGGTTAGCTCTCCTAAAACGGATAGAGAGAAAGAAAATGAAGCGCTTACTGAGCAGCTAAAAAAACTGTTTGAAGACAGTCGCAAGACTTATGGAACCCGTCTCAACCTGATCGCTCACACCTAGCTGAAATAAACACAATTCAAAATAACATTAATTTACAACCCGTTTATCAGACCTTAAAAGAACTCCTGTTGATAGAGCATGAACAGGATAAAAATGGGGGGTAATGTTGCAGAAGGTTTTTATGAATCGAGCGATTATAAAAATCAATTAAATTTATTGATTGCTGATTTAACCAAGATACAACAACAACAGGCTAGAGATATCAATGAAAACGGCATAGTAGCCTTTGATATTGATGCACTAATTAATAACCATATTAATATTGCTGTTTTTTCAGACGGACTAATTAAAGAATAATGTGGCTATACTTAACCGGACACACAACTTAAAATAACTAAAAGATAAAAAGTGTGACCTAAAATGAATGATCAAACAAAAAAACCGAATAAAAGCTATACATCAGAATTTAAAGAATCAGCTGTCAAATTAGCTAATGAGACGGATCAACCTGTTTCTCAGACTGCCAGGGAGCTAGGTGTTAATGTAAATACTCTACATACCTGGATCAGTAAATATTCCAAACCGGTGAAGACGGTAGCCAATAGAAGTGATGAACACATTTATGATGAAGTAAAACGTCTGAAAAAAGAATTGGCAAAAGTGATTCAGGAGCGTGATTTATTAAAAAGGCCACAGCGTACTTTGCAAGGGAAACTTTGTGAAGTACGCATGGATAACTGATCAGGCTAAAGATTACCCGGTAACGATTCTGTGCCGTTTTATGGATGTTTCCGTAGTTGCTATTATGATTGGGTTAGCTCTCCTAAAACGGATAGAGAGAAAGAAAATGAAGCGCTTACTGAGCAGCTAAAAAACTGTTTGAAGACAGTCGCAAGACTTATGGAACCCGTCGTCTTAAAAAGAAAACTGGCTGAAAAAGGCGTTCATATAAGCCGCCGGAGAATTGGTCGATTAATGAAAAAAGCCGGTTTGTTTTGTAAAACGAAGAGACGCTTTAAAGCGACGACTAATTCCAAGCATAATAAGCGTATATCTCCAAATTTACTGGAAAGAGAGTTTACTGTCTCTCAACCTGATCGCTACTATGTGGGTGATATTACCTATATTGCCACCAAGGAAGGCTGGTTATATTTAGCGGTTGTCATTGACTTATTCTCTAGGCAAATTGTTGGCTGGTCGATGGATGAGCGAATGAAAGCCAAGCTAGTCAATGATGCTTTACTGATGGCCATATGGAAGCGTAAACCAATGGATGGATTGCTTTGGCATACTGACCGAGGTAGCCAATATGCCTCTGATAGTCATAGAAAAATATTGTCGGATCATAACATAATTCAGTCTATGAGCCGCAAAGGAAATTGCTGGGACAATGCTGTATCAGAGAGCTTCTTTCATAGTTTGAAAACTGAATTGACGCACCATTGTCGATTCAAAACCAGAGTAGAAGCAAAGCAGGCAATATTTGAATATATTGAGGTGTTTTATAATCGGGAGCGACTTCATTCGGCTAATGATTATTTGTCACCAGTCGATTATGAAATACAGCAGGAAATAGCTTAAATCGATTGATTGAAGAGGGGTAAAAGGCGACATAAATGCCGCCCATTACCGTTGACGGCCATCGGCTCCTCAGCCTGTGCCGTGAAGATATTGTAACAGGATCATTACCGTTGTGAAAATACCTTGGGTGAATGGAACGGCTCTATCGTTCCAGAGGGCAAAGCCCTTTCTCTTCATCTGTTTAAAGTTAACATGAGAAACTAAAATGATAGGAAATACAAAATGACAAAAATCACTTGAAACAGCCAAAAAAATATTTAGAAAACTGTCCGGAAAAGTGTTGACACATCAGAATTTGAATATACCCTTGATGTGATTAAACGTTTATTTGCTTCGATTGAAAATGACTATTGGCTGAGTGATCCTGCAAAAAAATTATTATCCTTATTACAAATTCCTTTTTTAAAAGTTTCATTACGACATAAGGATTTTTTTGAGTCATGGTCAAATCCAGCACGTATTCTTATTAATAAATTAGCTATGGTACATCTGGAAAATGATACTAATAATTTTTACCGAAAAACCCACTCATTCATTATTTTTATTCTAAAAAACTATAATGATGATTTGAGTGTCTTTGCTAAAGTAGAAAAAGTGTTAAGTGAACTATTGCAAATTCAGTCAGATAAATTTAAGAAAAACATTAAGAAAGTTATAAAACAATGGCATGCTCAACAAGTTGTTACTACAGAAATGGCCAATCGTTTATCAGGGCAAATGATGCCTTTGGTAATAGCAGATTTTATCAGTGAACAATGGTTTTCTATTTTAGTTTCTACGTATTTGAAATACGGTAAAGAGAGCCATCGGTGGCGTCAGAATTGGCAAGCGCTAGATATTTTAATTATGACGATGACTAAGGAAGTCAATGATGAGCTCATTGATAAAGAGGCTGTTTTATTTATTGTTAAACAGGCATTAAAAGAAAGCACGACTATCAGTAGAGAGAATAGGAATAAAACATTACATGGTATAGCCTCCTTTTTAGATCATGGACTTTTTGATGATGAAGTTGCTTATGATTATGAGGATATTATCAAGCTATTAATTAATGGCTATTCATTGGCTGACAAGCAAGCAATTATTGGCTTAAATAAAGAAAACGCTGATCCTTTGTTTGTTGCTAATCGTGCCATAGCAATGCGAATGAATATCAATGATTTTGTTTTGTTTAAACAGTCAAATCAGTCAATATTAAAATCAATTCGCATACAATTGACTTGGATGAGTGATGCCCGTAATGTTTTTGTGTTTACAGATAAAGCAGGCAAGCAGCATGCTGTGTTCAATCTAAATGAAGTAGTCAGTATGTTAAGTAATGGTCAATTATCACAAACACGTGATTATGACTTACCTATTTTAGAGCGAAGCTTATACAATATTTTGGGTGATGTACATGATGATATGGCAAAAGAAAGTACGCTTGATGATGTATCAGGCCTAATCAATCAAAAAGAATTTATTAGCAAAATGCATGAAATGTTTGATCAGCGGAGTCAATTAGAAGTAGGTGCTAATAATTCTGCCTGTGTTATTTGTCATATTGATATTGATCAATTTAGTTTAATCAATGATACTTGCGGTTATGAAGCCGGTGATTATTATATTTCACAAATATCACAAATTATTAAACAAAATTTTGCTGAAAATGTGATTATTGCCCGCTATGGTATCGATGAATTTATTCTTTTGTTGCCAGAATACTCTCAAACCAAAGCACTGCAAATTGCTGAAGAAAAACGTTTGGCAATTAGTGAACATCATTTTAAATGGGATGAAAAAGAATTTGCTTTAACGGCCAGTATTGGCCTAGTTTCAATTACTGAAGAAAATGAAGTTGATGTTTATTTGAAGGCAGTCGTGACAGCAACCACCATCGCTAAAGAAATGGGGCGCAATCGAGTTCACTATATTGAATATGATGCGATTGAATTAAATCATCGTCAAGAACTACAAATCTGGGCTACAAAAATAGAGCAGATGGTTAATGACAATATGCTGGATATTCGCTGTCAACTATTACAACCATTGAATAATGAATCGCGTGAAATTAAATTAGTACAGCACTATGAAATGCTCTTATTAGTTAAGGATGACAATGATAAATTTATTCCGCCTGCTGAATTTATTGAAGCAGCAGAGCTTTACAATAAAATGGTTGACGTAGATCGCTGGGTAATTCGCTATGTGCTTGACTGGTTCAGTAAAAATCCAGAACAATTAGCCATGATGGGTGGAATTGCTATCAACTTATCCGGTCAAAGTCTTAATGATGTTAATTTTTATCCTTTTATTGTTGATATCTTTGCAGAATTTTCTGATATCCCTCATGACTTAATTTGTTTTGAAATCACAGAAACCATGGCTATTCATAATGTCAGTTATGCGACCAATATTATTCATTCAATAAAAGAAATGGGCTGTAAGTTTGCTTTGGATGACTTTGGTACAGGGCTCTCATCTTATGCTTACTTAAAGAATCTTCCTGTTGATTATCTGAAAATTGATGGGGTTTTTATTAAGGATATCGTCAATAATTCAGCTGATAGAGCCATGGTAAAATCCATTAATGAAATTGGTCATTTCTTAGGGATGAAAACCGTTGCAGAGTATGTAGAAAATGAAGAAATTGTAACGGTATTAGAAGAAATTGGTGTGGATTATGCGCAGGGTTATGGCGTTGAAAAACCCATATTAATTTCTGAGTTTATGGCGATAAAAAATGGCCTTGAAACAAGGCCATAATAATAGCTTTTTATTGATATAAGCGCCTTTATGGCTGTGCGCAAATAATTTGCCCATTCACGGCTTTGCTATCATCACCCATCAGATACAGATAACTATTCATAATATCATCAGGCTTGGCAATGGTATTGGGGTCTTCACCCGGAAATGCTTTTGAACGCATGGTTGATGTCACTTTGCCCGGATTAATACTATTGAAGCGAATATTGGTGTTTACTTCCATTTCATCGGCAAGAATTTGCATGAGATTATCGCCAGCAGCCTTACTGATGCCATAAGCCCCCCAATAGGCCTTACCTTTTATACCCACATCATCAGTGGTAAAAACAACTGAGGCATTAGCTGATTTTTCCAGCAATGGCAAGCTCATACGCGTTAGCATATAGGGGGCATTCAAATTCACTTGCATTACTTTGCCCCAATGTTCCATATCATATTGAGCAATCGGCATTAATGAACCTAATAAGGCAGCATTATGTAAAATACCATCTAAACGCCCAAATTCTTTATCCAATGTGACTTGCATATCTTCATAGTCTTTACCCGTCGCACCTTCAAGGTTCATGGGGTAGATAGCAGGCTGAGGTCCATTTTCCTGCTCAATTTCATCGTAAACGACTTCAAGTTTGTCTATGGTTTTACCCAATAAGATAACGGTAGCGCCAAAGCTTGCAAACGTTTTTGCGGCAACTTTACCTATCCCATCACCCGCACCGGTCACCAGAATAATACGATCTTTTAATAAATGTGCAGGAGCAGAGTAGTTATGCATTGAAAAATCCTCAGTGGATAAAATTAAAATTCGTATAAATAAGGTGAGTTGATAGGACTATACATTTAATATTTTAGCGATATTTAGCACTAGGGTAAAGCGACAACATGATTTTATTTGCTGCTGACTGACCACTTCGAATGGCACTCTCTAAAGTTGCGGGATAATGTGTATTGGTATAATCACCCGCAAGATATAAACCTGCAATGTGAGTTTCATTGTCAGGTCGCTGATTTTCAATGCCAACGACACAGCTAAAGGTGGCTTTTTTTTCAATAATAACTTGTGAGCTAATGAGTTCAGGCAAATTAGCTAGACAGAGCTTCAATTCTTGATGAACTAGAGCAATGAGAGCTTCATTTGCAAGACTTTCATGTTTACCTGAGGCACTGATCACGATGGCAAATAAACCCGCTTGATTGCATAAACGTCGATCAATAGCCCATTGTATTGTGGTATTAAAGAAGCCAACCATTGTGCTAGGCAATTCTGTATCGGGAGGGTATTGTAGATAGACTGTGCAAATAGGCTCATAATTAAATTTTAGAGAGGCATGACCAGGTATTAGAATGTTTTGTTGACTAATGGGCGATTGTGCATTTATTAGCGTATTAGTGATATGTGCTGGCGTGGCTAAAATTAAAGTATGACAAGAATATTGCTGCTTTGACGTAGTGACTATCAAGGATTGATACTTTGTGGGGGAAAATTGTAAGACTTTTTCCGTGTATTTAATTTCCCCATTATGTTTCTTAATAAAATCAATTGCTGGTGAAGTAAAAAGAGTACTAAGATTATTTTTAAGAAAAATGAGACTGGAATCACTTTGCTTATGGCTAAAACTATCTTTCAAAACATTCAGAAAAACCTGGGCTGAAGCATATTGAATAGGCGTATTTAAAGAGGCGAGGCATAGTGGCTCCCATAATGCCGCAATGACTTTTTCTGATTGAGCATACTGTTTTAGCAGTTGCAGCACACTGATGTCGTATTTGAGTTTATAGCGTTTTATGGCAAGCATCAATGCCATTTTTATTAAGGATAGTCGTTCAGAAAAGCTAACGCCCTGCATGAACATTAAACCTGACAATAAATGCAAAGGGGAGGGTAGGGAAGCGGCTTTTAAATGAATATACGGGTGTTTAGACGGTTGCTTTTTTGAAGTATACATGGCTAATTGCAATGCTTCATGCTGTAACTGTATATCGGTATTAACACCAATGAGTTTGAACAGTGCTAACGTTGAATGATATGCCCCCAGCATTATATGCTGACCATTATCAAGTGTTTGCCTGGGTAAAAAGTGTTTAAATTGTACGCCTCTTGCTCGACCGCCAGCTTGTTGTGCCGATTCAAGAATACAAACGTGATATCCCTGTTCTGCTAAAGTGATTGCACAGGCAAGCCCACTCCAACCCGCGCCGACGATAATGATATCGTGGGTATTTTTCATACTAAATCAGGATTTAAGTGATTGTGCATGTTTGTACTCACGACGAGCGGTTGTCCAAGCTATCCAAAGCTTTTTTAATTTATTAATACTGACGCGTTTCTTTAACACCGGAAAATGCTTAGTTTGAATCTTTTTCAGCAGTGCATAATAAATTTCCGCCATAATAATGCCTGTTCTTTGGGAGAACCGATCCTTTTCATTTAGTTGGGAAAATGCTTTTTGATAATAATGCTGGGCGCGTTGTGCCTGATGGGCAAATAGTGCTAGTGTTTGGGGTGTATTCTCAGTATTTAGGAGCATTTCGGGCGTAACAGCAAATTCAGTCATTTCATCCTTAGGCAGGTAAACACGTCCTCTGAGAGCATCTTCTTTAACATCTCTCAATATATTAATCAGTTGCAAAGCAATGCCAAGATTTCGAGCGTATTCAGGTGTGGATTGACCTTTATAGCCAAGGATTTCAATGGTGAGCAAGCCAACGACACCCGCAGCACGATAACAATACACCGATAAATCTTCAAAATTGGCATATTGGGTATCATTTAAGTCCATTTCCATGCCACTAATGAGTTCCTGAAAATATTCTTCTTGCAGGGGAAAGTGTTTTAGACTGGTCTTTAGTGCCAGAGACACAGGGTGGCTGGGCTGATCATGAAAAAGATGATGAACTTCTTCACGCCACCATTGCAGTTTATTGGCGGCAATCATCGGTTCAGTGCATTCATCAACAATGTCATCGACGACTCGACAAAATGCGTATAAGGCTATCATCGCCTGGCGTTGAGTTTCATTTAGAAATAAAAAACTATAATAGAAACTGGAACCACTTTGTTGAGCTTTGTCTTGGCAATATTCGTCTGGGGTCATTTGAGTTTGAATTATTCTTTAAAATTAGGATAGATTCACAGTTTACGATAAAAAAATGTAGAATTTCTATCATGTTTCACATTACTTTAACGTAATTTGAACTATTATAAGATGTGAAAGCGCTGTTTAATAGGAAACAGATGTTTTTTCATCATTTTTAATGAAATAATACAAGAAATGCCGTCAGTTATATGTTTCCTGTGTGGTAAATAGTTATAAAGGAGCCAAAGTTGATGTCTGCTATTGATAAAGAAGTGAATTATTCTGTAGTTTTTATGGGAGAAATTGTCACGGGCTTTGAAAAAGATCAAGTTATAAAAAATCTTGAAAGTATTACCCGCCTTAGCAACGATGAAGTCGAAAAGAAATTCTTTGGTGATGTTCCAAGTCGTGTAGTAATCAAAAAAACCAATGATTTAGAGAAAGCACGTCGTTATCATGGAAAATTTTCCAGAGCAGGCATGGCTGTCGGTATTCAAATGGATTTTGAAGCGACTCAATAACGATTTCTAACGTATTTAAGCACTTTGCTCACGCTAAGTTGCACACTTGCAGGGCCGCTACGGATGTAAAAATCCTCACTGTTTTTATTGTATAAGAATGCCGGGCGATCAGCACGTTCACACTCAATGACCAAGATGGTCTTGCCTTCAATCTGATTGATAATAAGGTTGATAAAATTTGAAAACTCTAGGCCAATATGTTGGCTGAGTAGATTTTTAAAGTGCAAAAGTATTTTATCTTCATTATCAAAGTTGTCCACTTCTATCCCCAGTATATTCGAGTCATCATCGACACCAATTAATAAAATGCCTCCATGAGTATTCATAAAACCGACGATACCTTTTAACCAGGCGATTTCAATTTCTTTGCCATTTTTATTGGTTTTGAGGTTTCTGCGCATAGTGGATTTGAATTCTAGGGTTTCACTTTCACCTAATCTGAGCAAATGATAGATTTCATTGGTGAAATCTTGTGTTGATATACGTGTTTTGGGCACATCCTTGAGTTGATGAGCATACTTTTTGACTAATATATTGGCCATAATCACGGCAATGATCAGTAAAAACAGGATACCGGTGATAATAAAGCGTAGATTGTCATTGAGCACGGCAACTAAGTCTTTTTCTGGCACAATGACACCTGCGTAGATGGCATTACTATAAATATCCAGCACAAAGATTTTATACCACCAGCGTTTACCATTACGGCTAAAACTATGTGATTTATCTAATTTTCGTTGCTGTTTTAGCCAGTTGTTGACTGAATCAAATATGACATAGTTGCTTTCGCTACCGGGGATATACATACTGCCTTTTGAAGGAGTGCCTTTAATGTTTAGATGATTCCCTGGGGGTAATATGACTTCACCCTTGGGGCTGATGAGATAGGAGATATCATTGTCATCAACATGGACACTGGAAATTGCCTGAGCAATATCAGCGAAGGTGACATCAAAGGCTAGAATGTAGTCGATACTTTTGCCATTTTTGGTTTCACTTTTCCAATGTGTGACACCAGTGACTCCCGGTGTTTCCTGGGTATAAAAAGTATAGGGCGGCGTCCATTTGATGTGATTTTTTTTATTCGTTGTCAGTGCCAATTTAAACCAGGGACGTTGCTGGGGTTTATAGTTAGATTTTTCATGCCATTGCTTGATGAGTTTGTTATTACTATTCCAAAGTTGCCATAAAACTTTATCATCACCGTATTTGCTTGGACTGGTGTGTCTTGATAACCAATTATCGTCTTTGCGAGTGAAATAATACTCATCGCCTTCGGAGCTTGCCAAAATCACTGAGGCAATTTGCGGTAGGGTTTCCATGACAGGGATAAAGCGTTTATTAAAAACTTCATGCATTTCTGGGGTTAATGTTTCAAATTCAGCCCATTTTCGAGATAAAACTAAATTATTATTTATGGGTAAAAATAATTGATGACTCTTATCAACCACCAGCTTTTTGGCTGAAGTCATAATTGCCTGAGTAATATTTTCCTGAACTTGTTTTGAATAAAAATAGGAGAGGGCAATAAAAAATGAGATTAATAACAATACCAGTAGAGTAATATCTCGCGTTAAGCGTTTACGGACTGATGAGGTAGAGGATATTGTATTGGCTTGATCGATAGAGGGCATGGAATAATCATTTATTATTTAAATGTTGATTATTGTCTGTATTTACTGAGATAAACGCAAGTAAAATAATGATACTGAATGTTTTAAGGCTGTGAATGCTTTAAGGGTGTTAATGCTTTAAGGATGTACTCGTTTAAGGATTTGAAAATAAAGCCTGCCATAAAATCTTTAATTTATCTCGTCGAGTGAGTCGTGGACGAAGGTAAATGTTATTGGTATTTTGTTCAAGCTTATGCAGAATCAGTTTCCCGGCAAAAAAAATCATACGGATTTCAATGGCAAAACGCCCTTTGAGTGCGGTGCAAAGTGGAGCGCCTGAATGATAGAGTGTTTTGGCACGTTGAATTTGTAGTGTGAGTAATTGATGAGTATGTTCATTGTTAATTTGTTGACGCAGCTCATCAATACTGATCTGATGATCTTCTAACTCTTTGGTTGGTAAGTATAAGCGATCATTTTCTATTATATCTTGGGCGATATCTTGATAAAAATTAATGAGTTGCAGTCCCGTGCAAATAGCATCAGAATTTTTTAGATTTTCAGCCGTGGCGCTAGTATTTAAATGTAATAAAATACCCCCCACTGGATTGGCACTTAGGCGACAATAGTCGAGAATTTCATTAAAATCTGCATAACGTGTTGTCGTGACATCTTGTTTGAATGCTTGAATTAAATCAGCAAACAGCTGTACGGGGATAGTAAATTTATAAATAGTATCGGCTAAGGCTGTGAAAATGGGATTGTTGCTGGGATAGAAAAACAACTTAGAGGATTGTTGAGGCTTATTATTATGGTTTTCTATTGCTAGCTTGATTTGTTCCAGTTCCTTCTGATACTCATTTAATGCCTGTAAGCGTTCCTTGGGACTTTGATTGCCTTCATCGGCAAAATCATCAGCCGTACGGGCAAAGGCATAGACGGCAGAAACAGGCAGGCGTATTTTTTTATTGAGTAGCTTTGAAGCCACAGGAAAGTTTTCATAGTGACTGTGAGCCAGTGATAAACAATATTGATAGGCCTGTAGAATATTTTGCTCAGAACTTGGCATTGATCGACTATTTTATATAAAAAAGAAAGAATTAGGTTCACATCTTTAACTATTGTGTAATATACTCAGTCTACAAAGAATAATTATAAAGCGCAAAGTAATTTTTTATTTTGAACAATTTGTTCAATTTTAACTCAACTAAAGTTTAATCTGAGGCTTTTAAATAAGCGAAGATGTTTGAGGTATTTAGTGTTATGAAAGATTTATTATTAGGTTTATTGATTGGTGGCATAATCGGCCTATGGCTTGGTGTGAATTTAGGCAAGGATCAACCATTGATGACCAACCCATTTGCAGATAAAAGCAGTATGAAAGAATTTAGTGAAAAGTTTAACGAACTGCAAAAGGATGTGTCGAAAAAAAGTCAGGAAATGTATAATGATTCAAAGAAAGCAGTAGAAGACGCTTTTTAGCGATTAAGAAACGCTTCAACTTCTTTAGGGTGTGAAATCATTGCATCTGCGCCCCAATTTTCCGGTTTGTCTGTTGCCTCAATATAGCCAAATAAGGCTGTTAAAGTGAGCATTCCTGCAGCATTGCCAGCGATAATATCGCGTTCTGCATCCCCTATATAAATACACTCATCAGGCTCACAAGCCATTTCTTTACAAGCGTAAAATAGCGGTTCCGGATGGGGTTTTCTTTGTGCAGTCGTGTCGCCACTGACGATGGTTGCAGCGGATTGTGCATAGCCCATTTGTTGCATTAAGGGATCAGTGAGCCAGCCAGGCTTATTAGTAACAATTCCCCACGGTATATTTTTTTCTTTGAGTATTTCTAATAATGCTGTAATGCCATCAAAAACCCGTGTTAACTCAGCGATATTGGCTTCGTAAATAGCTAAAAATCGTTGTTTTAGCCTTTCAAAATCAATATGTTGCTCGTCAAAGTTAAAGCCAAGTTTGATAAGTGCGATACCACCGTGTGAGACAACAGGGCGGATGATTTCATAATTCAAAGGTGGCTTGCCTTCTTCGATTAAAACTTGATTCAAGGCGGCAGCCAAGTCAGGTGCGGTGTCGGCAAAGGTGCCATCTAAGTCAAATAGGACTGCTTTTATCATGGTTTTTTCTTAAAATTAGGAATCAAAGGTGCTAAGAAATATCTTTACGCGCATGAACAAGATAGTTGATATCGACATTTGAGCTAAGATTGCAAACACCAGTGATGGGATTATAGTCCATGCCGGAAATATGCTGGGTCTTTAATCCCGCATCGCGTATCCAACGATCCATCTCTGATGGGCGGATAAACTTTTTAAAGTCGTGAGTGCCCTTGGGCAATAACTTCATAATGTATTCAGCACCAATAATGGCCATTGCATAAGATTTGGCATTACGGTTCACGGTGGAGAAAAAGACATCGCCCTCAGTTTTGACGAGTTTATTACAGGCGGCAATAATTGACGCCGGATCTGGGACATGTTCAAGCATCTCAAGGCAGGTGACTACATCATATTTTCCAGCCTGTTGTTCGGCAAGTTGTTCTACTGTTATTTTTTTATAGGTGACTTTTTCACCGGATTCATAAAGATGCATTTTGGCAATGGTCAGATTGGCATCACCCATATCGATGCCTGTGACATTAGCCCCTTCATGCGCCATGCTTTCAGATAAAATACCGCCACCGCAGCCGACATCTAATACTAATTTACCTTCGATACCATTGGCGCGTTGAATTATATAATCCAAACGGGCAGGATTAAGATCGTGCAGGGGTTTGAATTCACCCTCTCTATCCCACCAGCGTGTAGACATGGCTTCAAATTTGGCCACTTCCTGCGGATCGACATTATTATAATGAGACTTGGCATCAGATTCTGTGCTATTTTGTGCTTGCGTTGCAGTCATGATTTCTCGGTATATAAAAAGAACATGTTAACTATTATCGTAAATTTTTCTATAAAAGTCGAAACATCTATTATTTATTCTGTGGTTTTTTGGCCTGCATTGCTTCTGCCCAAATAATGGCCTGGTCCTTAATCTGTTCTTCGTCAAGCGTCGTTAAACGTCGATTATTCAATAAATGCTTGCCCTGAACCCAGACACCGCTGACCTGTTCTCTGTTGGATGAATAGACAATCTGAGAAATAGGACTAAACACCGGAAGTGTTTCAATAGTGTGCAAATTAATGGCACACATATCAGCAGATTTACCTCTACTTAAAGAACCGGTAACACTATCCAAGCCCAATGCTTTTGCACCATTTAAAGTCGCCATTTTTAATGCCGTGTGCGCAGGAATAATTGAGGCATCCTCAGCAACAGCTTTGGCCAGTAGGGCAGCGGTACGCATTTCACTGAGCATATCTAAATCATTATTGCTGGCAGCACCATCAGTCCCTAGAGCCACATTGATCTTGGCACGGAATAATCGCCCAATAGGGCAAAATCCACTGGCCAATTTTAAGTTAGACTCAGGGCAATGCACAATGTTAACCCCATAGCGCTGTAATAATTCAATTTCATCATCTTTAAGTTGGGTCATATGAACCGCAACAAGAAGCGGTGATAATAAGCCTAATTTTTCCAGTCTTGCGATGGGGCGAATGCCAGTATTAGTAATCGCTTGTTCGACCTCATCGCGGGTTTCATGCAGGTGGATATGAATAGGGATATCCAACTTTTCTGCATAGGTTTTAATTTGTTGCAAAGGTTCATCTGAAACCGTATAGGGCGCATGTGGTGCAAAGGCGGTGGATATTAAAGGGTGATGCCGATATTGCTCATGTAATTCCAGCCCCTTGTGGAGATAATCATCACTGTCCTTTGCCCAAGCAGAGGGGAAATCAATCATAATTAAGCCGAGTGAAACTCGAATACCTGCTTCATCGGCTGACTTTGCCACTGCGTCAGGAAAGAAATACATATCATTAAAGGTTGTCGTACCGCCACGAAGCATTTCAGCAATGGCTAAATCAGTACCCTCTTTAACAAATTGATAATTGACCCATTGAGCCTCAGTAGGCCAAATGTGATCGGTTAGCCATTCCATCAGTGGCAAATCGTCAGCCATCCCGCGCATGAGACTCATTGATGCATGGGTATGGGTGTTGATAAAGCCGGGGATAAGGGCATGGGTGTTAAGATGATGCTCGGTCAGGCTATGATATTTTTTTTTGCATTGCTTGGTGGTTAAAATATCAAGAATTTTTCCCTGATGCGTAACTAGGGAATGATTCTCATAGACTGTTTCATCAGGTTCAACGGGGATTATCCAACGAGCATGTATTATAGAATCGACCAATTGTGATTTCATAGTATTCTTTTTTGTTATAATTGACTTTTATACCCAGTAGCTTACATCTTATCTGAAAATGATCATAAGATAGACCAGCAATTAAATAAAGCCTCCATTGTCCTAAAAAAATCAGTTGAACCTACTGCGAGCGCCTTATGCACTGATTATTTTAGGATTATTCTAAGAACACGATAAATATAAGGGATATTTATGAGCACTCAAGCTTATGACGCAATAAAACCTTTTTTATGGCAGGATGACTGCCTGCAATTACTCGACCAACGCTTATTGCCGGATGAGTTTACCTATATTCGACTCAACGATGTTCAGGCCATTGCACAGGCTATTACTGATATGGTTGTGCGTGGTGCACCCGCCATTGGAATTACCGCAGCCTATGGCATTGTGGTCGCCGCTCGACAACGATTTAACGATGACCCCATCAACTGGAAGGAAAATATTGAAGCCGACTTACAAATTCTGGCACAATCGCGTCCCACTGCAGTTAATTTGTTTTGGGCGATTGATTTGCTACGTGAGGTCATTAAAAGTATCGATGTTGCTGACCCCATCGCTACCCTATTAAGCCTGGCCAAAAAAATTCACCAGGATGATATTGATGCCAATGTTAAAATGGGTGAACTAGGTGCCAGTTTAATTGAAGAGCCCTGTGCTGTGCTGACGCATTGTAATGCAGGTGCTTTGGCAACGGGAGGTTATGGTACTGCCTTAGGGGTGATTAGAAGTGCCTTTAAGCATAAGAAAATTAGTCATGTTTATGCTGATGAGACACGTCCTTGGTTACAAGGTGCACGTCTTAGCGCCTGGGAAATGGTTCATGATGATATCCCTGTGTCAGTATTGGTGGAAGGTGCTGCCGCACATTTAATTAAGACCTCACAGCTTAAGCAAGACAAGGCCGAGCAAGATAAAACTGAACAAGCCATACGATGGATTATTGTCGGTTCAGATAGAATTGCCGCAAATGGTGATGTAGCAAACAAAATTGGTACTTATGCCTTGGCAATTTTAGCTCGCTATCATGGCATTAAATTTATGGTGGTGGCTCCAACCACTACGATTGATATGAATATTACTTGTGGTGATGAAATACCGATTGAAGAGCGCTCGACAGAGGAAGTTTTGACTTGTAGTGGTAAAACTGTCGCAGCAAGGGGAGCGCAGGCCAGAAACCCTGCATTTGATGTGACGCCAGCAGAATTAGTGGATGCGATAGTGACTGAAAAAGGAGTCGTATTAAAGCCTAATCTTGATAAAATGCAGCGATTAATGACAAATGCCTAATAAATGTCAAAAATATCATCATTAATTAGTAATTTAAGCACCATAGGCGGTTGATTTGTGCTAATATAATGCAGTTTTTAGAGTACCTGTTTTAGTTGTTATTTTGAGTTAAATTTTAATCCATCATACAGTTTAAATCGTGACTCTAGTCTGCTGAGAAAAATCATAAAAAACGGATAGATAAGCACTCAATGTCAGATTTTGCAAAAGAACTCCTCCATATCAATATTGTGGATGAGATGAAGCAGTCCTATATGGATTATGCGATGAGCGTAATTGTAGGACGAGCCCTCCCAGATGTTCGCGACGGCCTTAAGCCGGTTCACCGACGAGTCATATATGCCATGCACGAAGCGGGCATGGATTTCAATAAACCCTATAAAAAATCAGCACGTATTGTTGGTGAAGTCCTCGGTAAATATCATCCTCATGGTGATACAGCTGTGTATGACACCATCGTTCGTATGGCGCAGGATTTTTCTCTGCGCTATATGCTCGTCGATGGTCAGGGTAACTTTGGTTCGGTTGATGGTGATTCACCTGCTGCTATGCGTTATACCGAAGTGCGGATGGCGAAAATCTCCCACGAATTACTCGCTGATATTGACAAAGAAACCGTCAATTTTACTGCCAACTATGACGAATCAGAACACGAACCCGTCGTTTTACCGACAAAAATACCCAACCTGCTGATTAATGGTTCTTCTGGTATCGCTGTGGGCATGGCTACAAATATTCCACCGCATAATATGACCGAAGTGGTGACAGCCTGTTTAGCCTTTATTGATGATGCAGATATTACTATCCCTGATTTAATAAAAATCATTCCCGGCCCTGATTTTCCAACTGCTGGTATCATTAATGGTTCACGTGGCATACACGAAGCCTATCATACCGGGCGTGGTCGTATTCGTGTTAGAGCACGAGTAGAAATCGAAGAAATGCCAAATAGCCGCGAGCGTATCGTGGTGACAGAGCTGCCGTATCAGGTGAATAAGGCACGTTTGATTGAACGCATTGCCGAACTGGTTAAAGAAAAGAAAATTGAAGGTATTTCAGAACTGCGTGATGAGTCCGATAAAGACGGCATGCGTATGGTTATTGAAGTAAAACGCGGTGAATCCACTGATGTTTTAGTGAATACCTTATATAAACACACGGCTATGCAGAATGTTTTCGGCATTAACATGGTTGCTCTAGTTGATGGTCAGCCTAAATTATTCAATCTCAAAGAACTCATTGAACAATTTATCCGCCATCGTCGTGAAGTTGTTAACCGTCGTACGGTGTATCAACTGAGAAAAGCCCGTGAAAGAGCGCACATTCTTGAAGGCCAGGCCGTCGCCTTAGCAAATATTGACCCGCTAATTAAAGCCATTAAAGAGTCAGCTAATCCTCAAGAAGCAAAAGAGAAACTCATTGCCAGTCCTTGGGAACCCGGTCTGGTGAAAGAATTATTATCAGGTGGTGGTGAGCAATCACGTCCTGATGGTCTGGAGGAACAATACGGTCTTTCAGATGATGGCTATCATCTATCACCGGTTCAAGCTCAAGCTATTTTAGACTTACGCTTACATCGTTTAACCGGTCTAGAAATCGAAAAAATAGTTAGCGAATACAAAGAAATCATTGAGCAAATCAAATGGTATCTGACTATTTTAGGCAGTCATGAAGTATTAATGGGTGTTATTCGCGAAGAACTTGAAGCGGTATTAGCACAATACGGTGATGAACGTCGTACCGAGATCCGCGAATCAGAAGATGATCTCAACATGGAAGACATGATCACAGAAGAAGAACGTGTGGTTACCTTGTCACATGAAGGTTATGTAAAAACTCAGCCTTTAGCTGATTATGCAGCCCAACGTCGTGGTGGTCGTGGTAAATCAGCCACTTCAATGAAAGATGAAGACTTCATCGATAAGCTCTTTGTGGCTTCCAGTCATGATACTATTTTATGCTTTACCAATGCAGGTCAGGTCTATTGGAAGAAAGTCTATGAATTGCCTTTGGCAAGTCGCGGCTCCAGAGGTCGCCCCATTATTAACCTTCTGCCCTTATCAGAAGGTGAAAAAGTCAATGCTATTTTACCGATTAAAGAGTTTGTTGAAGGGCAGTTCATACTACAGTCAACCGCTAACGGCACAGTTAAAAAGACGCCATTATTAGATTATTCTCGCCCTAGGGCTAATGGTATTCGTGCGATTGAATTGCGCGAAGGTGATAAATTAATTGATGTGCAATTGACCGATGGTCAGCAAGATATTATGTTGTTTAGCACTGAAGGCAAGGCCATACGCTTTAATGAATCACTGGTTCGTTCTATGGGGCGTATTGCCACGGGCGTAAGAGGCATTAAGCTCAATGGCGAACAGAAAATCGTATCATTGATTGTTGTGCCACCGGAATGTGAAGATCGTTATGTGCTAACGGCTACCGAAAACGGTTATGGAAAACGTACCAAGATTTCCGAGTATCCGGTTAAAGGTCGTGGTGGTATGGGCGTATTAGCCATCAAAACATCCGATCGTAATGGTGCTATGGTTGGTGCTTGTTTATTAGATGAATGCAGCGAAATCATGTTGATCACTGATGGAGGCACCATTGTTCGTACCCGTTCAACAGAAATCTCAGTAGTCGGTCGAAATACCCAAGGCGTACGCTTAATTCGTTTAACTAAGGGTGAAAAACTCGTACAAATCGAACGTGTTTGTGAAACCGTGATTGATGAAGATGATGAAGCACTTGATGGTGAGCCTCTTGAAGGTCAGGTAGTTGAAGGTGAAGAGATTGAATCTTCACCTGCAGTTGATTCGGATACTCCTGAGTCTTCCAAGCCTGAAGACTCAGACGACTAGATTTGTAGGGTGGGCACGCTTTTTTGCCCACCTACGATCCTAATAATTATATTGTTCGCACTCATTTTGGCACAGTTCAAACCTTAGTTTACACCTCAGACGTAGGATGTGGTGAGGAACGAACCGCATCAATGGTTTTAAATATGCGTCTTTGATGCGGTTCGTTATACTCACCACATCCTACAAATGTAAATTGCTTATTTGATCTGTTACCTCATTTTTTTTATTTTTAAACCTAAAAGGATAAAAGATGTCTAGAGTTTTCAATTTTAGTGCGGGACCTGCCATGATCCCCGAAGCCGTAATCAAAAAAGCCAGTGAAGAAATGCTCGAATGGAATAATGAAGGCATGTCCGTGATGGAAATATCCCATCGTGGTAAAGCCTTCATGTCTATCGCCAGCAAAGCTGAAGCCAATCTAAGAACCCTAATGTCCATCCCGGACAATTATAAAGTGCTATTCCTTCAAGGTGGTGCAAGCCAGCAATTTTCTGCCATTCCGTTAAATCTTTTAGGTGATAAAACCAGCGCAGACTATGTTAATACAGGTATGTGGTCTAAAAAAGCGATTGCTGAAGCAAAAAAATATTGTACTGTGAATGTGGTTGCAAGCTCTGAAGATTCAGGCTTTACAACGATACCAGATTTTTCCAGCTGGACACTGAATCCCGATGCGGCCTATGTTCACTATACGCCAAACGAAACCATTGGCGGCGTCGAATTTGATTACATTCCTGATACTGGCAATGTACCTCTTATTGCTGATCTGTCATCCACTATTTTATCGCGTCCGATTGATGTATCAAAGTTTGCCATGATCTATGCTGGTGCACAAAAAAATGTTGGCCCTGCCGGTTTAACATTGGTTATTATTCGTGAAGACTTATTGGGTAATGCATCTGCTATGACACCTACCATGTTGAATTATAAGACACATGCTGAGACTGATTCTATGTATAACACACCACCAACCTATAGCTGGTATCTGGCAGGACTAGTATTTGAATGGTTATTGGAAAAGGGTGGTTTAGAAGGCATTAGTGCTATTAATAAGTCCAAAGCAGAAAAACTGTATGCTGCGATTGATAAGGGTGATTTTTATGCCAATCCAGTTGAAATACGTTATCGTTCTTGGATGAACATTCCCTTTACCTTAAAAGATGCTTCACTCGATGCTGAATTTCTTGAACAGGCTGCAAAAAAAGGCCTGGCAACACTAAAAGGTCATCGCTCTGTCGGTGGTATGCGTGCCAGTATTTATAATGCCATGCCAGAAGAAGGTATTGATACACTTGTTGAATTTATGAATGAATTTGCTCAGGCTAATAGTTAATAATTCAATTGAAAATTTAATTACCTTCCCCCACTTCTCTAGAGTTTGTTCATCTTTTTTTGATACAGCAAAACCTTTAAAAAAAGATGAATAAACGTCACGATTTTTTAAAGGATGCGATCATTTATTATGAATAAAATTTTGACTTTAAATAATATTTCTGTGGCAGGTCTTGAACGATTACCACGAGAAAACTATGAGGTTGCCTCTGAAATACAAAACCCTGATGGTATTTTGCTACGCTCATTCAAAATGCATGATATGGAAATTCCGACAAGCTTAAAAGCCGTTGGTCGTGCAGGCACAGGGGTTAATAATATTCCTATCGATAAAATGAGTGCTAGGGGTATTCCTGTTTTTAATGCGCCTGGAGCTAATGCCAATGCTGTCAAAGAGCTGGTGTTGGCCGGAATGCTTATGTCAGCACGTCATATCGGCCCAGCTTGGGAATTTGCTAAAAGTCAGGAAGGTAGTGATGAAGAAATCTCTAAGGCCATTGAAGCAGGGAAGAAAAACTTCGGTGGTTTTGAGTTGCCAGGTAAAACTCTTGGCGTGGTTGGTTTAGGTGCCATAGGACGTGCGATTGCTAAGGTGGCCGAAGATCTGGGTATGAAAGTTATTGGCCTTGATCCCGGCTTGACAGTGGAAGGTGCCTGGATGATTTCATCCAGTGTTAAGCAGACTGCTAGTTTTGATGCCATGTTGCCAGAAGTCGATTTTCTCACTTTTCATGTGCCTTTGATTGATGTCACTCGTAATATGCTTAATGCTGAACGAATCAAACGATTAAAAAAGGGTGTAACGATACTTAATTTTGCTCGAAATGGCATTATTGATGACGAAGCCATGGTTGAAGCGCTTAAATCAGGCGATATATACGGTTATATCAATGATTTTGCCAATAACACCCTTAAAGATGTGCCTAATGTGGTGACCTTACCTCATCTCGGTGCATCCACACAGGATGCGGAAGATAATTGCGCCATTATCGTCTCTGAAAATATGAGAGATTATCTTGAAAATGGCAATATTAAGCTCTCTGTGAACTTCCCTGAAATCAATATGCCCAAATCTGAAAGTTGCTATCGCATCACCATTGCAAATACGAATGTACCGAATATGCTCGGGCAAATATCCTCTCTGTTAGCCGATGCTGGTCTTAATATTCTTGATATGGTCAATAAATCCAAGGGTGATTTAGCCTATACAATTGTTGATGTTAATAATTGTGTGGATAATGACGTGGTTGACACCCTAAAAAATATTAAAGGGGTGTTGGCAGTACGGACATTAAATTAATCAGATTACATTTGTTATAAATTGCAGATCGATTTTATGATAAAATGTCAATCCTACGATTTTTATTAAGGAAATAGAGTCTTGAGTGACGATCTTATACCCATTCGCGATGAAATAGATAAACTGGATCAGCAAATCCAGTTGTTACTGAATCAACGTGCCCGTTGTGCCAAAAAAGTAGCCGATGTCAAAATGGCTGAGTTAAAAGAGGGTGAAAACGCCATTTTTTATCGACCCGAGCGTGAGGCTCAAGTATTACGTAAAGTAATGGATCGTAATACCGGACCGATTAGTGATGAAGAAATGGCACGTTTATTTCGGGAAGTCATGTCTACCTGTCTAGCACTTGAACAACCGATGAAAATTGCCTTTTTAGGTCCTAAGGGTACTTTCACCCAAGCCGCAGCCTTAAAACACTTTGGTCATTCAGTTCTCACTATGCCTTTTTCCGGCATTGATGAGGTATTTCGTGAGGTAGAAGCCGATTCTTGTCATTATGGCGTAGTACCGGTGGAAAATTCCACTGAAGGTGTTATCAGTCATACTTTGGATATGCTCATTGACTCGCCCTTAAATATCTGTGGTGAAGTTTCATTAAGAATCCATCATTATTTAATGGGGCAACAGGATGCTATCACCTTAGATGATTCTAGTATGCTAAGCACTATCACTAAAGTTTATTCTCATCAACAGTCTTTAGCGCAATGCCGGGATTGGCTTGATAATCGTTTACCCGGTATTGAACGTATCCCGGTCAATAGTAATGCTGAAGCAGCTCGTTTAGCCTCTAATGAAGTCGGTGCAGTGGCTATTGCCAGTGAAACGGCTGCAGAAATATATAAGCTCAATGTCCTGGCTGAAAAAATAGAAGATGAACTGGATAATACCACGCGCTTTATCATTTTAGGCAAACAAGTAGTCGAGTCAAGTGCGAATACAGAAGATACAATGTTAGCGGATAAAACCTCAATTATGGTGACATCTGCTAATGAGTCAGGCGCCTTATATAATTTGTTAAAGCCAATCGCAGAGAATGGTTTATCCATGACTCGCATTGAGTCCAGACCATCAAAGAGTGGCTTATGGCAATATTTATTCTTTATTGATGTCGATGGTCACAGTTCAGAGCCTGCTGTTGCCAATGCCTTACTTGCAATAAAGGAACGTGCCAGCTTATTAAAAATTCTCGGCTCTTATCCCAAGGCTGTTTTATAATGAGCAGCGAAGTGGCCTCGCCTAAAGCGGTAGATTATGTCGCACAATTAACGCCCTATGTGCCAGGCAAACCGATCGCAGAACTAGAACGAGAGTATGGCGTCAGTAATGTCGTAAAAGTTGCATCCAATGAAAACCCTTTAGGACCAAGTCCTAAAGTCGTTGATTACTTGCAACAAATGTTACTGCATCCGCAGGAACTTGCCCGATACCCTGATGGCAATGGTTTTGTCCTAAAAAACAAGTTATTGGAATTTTATTCTGCTTTTAATTCAACGCGTAATTCAACTTCTCGTTCTAAAGAGCCATTGCAGTTATCTGTTAATCAAATAACCCTCGGCAATGGTTCTAATGATATTTTAGATTTATTAGCCCGCACCTTTGCCGGTCAAAATGATGAAGTGATTTTTTCTCAATATGCCTTTGCCGTTTACCCAATTGCCACTCAGGCTGTGGGCGCTACTGCTGTTATTACCCCGGCAAAAAATTGGGGACATGACCTTGATGCAATGCTAGAGGCGATTACAGATAAAACACGCTTAATTTTTATTGCCAACCCTAACAATCCAACGGGAACTTGCTTATCGGCAAAGGATTTATTGAATTTCATTAAACAAGTACCCGCTAATATTGTTGTTGTCATCGATGAAGCTTATGAAGAATATGCTTCATCTGTAGACTCACCTTATGTCGAACAGTATCAATCCATGCTCAATGTCTTATATGATTTTGAGAACCTGGTGATCAGCCGAACTTTTTCCAAGGCTTATGGCTTGGCCAGTTTTAGAGTGGGCTATGCTTTTTCATCCAGCGTAATTGCAGATCTGTTAAACCGAGTGAGACAACCCTTTAATAATAATACCTTTGCCTTGGAAGCGGCTGCTATTGCATTGTCAGATCAAAATCATATTGAACGGTCTGCCGCACTGAATTGGCAGGGAATGAATTACCTGATTGAGTCGTTTACCCAGCTTGGCTTAGACTATATTCCTTCTGCGGGGAATTTTATTTGTGTCAACATTGGTACTGAATGCGCGCAGATTTATGAAAAACTACTCTATGAAGGTGTGATTACACGTCCAGTCGCAAATTATCAAATGCCGGAGTTTTTACGCATTTCACTGGGCAGTATGGATGAAAATAAACGAGTCATTAATGCCTTACAAAACGTACTGGGTAAGCTAAGCACAGACAAATGAAAATTAAGCAGCTAACAATTATTGGTGTCGGGCTCATTGGAGGCTCTTTTGCTCGTGCTATACGCAGTGCTGGTATGATTGAAAAAATTATTGGCTGTGGTCGAAATACACAAAATCTTGAAAAAGCTTTAGCACTGGGTGTTATTGATGATTTTTATCTGGATATCCAAAGTGCCGTTAAACAGGCCGATTTGATCTTTATCGCCACCCCTGTTTGCAGTTTTCAGCAAATTCTTACTGAAGTGAAAGAGGCAATGAAAGCTGATGCAATTATTACCGATGCTGGTAGCACCAAGTCCAGTGTTATAGCAGCAGCCAAAGCCGTCTTTACTGAAGTGCCGGAAAATTTTATTCCCGGTCATCCCATTGCCGGCACCGAAAACAGTGGCGTAGAAGCTTCTTTTGCTGAATTATATCAGGATCACCGAGTCATTCTCACGCCACTTGAAAACAGTAATGCTTCGGCACTTGAGTGTGTGCAAGAATTATGGGAGGCAGCCGGGGCAAAAGTGGTTACAATGACTGCGCAGCACCATGATTTAGTCTTAGCCGCCACCAGTCATCTGCCGCATTTATTAGCATTTTCACTGGTTAATACACTGACAACTTTAGACGAAAAACAAGAAATTTTTGAAAATGCCGCAGGGGGATTTCGAGATTTTACTCGAATTGCATCCAGTGATCCCGTCATGTGGCAGGATATTTGTTTAGCCAATAGAGATGCCTTGTTAGAACACTTAGATCACTTTAGCCATGATTTGCAGGAATTACGGTCTGCCTTGGTAAAAGGTGATGGTGAAAAGTTAAAAGCGGTGTTTACTCGTGCTAAACAGAGCCGTGATAGCTTTATGAACTCAGGTTCGAACAATGACAAAAAATAACTCACTGGCTTTCAAAGTTGAACCGGTCGAGCTGGATGCCTTTTGCAAAAAAATCATTAAACGTTCTCGTAATGCAGCGAATATACATGAGGCTTTGGTCGTTTTAGAAGCCTTTGTCAGTAGTTTTTCCAGTGACTCACAAGGTGCTGATAATTATCGAGCGATACAAAATATACTTAAATCCCACTCAGAAATAACTCGTCAATCCTTAATGGATGAAAAAATACTGCAATTGGAGCAAGCCTTACGTACTCATCAAGTGCAAATGCTGGCAGATATTTATACCTCATTATCAAGAAATGGCTTTTATCAGATATTATCAACCGCTATTGGCAATATTGATAAAGCACTGATTGCTGAAATTTCACTCTGGGTTATCCGCTGGGCCAATGAAGCAAAAATAAAAGCTGAAAAAGCCAGTGGTTATCCCGATGCTTTAGATTTTAAAAAAGCCAATATCGCCATTGAACATTATCAATCGATGACAGATATTGCTTATTTTTTTAATCATACTTATCAACATGATTTGTAATTTAAAACGATGCCAATCAAAAAATAAAACAAGAATAAATGACAGAAATCAATTCAATAGAAAACATAGTTAAAGAAGTTTCTAAGACGATTCTCATGCCGTTTTACCAGCAGGTAAAGGCACAAACAAAGGCTGATGGCTCTTTAATCACCGAAGCTGACATCAGTGTGCAAGATGCCATAGAAAAGAAACTACTTGAATTGTATCCAGACTATGGATTTTTTGCTGAGGAATTATCCAGTGAAGCTTTAGAATCATTTTTCTTACATAATCAAACGGGCTATTGGTGTCTTGATCCCATTGATGGCACCAGTAATTTTGCTGCGGGTTTGCCTTTTTTTTCCATTTCTTTGGCGTTAATTATAAATGGTGAAACTCAATTAGGTTTAATCTATGACCCGGTAAGAGATGAGTGTTTTACTGCCCTTAAAGGGCAGGGGGCTTATATGAACGGCAAATTAATTGGTCGTTCTAATGAACCACAACAGCTAAAAGATTGTCTGGCACTCGTTGATTTTAAACGTCTATGCACTACACTGTCATGCCAAATTATCACTCGTCCTCCCTATCGTTCACAACGCAGTTTCGGTTCTATTGCACTAGACTGGTGTTGGTTGGCTATGGGTAGAGGACATATTTATGTGCATGGTAAACAGATGTTATGGGATTATGCGGCGGGTTTATTAATTGCTGAAGAAGCTGATTGTGTTGCTTGCTCTTTTGGTGAAGAGGAACAATCAAATACTATTTTTGAAGAATCCTTAAAACCTAAAAAAGTGATTGCCAGCGTCAATGAAAAACTTCAAAAACAATGGCTTAAAGTCATAACTTAATGTTGTTTGTTGTAGGGTAGTAGGATGCTGCTGAGGAACGAAGCGCATCACAATAGCGCATACTAAACAATAGTGTTAATTATTATCCAGAACTCAGTTTAAATACGCTTATAAACTTGCACTAAGTTATTTTTTTCGTAAACTATAGCTCAATTATTAAGCAGCTTATGCTAAGGCATAAGATTAAAAATACATTAGGATTCTTATGTCAGTAGAACAACGTATTACCTATACCGCACAAGCAGGCGGTTGTTTAACCGGACAGGTTCGTGTTCCCGGCGATAAATCCATTTCACATCGCTCTATAATGCTTGGTTCGCTTAGTGAAGGCACCATGAAAATCTCTGGTTTTTTACAGGGTGAAGATTCTCTGGCAACCCTAAAAGCTTTTCGTGCAATGGGGGTGAATATTACCGGGCCTGATAAATTCGGTAATGTGGTCATCGAAGGGGTAGGAATGCATGGACTTAAAGCACCTGCAGCACCTTTAGACTTAGGTAACTCCGGTACTTCCATGCGTTTGCTGACAGGCTTGTTAGCTGCTCAGGGCTTTGACCTGACCTTGGCTGGTGATGAATCACTATCAACCCGACCCATGAAACGTGTAACCGATCCCGTTATTCAAATGGGCGCCAATATAGAACCCAATACCAATGGCACTGCACCACTGACAATCAAGTCAGATAATAACACCCAACTGAACGGTATTGACTATACCTTGCCTATGGCAAGTGCACAGGTTAAGTCCTGTGTGTTATTAGCCGGACTATATGCGCAGGGTGAGACCTGTGTGACAGAACCAGCCCCCACTCGTGATCATACTGAACGTATGTTACAAGGTTTTGGTTATACGCTTGAGGTACAAAATATTGATGAGCAACGGCGTAAAATATGTTTGCAGGGGGGCGGTAAACTCATAGCTTGCGATATAGACGTGCCTTCAGATATCTCTTCTACAGCCTTTTTTATAGTCGGAGCAAGTATCGCTAAAGGCTCGGATATTACCTTGCAACATGTGGGCATAAACCCGACGCGCATTGGTGTCATCAATATTCTCAAAGCAATGGGTGCTGATATCACACTGAGTAATGAGCAGGAAGTGGGTGGGGAACCGGTTGCTGATATTTGTGTTCGCTATGCCCGACTTAAAGGCATTCACATTCCCGAAGATCAAGTGCCACTTGCCATTGATGAATTTCCCGCCATTGCAATTGCGGCGGCCTGTGCTGATGGTCAAACCATTTTGACCGGGGCAGAAGAATTGCGTGTTAAAGAAAGTGATCGCATTCAAGCGATGGTTGATGGCTTGCAAATTTTAGGCATTGATTGTCAAGGCACGGATGATGGCATGATTATCAATGGTGGCACAATGTCTTCCGGCACGGTTGATAGTTTAGGTGATCATCGTATTGCCATGTCATTTGCTATGGCGGCCTTAGCGGCTCAAGGCACAATTACTATTAAGGACTGTGCCAATGTGAATACCTCTTTTCCTGATTTTATTGCTTTGGCACAAAAAACGGGTTTAAACGTCAGTTCATCTTCAGACAGCAGTGATGATAAGGCGAGTTCTTAATGACTGAACTGCAAAATAAAGAGTATAACATTCCTATAATTACCATTGATGGCCCGGGTGGTGTTGGAAAGGGAACTATTTCAGCATTAGTGGCAGCTGAACTCAATTGGAATTATCTGGACAGTGGGGCGCTTTATCGTTTAACGGGACTCGCTTGTCTGTTAAATGAGATTACTTTTGATCAGACCAATGCTGTTGCACAGCTTGCTGAAAATTTAGCCGTTAAATTTTTACCTGAGGGTGGTATTTTACTCGATGGTCAAGAAGTCGAAGCAAAAATAAGAACTGAAGTGGCGGGCAATAATGCCTCTAAAGTGGCTGCCATTCCTGAAGTAAGAGAGGCATTGTTTAAGCGTCAAAAAGCATTTTTGCAAGCTCCTGGTCTGATAGCCGATGGTCGCGACATGGGAACGAGCATCTTTCCCGATGCAATGGTCAAAGTTTTTTTAACGGCATCGGCAGATGAACGAGCAAAAAGGCGTTATAAGCAGTTGATAGAGAAAGGAAATAATGTTAAACTCGCCGACTTGATTAGGGAAATTCAAGAGCGTGATGAGCGGGATATGAACCGTAGTGCGTCGCCTCTGGTGGCAGCAGCAGATGCACATATTATTGATACTTCTGAATTAACAATTGATGAGGTTTTTCAGGAGGTCATGAGCCTGTTTAAAATGGCTCAAACAAAAAATAGATAATAAGATTTTCATCAATATAAAATTATACAGATAATTAATTTTTGTCCATCCGTTCGAGCTTTCCCCTTCTAAAGAAGGGGGAAGTTAAAAGCGGAATTTACGGTGGGCATTAAATTATATTGTGGATTAAGATGTAACTATGATTTCCCAAATATCATAGACGCACTTATACCAATCGACCTAAGGATAATATAAACAATGACAAAATCTGAGTTGATTGAAGCGCTAGCTCAAAAACAATCTCAATTAGCCTATAAAGATGTTGAATTAGCGGTGAAATCAATGCTAGACCTCATGGCTCAAACTCTTGCCACAGGTGAGCGAATAGAAATACGTGGTTTTGGCAGTTTTTCATTACACTACCGTCCACCAAGAACGGGGCGTAATCCAAAAACCGGCGATGCTGTGACTCTTGCTTCAAAATATGTTCCACACTTTAAGCCAGGTAAAGAATTACGTGAACGTGTTAATAAAACACGAAACAATGATTTGTTATAGAGTGATTTGTTATAAAGCAACCTATTTGTAAAACGAAATACTTAAAAACAGATTAACCATCTATATCGATGCTATTTAAAATCAAGCTTAGCTTAGTTGGTATTAAATTATCAGTCAATATCTTCATTGACAATTTAATACCAACTCAGTGCTTAAGAAACTCTCCCTTGTCTATTATTTTTCATCAATGAGTAAAAAAAGAAGATAATTTCCTCTATTTTTACTATACTTCTGAACATCGGTGAAAACCCGTCAACTGACTAAATTATAGATTTAAACAGAACAATTTTGACTCTTATCTCTGACATGAATTGGATATAATACATGAAGCGATTGTTTAGCATATTAGTTTTACTTATCTTTATGGCTTTTGGTGTGGCAATTGCGATTGTTAACGCCGAACCAGTACAATTTAATTTTTATTATGGCAGTATGACTCAACCACTATCAATCTTATTGGTGGGTGCTATTATGATAGGGGCTTTGTTAGCGACAATTATTAATAGTATGGTTATTTTTAGTTTAAGACATCAGGTTCGCCGTGCACAACGTCAATTGAAGAAAGTTGATGAAAAATCCGTAACCGTATTACAAGCGCCTGAAAAACACATTTGATAAGATTAAGTCTTGTTCAGGTTATATGATGGAAAATACACCTTTAATTATTGTTTTGCCCTTCGTTATTCTTGCTTTCATGCTGGGTTATTTCCTAGGACGAAAAAAAAATGACAGCAATGACTCTGCTTCAAGTTACTTACTCAGCTCTGATTACTTTAAAGGCTTAAACTACCTTTTAAATGAACAAACCGATAAAGCCATCGATGTTTTTGTTGGTATGTTAGAAGTGGGTGAAGAAACAGTTGATACACACATCTCTCTGGGTAATCTTTACCGGCAAAGAGGTGAAGTCGAACAAGCGATAAAAATCCACCAAAATGTAATAGCCAAACCTTCTTTAAGCTTAGCGAAAAGAAATGATGCACTCTATGAATTAGCCCGTGATTTTATGCACGCAGGTTTATTAGACAGAGCTGAAAATCTATTTCAGGCATTATTACAAAAACAATCCCATGTGCCTTCTGCGTTAAAATATCTATTGTCAATCTATGAACAGGAACATGACTGGAGTGAGGCTATTATTACGGCCAAAAAACTCGAATCTGCTATCAATAAATCCTATTCATTACAAGTTGCTCACTTTTATTGTGAGCTTGCCCTAGCGAATTATCAATCGGGTAATAGTAAAGAAGCACTAAAGCTGGTGAAAAAAGCACTGGGTACAGATAAACAGTCCGTACGTGCCAGTATACTAGAAGGTGAAATACACCATAAACTGGGCAATTGTAAGGCCGCCACACGTGCCTATCGTAGAGTTGAGCAACAAGATCCTTTACTGATTTCAGAAGTATTAGAGCCTCTAATTCACTGTTATAAGGAATTGGGTAATAATAAAGAGGTTAAAACCTATTTAGAATATGTGCTCAATAAATACGGTGGTATTACCTCAATTTTACTTTATGCTGAGCAAATTCAAAGTCGTGTTGATGATAAGACCGCTGCATTATTCATTGTTGAATCTTTAAGAAAAAAACCCTCTTTGCGTGGTTTAAGTTCATTGATTGATATGAGCCTTGATTTCACCAAAGGAACAGCGCATGACAATTTGTTAATTTTGCAGGAAATCACCAATAAACTACAAGAAAACAAACCTGTCTATCAATGCACGCAATGTGGTTTTCATGTCAAGTCGATGTACTGGAATTGCCCCAGTTGTAAGTCCTGGAGTTCTATAAAACCCATCCAGGGTATAGAAGGCGAATAGACTCTTTTGGCTATTATATTATTTAGGAAAAACTATGATTTCTATTCATGATCCAAAAATTATCATTGCTTTAGATTTTAAAGATGAAGCAAGTACAATGGCCTTAGTGGATCAACTTGAACCCCAATTGTGTCGTTTAAAAGTGGGCAAAGAATTATTTGTGCGTTGTGGCCCTGCATTAGTTAAAAAGTTAATTGATAAAGGCTTTGATGTTTTTTTAGATCTCAAATTTCATGATATCCCAAATACCGTTGCAGCTGCCTGCCAAGCTGCTGCTGATATGGGCGTGTGGATGGTCAATATTCACGCCTCCGGTGGTCGTAAAATGATGCAATATGCCCGTGAAGCCATTGAAAAAAGTGAGCACCAGCCATTGTTGATTGGGGTCACGATTTTGACCAGTCTTAATCGTCAGGATATCGCAGAAGTGGGCTTGGATATAGAGCCTGCAGAACAGGTTTTGCGTTTGGCAAAGCTGGCAAATGAGTCTGGGCTGGATGGTGTAGTTTGTTCACCCTTAGAAGTAACTGAATTAAAACAGCAGATTGGTTCTGACTTTTGTCTAGTAACGCCTGGGGTTAGACCAGCAGGTTCTAATATAGGCGATCAACAACGTGTTATGACACCTTCACAGGCCTTATTGGCAGGTTCGGATTATCTTGTTATTGGTCGTCCAATCACGCAAAGCAACAAACCTTTAGAGGCACTAAAAAATATTCTCTTGGAATGTAATATGCTTTAGTTTGCCCTATTCGTTAAATCAAACGAACACACTTTGTTTCTGCCTGATTCTTTTGCTTCATATAGAATTTTATCAGCCACCTTAAACAGTTCATTAATATCCGAGTTTTCATTTAAAAACGTGTTGATCGCACCAATACTGATGGTGATTTTAATGTCTGAGAAATCATGGAACTCTATATTCTTTCTGAATTTTTCTGCGATGGTCAAAGTTTGTTCATAATCCGTATCGTATAAAATAACAATAAATTCCTCACCACCATAACGTGCGCTGAAATCTTCAGATCTAAAATTAGATAAAATCAATTTACCCATTTGAATGAGTACATTATCCCCAACAAGATGGCCATGAGTATCATTAACTTGTTTGAAATGATCAATATCGAAAAATAGAATGCCAATGGGTTTTTGGTGACGAATTGCAGAACTACAAAACTTAGGGAGTAAGGTTTCCATTGCATGACGATTATATAAACCCGTCAGGTGATCTTGCATTGCTTGTTTATAGAGTAAATCTTGCTGTATCTCAACCTGATCAAATAAATTTTTGGTGGTTATCAGGTTCTTTACACGGACTAATAACTCGTCTTTAACATAGGGTTTGACTATATAATCATTAGCCCCTGAGCGTAATAATTCGACTCGTCGTGACACATCATCAAGACCTGAAACGGCAAGTACCGGCATTTTATAATTTTCAGGCGTTATTTTTCTTAACTCTCTTACAAAGCCCAGGCCATCCAATTTACCCTCTACCACGACATCAGTGATAACCATATCGTAAATGTCCTGATTGTTTTTATAGGCAATAATTGCCTCATCAGCGCTAATATAGTGATCAAAGGTCATGTTACAAGCTTCTAAGTCACGCATCGTCAGTATGGCGGCAGTTTTACTGTCTTCGATGTACAATATGTGTGCATTGATTGAACAGACGCGGCGATTTAATAAGGACTGAATATTGTTGGATAATTCTTCAAAGTTTGACCGATCAAAAATTTCTGTCACACCCGCATTATAGGCATCAAGTGTTGATAAATGTTTAATATTAGAAGCCATTAACATTATTGGTATGTCGCGGTATTTTTTTATTTTACGGATTTCAGTGGCTAAATCGACACCACTTTTGTCAGCTTCAAGTTGATAGGCAGTACAGACAATATCGATTTTTTCGTCTGCAAGACGCTGTAAGGCATGATGATAATCATGGACCACTGACACGATGACACCTTCGCCAGAAAAAATGCGTGATAATACGGTTTGTTGTAGCCTTGAGCGTTCCACTATCAACACTTTCATAAAATTTAGAGCCTTGTTGGTGTAAGAGTTATTGTTATTGTTATTGTTATTGTTATTGTTATTGTTATTGTTATTGTTATTTTTGTGTTGGTTGTTATTTAATTATTCTATAAAAAATAAACTTAAGGCAGGTACATAGGTAATAATAAGCACACAAAGCAAAAGTATCAACATCATAACAATAGTTGAGCGATAAATATCGAAAATAGGCTTCTTAAAGCGATAACTTGCGATAAATAAATTCATCCCAACCGGTGGTGTTAAATAGCCTAATTGCATATTAGCCAGAAAAATCATCCCTAGATGCACTGGATGAATACCAAAATTAATCGCCACAGGTACAATAATGGGCGACATAATGACAATGGCTGAAAAGATGTCAAGAATAGCCCCTAAGACTAATAAAAATACATTTAATAATAAGAGAAAGGTAATTGGGCTGCTAATATGTTGATTGATCCACTCAAATAACAATACCGGAATCTCTGCATCAATTAAATAATTAGTCATCGCCAACGCACAGGCAAGAATAAGTATAATACTGCCTATCATGGTCATCGATTGCTGGATGATTGTGGGTAATTGGCTAATTTTTACTTCTTTTAAGATGAAGACTTCAACAATAATAATGTATAAGGCTGTGATTGCCGCTGCCTCTGACACAGCAAATACACCAGAGAAAATACCCCCAAGGATAAAGAACGGCATTGGAAGTTCCCATTTGGACTCATTTAATGCTGCGGTTAATTCTTTAAAACTGACTTTTGATCGTTTTATGGGAGTTTTTCGTGTGACCCAGATGCTCCATAGAAACAAGCTAAATATCATCAGCAATGTTGGCAATATACCTGCGAGAAAGACTTGCTTAATACTGATGCTTTGGTCTAAATCAAGTTGTTGAACGATGACAACATAAAGGATTAAAGGCAGGGAGGGGGCAAGTAGAAGCCCTAAGCTACCGGATGTTGTAATTAAACCTAAAGAAAATTGTTCACTATAACCCGATTGTTTTAATGCGGGGTAAAGCAAAGCACCCAGAGCAACAATCGTAACGCCCGTAGCGCCCGTAAATGCGGTAAATAAGGCGCTGGTAACAAGAGTGATTAATACTAAATTTGAAGGTAACCAGCCGAAGATTGCACTGGATAAACGCACAATACGATGTGAGGTGTTACTTTCACCCATTAAATAGCCACTAAAAGTAAACAAAGGCAGTGCCAGTAATAGCGGGGTATTAGTGATGCGATAAAATTCTATGGGAATAACAGTGAGATCGACATCCTGAACGCTAAAGCCAATGATTGCCACGGATAAGATCAGGGTGAATAGGGGGGCACCAAACCAGGCGAGCACTAAGAGGCTAAGAACAATAAGAAATATCATTGTATAAAACCAATGAGCAAAGCAAATGATCTTTTTGTCGTTATGTTATTGTATTGCATTATCATCAACTTCGTAGCCAATAAATAATAACAATGCCATGCTCAGATAACGGATAAAAATAATAAAAAAACTTAATGGAATAATAATGACCGTGAGCCAGGTAGGAATGGTGGCAAAAGCAATACCCGCATCTTCTATCTCTATTAATACTAATTGTAAGCCATACCAACTAACAATTAATGTGGCTATACTTAACCGGACACACAACTTAAAATAACTAAAAGATAAAAAGTGTGACCTAAAATGAATGATCAAACAAAAAAACCGAATAAAAGCTATACATCAGAATTTAAAGAATCAGCTGTCAAATTAGCTAATGAGACGGATCAACCTGTTTCTCAGACTGCCAGGAGCTAGGTGTTAATGTAAATACTCTACATACCTGGATCAGTAAATATTCCAAACCGGTGAAGACGGTAGCCAATAGAAGTGATGAACACATTTATGATGAAGTAAAACGTCTGAAAAAGAATTGGCAAAGTGATTCAGGAGCGTGATTTATTAAAAGGCCACAGCGTACTTTGCAAGGGAAACTTTGTGAAGTACGCATGGATAACTGATCAGGCTAAAGATTACCCGGTAACGATTCTGTGCCGTTTATGGATGTTTCCCGTAGTTGCTATTATGATTGGGTTAGCTCTCCTAAAACGGATAGAGAGAAAGAAAATGAAGCGCTTACTGAGCAGCTAAAAAACTGTTTGAAGACAGTCGCAAGACTTATGGAACCCGTCGTCTTAAAGAAAACTGGCTGAAAAGGCGTTCATATAAGCCGCCGGAGAATTGGTCGATTAATGAAAAGCCGGTTTGTTTTGTAAACGAAGAGACGCTTTAAAGCGACGACTAATTCCAAGCATAATAAGCGTATATCTCCAAATTTACTGGAAAGAGAGTTTACTGTCTCTCAACCTGATCGCTACTATGTGGGTGATATTACCTATATTGCCACCAAGGAAGGCTGGTTATATTTAGCGGTTGTCATTGACTTATTCTCTAGGCAAATTGTTGGCTGGTCGATGGATGAGCGAATGAAAGCCAAGCTAGTCAATGATGCTTTACTGATGGCCATATGGAAGCGTAAACCAATGGATGGATTGCTTTGGCATACTGACCGAGGTAGCCAATATGCCTCTGATAGTCATAGAAAAATATTGTCGGATCATAACATAATTCAGTCTATGAGCCGCAAAGGAAATTGCTGGGACAATGCTGTATCAGAGAGCTTCTTTCATAGTTTGAAAACTGAATTGACGCACCATTGTCGATTCAAAACCAGAGTAAAGCAAAGCAGGCAATATTTGAATATATTGAGGTATTTTATAATCGGGAGCGACTTCATTCGGCTAATGATTATTTGTCACCAGTCGATTATGAAATACAGCAGGAAATAGCTTAAATCGATTGATTGAAGAGGGTAAAGGCGACATAAATGCCGCCCATTACCGTTGACGGCCATCGGCTCCTCAGCCTGTGCCGTGAAGATATTGTAACAGGATCATTACCGTTGTGAAAATACCTTGGGTGAATGGAACGGCTCTATCGTTCCAGAGGGCAAAGCCCTTTCTCTTCATCTGTTTAAAGTTAACATGAGAAACTAAAATGATAGGAAATACAAAATGACAAAATCACTTGAAACAGCCAAAAAATATTTAGAAAACTGTCCGGAAAAGTGTTGACACATCATTATTATTTCGACTGGCAAAAACTGCACCTAATAATCCCAGCCACAAGACCGAGATACGCAAAAAGTATCGGCCCATAAAAGACCAAAATCAAAGAAATTTCGTAAAAACATTTGTGTCACAGCAATTATCAGGATCACAAAAACAACGAAACCAAGAATATACTTTCAAGGCGTAAGCTGTTTTTATGTAAAATACTAATAAATACCGGAGGAGAAAATTTCATTGATAATCCTGCCCTTTAGCCATTAGCCCTTGACTCTTAAATCAATTATTACTAATGCCGATATATTTAATGGCGAAACTCATATAAAAGCTGTTCTACTTTTTTAACGAGCTGCGCATCGAGTATGCCAGATGAGACTAATTGTTCATTGGCTTTGTCTGATAGTTGTTGCCATTGTTGGTATTCTGCCTCTGTAGGTTTGATAAACTTGATTCCAGATTGTTTTAAGACCGCTAAGGCATCAACATTATTTTTCGGTTGGTCACTTCTATTTTATCAAAAGCCTGTTGCATCACTTGTCTAACAATTTTTGATCAGCAGAAGACATTTTATTAAAGGCTTTTTATTAAGCGCTAAAATCCCCAATGAATAGAGCAAGGGCATGTCAGTAATGTATTTAATTTGGGTATACCATTGCAGAGCAATTGCCCCAATGGGTGACATGGCAACCGTATCGATAAGCCCGGTTTGCAGTCCCGCTAGTACATCACCATAGGGAAGGGGAATGGGTATGACACCAAATGATTGCAGGGTTTCCTGTGATATCTTATCATGATGTGTCAACACTTTTCCGGACAGTTTTCTAAATATTTTTTGGCTGTTTCAAGTGATTTTTGTCATTTTGTATTTCCTATCATTTTAGTTTCTCATGTTAACTTTAAACAGATGAAGAGAAAGGGCTTTGCCCTCTGGAACGATAGAGCCGTTCCATTCACCCAAGGTATTTTCACAACGGTAATGATCCTGTTACAATATCTTCACGGCACAGGCTGAGGAGCCGATGGCCGTCAACGGTAATGGGCGGCATTTATGTCGCCTTTTACCCTCTTCAATCAATCGATTTAAGCTATTTCCTGCTGTATTTCATAATCGACTGGTGACAAATAATCATTAGCCGAATGAAGTCGCTCCCGATTATAAAATACCTCAATATATTCAAATATTGCCTGCTTTGCTTCTACTCTGGTTTTGAATCGACAATGGTGCGTCAATTCAGTTTTCAAACTATGAAAGAAGCTCTCTGATACAGCATTGTCCCAGCAATTTCCTTTGCGGCTCATAGACTGAATTATGTTATGATCCGACAATATTTTTCTATGACTATCAGAGGCATATTGGCTACCTCGGTCAGTATGCCAAAGCAATCCATCCATTGGTTTACGCTTCCATATGGCCATCAGTAAAGCATCATTGACTAGCTTGGCTTTCATTCGCTCATCCATCGACCAGCCAACAATTTGCCTAGAGAATAAGTCAATGACAACCGCTAAATATAACCAGCCTTCCTTGGTGGCAATATAGGTAATATCACCCACATAGTAGCGATCAGGTTGAGAGACAGTAAACTCTCTTTCCAGTAAATTTGGAGATATACGCTTATTATGCTTGGAATTAGTCGTCGCTTTAAAGCGTCTCTTCGTTTTACAAAACAAACCGGCTTTTTCATTAATCGACCACCTCCGGCGGCTTATATGAACGCCTTTTTCAGCCAGTTTTCTTTTAAGACGACGGGTTCCATAAGTCTTGCGACTGTCTTCAAACAGTTTTTTAGCTGCTCAGTAAGCGCTTCATTTTCTTTCTCTCTATCCGTTTTAGGAGAGCTAACCCAATCATAATAGCAACTACGGAAACATCCATAAAACGGCACAGAATCGTTACCGGGTAATCTTTAGCCTGATCGTTATCCATGCGTACTTCACAAAGTTTCCCTTGCAAAGTACGCTGTGGCCTTTTTAATAAATCACGCTCCTGAATCACTTTTGCCAATTCTTTTTCAGACGTTTTACTTCATCATAAATGTGTTCATCACTTCTATTGGCTACCGTCTTCACCGGTTTGGAATATTTACTGATCCAGGTATGTAGAGTATTTACATTAACACCTAGCTCCCTGGCAGTCTGAGAAACGGGTTGATCCGTCTCATTAGCTAATTTGACAGCTGATTCTTTAAATTCTGATGTATAGCTTTTATTCGGTTTTTTTGTTTGATCATTCATTTTAGGTCACACTTTTTATCTTTTAGTTATTTTAAGTTGTGTGTCCGGTTAAGTATAGCCACATTAAATATTAGGGCGAGTAAAATAATAAAGAAAGGAAGGAAGTGTTTATTCATAAGTGTTTGTATTGGGTCGATAGCTCTAGTTGTAATTTAATTAAAAATATTCATTTGAAGTAGCAAGTAGCTCATGGGCTTTTTTTTGTGCGAGAACATTCATCAAGGTTAAATTTTCTGCATAAGGATCAGCTGCAATCACTTCATTTAACAGCCTGTCATGCAGTGCTTGTTCAAATAAAAGCCTAGCATATTTCTCTGCATAGAGTACCTTAGCCATCAGGTTTTTACCTTGAGATAGGTTAATGACTTTCTTAAAATGTGCCTGACTTTGTTCAGGTTTGCCGCCCAATGCGGGAGGCAATAGAGTTTTCAATACGCCCAGATATAAATGCGTCTGACCATCTTGCCAGTCTTCGTCTATGGCAATGATTTTTTCCATGATTAAGGTGACTTTGGGTAGTTCTGCAATGGCTGACATATTACTGCTATTGGCTTTAATCCAACCTGCCCAGGTCGAACCCAGAACATACCATGAATTAAGATTAGTTTTATTGATTGTGGCAGCTTGTTGAGCAAAATCGTGATAATGCAGTTTGCGAATATGACAGTTTTTTTTGTTTTCAATACATAAAGCTTCAAGTGCATAATTAAGCGCTTTATCCGTCATTTTTGCAGCACGTGTTTCACTGTTTACAAACACACCTGCATAGGCACTATAGAGACTGGCTGCAGATTGAAGCAGTTTAGGATTATTATTAGATTCCAGCAAAAAGCTATCCATCAATAACAAATAGGCTGGAGCACCGTCTGCTACTGTTTGTGGATCATCAGAATTTAAAATGGTATAGGATAAATTGCTTGCCAGTTTATTGGCCGTAGATGACAGCATCGATGAGCAGGCAGAAAGTATAATTAGTGAAATACTAATAAAGCAAGTCGCCAGAAAGCGTTTGTAGGAAGAAGTTAACATGAAAAAAGTATAGGCAATGGTTTAAATAAATACAAATTGTTTTAGCTTGTTTTAACAGATAACTTTAATCTATTGCCACTGGTAGGGAAAACTCAATGTCTCTGAGACTATAAAGTTGGCATGAAAGCCGCCAGCCTTGCGCTAATTGCTCCGAAGATAGCTGGCTTTTTTCTTCTGCAACAGGGGCATTGCAATATTTGTTATCTGATAAGATCTGAATGCGGCATCCACCACAAAGGGCTTTGCCACCACATTTAGACTGTGTTGAAACCCCTTGGAGTTGTAGGTTTTTAAAAATACTTTGTGCGCGTTCCAGGGGATAAGTTTGACACGCTTTATGATTCACATCCTGACAAACCTTGAATGTATAAGTTGGCATTAGTTTACCTTGGCCGATGCTAATTCAACTATCTTTAGTTCTTGACCGGGTTTGAGATACTTTTTCAAGGTGGCATGATTCCAGCGCTTGAGATCATTAATGGAGACATTAAACTGTTTGGAAATAGTATAAAGTGAATCACCTGACTTTACTTTGTAATGTGTTGATTGATTGTTGGATGTTTGCTTGTTATGAGCTAGTGCTTGCCCGTTATCCTGAGGTTGAATGTAAAGTACTTGTCCAAGTGATAAGGTGTCACGCGTTGATAAGCCATTTAAAGAAGCTAATTTCTTATGGGAGATTTGCAAACGATGTGCAATTTTCCAAAAAGAATCGCCCGCTTTAACATTATAAGTCTGCAGGTTTTTTCTTTGTTTGGCTGTGAGAGAACTTTTCTTGATTCTGCCCTTAGAGCTTTCTGCTAATAATCCCTTATTATTATCACCACGAGAAGGTACCATAAGGTATTTACCGGCACGAATACGAGAGTTTTTTAAATGATTAGCTGTTTTCAAGACAGAGACGGATACTCGGTATTTTCGGGCAATCACACTGAGGCTTTCACCAGAACGAATTTTATGTCGATACCATTGCACTCGATCCTTATCATCAAGTAGTGCCAATTGTTGTTCAAACTGAGTCACATTTTCAATAGGAATAAACAAATGATGTGGCCCTTCGGGATCGGTAGCCCATTGTTTGAATCCGGGGTTGTAGTGACGTAATTCCTTTAAACTAATATTGGCCATTTTCGCAACTCTGGATAGATCAATTTGCGAATGTGTATTAATGATCATTAAACGTGGCTGGTTTTCAATGGGGTTTAAATGAATGCCCAATGCGGCGTGATTATTAATGATTTTAGCGATGGCCAACAATTTAGGCACATATTTGAATGTTTCTCGTGGTAATGATAAAGACCAATAATCAGTCGGCTTACCGAGTTTTAAATTCTTTTTAATGGCCTTGTTAATATTACCTGCACCAGCATTATAGGCCGCTAAGGCCAACAACCAATCGCCCTTATAATAACGATTTAATTGTTCTAAATAAGTAAGAGCAGCGAGAGTTGAATGATAAATATCACGACGTCCGTCATACCACCAGTTTTGTTTTAAACCAAAATGCTTGCCTGTGGCAGGCACAAACTGCCATAAGCCAGAGGCTCTCATGGATGAATAAGCATTGGTTTTAAAACTGCTTTCAATGATGGGTAATAAGGCAATTTCTCCCGGCATATTCCGCTTGTTTACTTCTTCGACTATAAAATGTAAAAAAGGACTGGCACGTTTAGAAATTGTTTCAATTCTAAGTGGATTTTTTAAAAAAATCATTTCCTGTTTTCTAATGCGTTGATTATCAATAGCAGATAATTGATATAGGCTATTTAAACGCTGCCAGACATCATTATATTGCACTGGCGATGATGGTTTAGTTTCAGGGTTTGCTAAATAATCGCTCATCTGTTGTTCAATACTGGCCTGTGTTTCTACTGCTGATGATTGGAGTATTTCACTGGTGGAGTTGATGATGGGATCGTCACTATTGAAATCAAATAAATATTTAATATCAAAAGAAGACTTTGAGTCAGCAGTAGACGTGTTCTGTATATTTGTTGTGCTACATCCTTGAAGAAAAACAAAAAGCAAAAAAACGAGATTAATTTTATTTAGGGTCATTATTCAGGGTCATTATTTAGGGGCATAGAGTGATTGAGATATTATATTATTTTTAGTCTAAAGTGTCTTTCCAGTAGCGTACAGTTTTAAATACTTCAGCAGGCGTAGTAAGCGGGTGGCCTGCAAAATTTTCAGCGGCTGAGCGTACGCTAGCCATATCAAAACGTAAAAAGGGGTTGGTCTGTTTTTCTAGCGCAAGATTTGAAGGCACAGTGGACTGATTGTTATTACGCAAAATTTGTGTATCTTCAATGCGTTGTTGTAGTTGTTGATTATCTGGTTCAACTCGCTGGGCGAAGACAAGATTGTCTGTAGTGTATTCATGCGCGCAATAAACCATTGTTTCATCACTTAGCTTGAGCAACTTGGCCAGAGAATGGTGCATTTGTTCACTTGTGCCTTCAAATATCCGCCCACAACCTCCAGCAAATAAAGTATCTCCAATAAAAAGTAAGTGATGACCAACATAAGCGATGTGACCACGCGTGTGCCCAGGGACATCCAACACATCAAAACTGAGACCCATATCGGGCATATTGATAGAAAGCTCTTCATTGAGAGTGAAATTAATCGACTCAATGGTTTCGTTTTGCGGGCCATAGACTGGAATATTGTAAGTTTTTAGCAATTCACTGATGCCGCCGGTATGATCTGCATGGTGATGAGTAATAAAAATAGCCTGTGGCTGATAGTCATTGGCCTTGATTGCCTCAATAACCGGTGCTGCTTCACCGGGATCGACAATGATTATTTGTTGTTCCGCATGAAGATTCGCTAATCCATGAATAAACCAGATATAATTATCATCAAAGGCTGGTATTCTTGAAACTCTCGGGCTAATATCGGAGCAATTATTAACGCTTTTTTCTGATTGTTTCAGCGGAGATATTGTATCTATATTCATAAGTCTAATTATTACATAAATATGCGATAAAAATGAAAAAACCTAAGTATATTTTTTCACCCTTTAAAACCAGTAAAGCCGATAGGAAATCACAAAACTCTGCTAGTATGAACCCCTGGTTAAGAGTCAAGCCGATAAATAAAGGTGTTGATAAATGCGATAAATTAAGCTATTATTCTTGTAAAATCAACATTTAAGGGGATATCTAAATGGATAAAATATCTTCTGATATAAAACAACCAAGAATTCCAGTTGAAATTAACGATATTCAGGTTAATTTTTGCAAAAATCCATTGTGCCAAAATTATGGTGTTCCTGCCAGCACAGAAAGCCAAGTTAAACTCCATAAATCACAAAAAGACTGCTACAAATTATCAAGTGGTAGTCGAAAGCCAGTTACTAAACTGATTTGCAAGTCTTGTAATGAGTTATTCCCAGTTAAGAGCAATCAAGGAATTTGGGATGAATTACAGCGAATTGAAGAATATTTAAAAGAAACTCCAGAGGTGTCATGCCCTGATAATTCATGTAAAAATAATCTCATTAGTATTAAGTTAGGAAAAGAATTTTACCAGTCTTTTGGGAAAACAAAATCAGGTTCTAGTCGTTATCGATGCAAGTCTTGTAAGAAAACATTTTCAGTTAAACAATCTACAACTGGTCAAAACAGCCTCATAAAAACAATCTTATTTTCAAACTTCTAATGAATAAATCCTTTAAGGCGAATCTGTGAAGTTGCTGATGTTAGTATGGCGACTGTTTATGCAAAAATTGATTTTCTGCATAAACAGTGCATGACCTTTGTATCAGAAAGAGAACAGAGGTTAATTAAAAGCAATATAAAGCGACTTTATGTTAGCGTGGATAGACAGGAATATATTGTTAATTGGACAAGACGAGAAGATAAACGAAATATTAAACTTTCAGCAATCGGTAGTGCTGACAATGAAACGGGCTACGTATTTCAAATGAATTTAAACTATGATCCTTGTATTAGCCCTATTGAAATAGAAGAAAATGCTTTATCTGTTAATGATTATAATGCCCAATACGCCTATCGAAAACATGCAAGATTCTGGTTGAATGGTGATTATAAAGAGAGTGTGAAAAATTCAAGATCCAAAAGACAAATGGATCATCTTTAAGTGCCGATATATCAGCAACATACAAGGATGCAATTTCTCGTGATGATATAGAAGAATCAGAAGCTCTCTATCAAGTACAAAAATTGCCTCAAAATGGAATGCAGATCCATTCTGAATATACGATGTATGGACATTTCTTTTTATACATAAATTGTTCAGTGGTGTTGAAAAATCAGATTCTTTTAGATCAAGATTCTGGAATGAGAGCAACCTGCTTAACAGCTTTCCATAACGAAATAAAAAATAGAAGCTGTGATGCTTTTTATGTTCGAATAACAAAGGATTTAACTGTTGATGAAAAGCGGAGAACTTTAAATGATTCCAGGAACTATTTTTCAGATCAGCAAAAAGAACACCCTGATTTATCAAAAATAAAATAAAATTAAAAATAATAAAAGATCGATTAGAAAACATGCAGGAAATTGGAAACTGGAAAGATAAATGGCTTTTACACCCTTTTCCTAATATGTCTGAACCAGAAAAAGCGATTTGTTATCTTACTGATTATGGTGACTATAATGTGGTTATACTTAACCGGACACACAACTTAAAATAACTAAAAGATAAAAAGTGTGACCTAAAATGAATGATCAAACAAAAAAACCGAATAAAAGCTATACATCAGAATTTAAAGAATCAGCTGTCAAATTAGCTAATGAGACGGATCAACCCGTTTCTCAGACTGCCAGGGAGCTAGGTGTTAATGTAAATACTCTACATACCTGGATCAGTAAATATTCCAAACCGGTGAAGACGGTAGCCAATAGAAGTGATGAACACATTTATGATGAAGTAAAACGTCTGAAAAAAGAATTGGCAAAAGTGATTCAGGAGCGTGATTTATTAAAAAGGCCACAGCGTACTTTGCAAGGGAAACTTTGTGAAGTACGCATGGATAACTGATCAGGCTAAAGATTACCCGGTAACGATTCTGTGCCGTTTTATGGATGTTTCCGTAGTTGCTATTATGATTGGGTTAGCTCTCCTAAAACGGATAGAGAGAAAGAAAATGAAGCGCTTACTGAGCAGCTAAAAAACTGTTTGAAGACAGTCGCAAGACTTATGGAACCCGTCGTCTTAAAAGAAAACTGGCTGAAAAAGGCGTTCATATAAGCCGCCGGAGAATTGGTCGATTAATGAAAAAGCCGGTTTGTTTTGTAAAACGAAGAGACGCTTTAAAGCGACGACTAATTCCAAGCATAATAAGCGTATATCTCCAAATTTACTGGAAAGAGAGTTTACTGTCTCTCAACCTGATCGCTACTATGTGGGTGATATTACCTATATTGCCACCAAGGAAGGCTGGTTATATTTAGCGGTTGTCATTGACTTATTCTCTAGGCAAATTGTTGGCTGGTCGATGGATGAGCGAATGAAAGCCAAGCTAGTCAATGATGCTTTACTGATGGCCATATGGAAGCGTAAACCAATGGATGGATTGCTTTGGCATACTGACCGAGGTAGCCAATATGCCTCTGATAGTCATAGAAAAATATTGTCGGATCATAACATAATTCAGTCTATGAGCCGCAAAGGAAATTGCTGGGACAATGCTGTATCAGAGAGCTTCTTTCATAGTTTGAAAACTGAATTGACGCACCATTGTCGATTCAAAACCAGAGTAGAAGCAAAGCAGGCAATATTTGAATATATTGAGGTATTTTATAATCGGGAGCGACTTCATTCGGCTAATGATTATTTGTCACCAGTCGATTATGAAATACAGCAGGAAATAGCTTAAATCGATTGATTGAAGAGGGGTAAAAGGCGACATAAATGCCGCCCATTACCGTTGACGGCCATCGGCTCCTCAGCCTGTGCCGTGAAGATATTGTAACAGGATCATTACCGTTGTGAAAATACCTTGGGTGAATGGAACGGCTCTATCGTTCCAGAGGGCAAAGCCCTTTCTCTTCATCTGTTTAAAGTTAACATGAGAAACTAAAATGATAGGAAATACAAAATGACAAAAATCACTTGAAACAGCCAAAAAATATTTAGAAAACTGTCCGGAAAAGTGTTGACACATCACTATGATGAAGACCATCAGGCATGGTTATATAACAAAGCCTCCATGCATGGGATTGATAATTTTTTATGCAGGTTAGACGTAGATTATCATTATTAGAGCGAGCTATTTCATCTGCCAGCAGTTCTGGCAGAAGGTGGTATGGGTATTCTGCTTACAACCCAAAGAACATTGTTAAGTTACTCGATATATTCCGAGTTTATTATAATTATTGTATTGCAGGAAAAGACAAAAAAACACCCGCTATGCGTTTAGGTCTGGCAAAAGGCATTGTTAGTCAGAAGACATCATTTATTTTTCACCTAATTAACTATGAGCCATTATGAATAAAACAATTTTCAAACAACTTAAGAAAGACAAAGGTAACTGGCTCAATGAAACAGAAGTACGCCAGGGATGGATAAAGATTATTGGTGATGCTTTAAATATTCCTTTTCAAATGGAGAGGCAAAGAGTTGATGCCAGTTATAACAGAGTTATTATTGAATTTAAGGATAAGGGCTTATTTAATGGCAGTACTTCCAGTTCTGCATTTAAAAATGCGGTGTTTGATCGCTTAAAAAATATATCCCGACTCGTGCTAAACTCGAATCCCTCGACAATGAGGATTATATTGGAATAGTTACCGATGCAGAGCATATTGCATTTGCACGGTACAGCCGAGGAAAAATAGTTCATGATGCATTATTACCATTAAGTGAATCCAGTGTATCTTTGATAGTTAAGGCTCTGACTGATTGTAAATGGGTTCCTGTTACATCAGAAAATCTAATCACTGATTTTGGTCATAGTTCTGATGCTGGCTGTAATATGTTACAGGCTTTATCTGACGCATTATCAGAGCGACTGGAAAAGAAAAATAATAATAAAATAAAAATGATCTTTGAAGAGTGGAAAGCTCTTTATGGACAAACATCAAATCTTTCCATCAGCCAAGTGAATGGGATTCTTGATAATATTGGATTTCAAGTCAATTTCTCTGAACAAAAAAGTCTGAAGAATTGAAGATCCCTGTTGCACTTTTTGTCATACATACTTACAACTCTCTTTTGATAAAAATTCTTGGTGCAGAAGTTGTTGCCGAACATGCACTAACCACTTATAAAGGATTTATCAGAGAAACAGTCAGCCTTGATGGTCAATTATTAATTGACCGAATGGAATATGAAATTGAACAGGGTAATTTCTTTTCTGGTGCTGGAATAAATGGGTTTGGAGAAGAAGTTATTTTCAGTTGGTATCTTGATGTTGCAAGATTGAAACAACATCAAGCCAAAATAATTGATGGATTAAAAGGTATTTTGCTTTCATTCTCCATGTATAGAGCGGATAAATTAACTTCCGCACGTTCAAAAGATGTTCTTAAGTCGTTTTATCAAGATCTCGTGCCAAATGAGCTACGAAAAGTCTGGGTGAAGTTTATACACCAGAATGGTTGGTTGAAGTCACTCTGGATAGAATCAATGTAAAAATTTTTTAACTCAACGATTTCTTGATCAACATGTGGTTCAGCTTCTTTCTTACTGGCTTTAATCAGGAAAATAAAAATACAAGCAACAGATGATGGGTGGGGTGATTTAGAAGTGTTAAAACACATCATAAACAATGTCTGGGGCTTTGATTTAAATCCTTTAGCAGTCCAGACTGCCCGAGTGAATATATTAATCGCTATTTCTGATTTATTAGACAATAACAAAGGAACAGATATAGAAATACCGATTCTTTTAGCGGATGCAGTGTATTCCCCAGCTCGAAATCCTAAAAAAGATGAATTGATTGTCTCTTATAAAATTGGTAGTGAAGTAGCCGATCTTGAAATTTTATTGCCTTCAGAATTGGCTTTTGATAGAAGTCGTTTAGATTCCGTATTTTTACTAATGGATAATTTAGTTTCAAAAAGTACTCAGTGGCGTGAGACAGAAAAAAATTAATACAAAAAAATTAATTACATCCAATGAAATGAAAGAATGGAGATCACCACTCAAGCATACTTATGAAAAAATTCTGGATTTACATGAAAGAAACTGGAATGGTATCTGGTTTCGTATAGTGCGTAATTTCTTCTGGTCTGCTATTGCAGGAAAGTTTGATGTGGTTGTTGGTAATCCACCTTGGGTCAGATGGTCAAAATTACCCGAATTATACCGTGAACGTATAAAGCCAACCTGTGATCATTATGGAATTTTCTCAAAACAAAATTTCATGGTGGAAATGAACTTGATATATCAGGAATGATCACCTATACCGTTGCAGATAAATGGCTCAAAGATGAAGACGGAATTTTAGCATTTGTTATCACGCAAACTCATTTTCAATCACCATCTTCAGCAGGTTTTCGATCATTTTATATCGGAAATAATCAGATCATTCAACCTGTAGGGATTGATGATCTAAAAGCTTTAAAGCCATTTCCTGATGCAGCCAATAAAACAGCTATTTTTATTGCTAAAAATGCAAAGGTAACACAATAAAATATCCTATACCCTATGCTATATGGGAAGCGGCTAAAGGAAATAAAAAAGCAATCCCTGCTCACCTCACAAAACAAGAAGCTCTTGATTCAGTTGACATTGATAAGTGTGAGGCAACCCCTGTTACGGGAGGTGATTCACCATGGGCTATTACACCGAAAGGTGGTTTTAAAGCATTTAAAAGATCACTGGTGCAAGCACTTGGGTTAACGGCAGAAAAGGAGTAACCACAGAATTAAATGGTATTTATTTTGTAAAATTATTGATACAAATAAAAATAATAATTTGGTGCAAATTGAAACCTGCCCTGACTTTGGAAGAAATGAAAAGTAAAACCAGCAAGAAAGTTTGGATAGAACCTGATTTTCTATATCCTTTAGTTAAGGGGCTGGAGATATACAGGAATGTTATGTCTCAATCAAAAAAGATTTATATGTACTGGTGCCTAATAAGGGATCACAAAACAGTTATTAGAAGATTGTGAAAATGACATGGAAGACAAACCAAAGTGTGAAGGATTTTTAGCACCTATCAAGACCAGCTTATTTTAAGATCAACATATAGCAAACGAATGACAGAACACGCACCTTATTTCTGTATTTCAAATGTTGGCAGTTATACTTTCGCACCATTTAAAGTGGTATGGCCTGAACAGCCTGGCAATAAATCATTTAGAGCGGCAGTCATTACAAAAGGTAACGATCCTATCAGTGGTCAAAAAGTTTTTGTTCCCGACCACAAATTGTTTTTTGTTGATTTTTATGATTCAGAGCCAGCCTATTATCTTTGTGGTTTACTAAACAGCTCTACAGTACAAGCTTTTATTGATAGTCATAATATTTCAATTCAAGTGGGTAATGTGTTTAAACACATGAATTTACCAGAATTTGATGCAGATAATAAGAAACATAAAGAGTTATCAGCATTAAGTGAAGTAGCACATAATGAAGATAACAAAATCAAAAGACAAGCATTGTTAAAAACTATTTCTAAACTTGGAAATTCATTACTTTGAGCAAATATGGGTGTTTTTATACAAAAATATCAACACCTTTGTTTATCGGCTTGTTAAAAGGTTTTGGCATGTTGGCCTGCACGAGTAGGCTGATACTCATACAAAACAATGGGACACTTGGAATGATAGCCGCCACTTTGATAGAGCCACATATAAGATTTAGGGCAATTCTCACGTCCATCATGGATCACTCGCATCGTTGTTTCATCGGCCTGGATGATTTTCTGCCTAATGAGATAATACAACAACCGATTATAAAAAGGGTTTGAGTAATTCAGCTGATTTAAGCACCCAGTTGGACATACTGGCTCTGGAAAGTGTTATCTTATAGCGTTTAAATATCGCTTCCTGTCGATAGAGAGGCAAGCTGTCTAGGAATTTAGAAACAATGATATAGGCCAGCAGGCTGGGTGATGCAAAACTTCTAGGAATGGGCTGTGCAGGCTTAGGAGCAGTTTTAACGCCTTCCTCACAAGCACGACAGGCATATTTAACCTGAACATGTTCTACAACATATACCTGAGCAGGAACAATTTCCAGTTGCTCTGAGGTCTCTTCACCAATTTCATGCAAGTGATGACCGCAGTCACAGACTTGTTCTGCTTCAGATAACTCATGACGAACAACTTTACGAGGTAGGTCTTTAGGTAAAGGCTTACGACCGGGCTTTTACGCTCATAAGTACTGGTTTCACGGACTTCCGGTGCTTCTTCGGCGAACGTTTCTGCCTCATTAAAGAAGTCGGGGTGAACTTCTTTTCACTGGAAGTACCAAACCGTTTATGTTGCAACAGACGAAATTGTTCCTCATACCAGTCCACTTTTGACTGGAGTTCAAGCACCCTGTTTTTGAGCGTTGGTATCTCTTCTGGTAGTATTTTGTCTGTTGAACTCATGCGTTATATTATACTAAAATGAGCGTTAAATGCTTGTATTTATTCTGTTTAATGCGCATCTAAAGGGACTTTTTTAGTTGTTTTCCAGACCATGAATTTCAGGGTGAGCATGGTGTTGTGTGCAAGATAAACCATCCAGTAACCACTGTAATTCTCTCAGTGTTAACGAAAGAGTGGGTTGTTCTTTTCCATCGGCCACTGGAATTTCCTTTTTCAAGTGTACGATAGTAAAGCCAGAAACCATTACGCTCCAGTACAGTATTTTAAGTTTATCTCGCTGACGATTACAAAAACAAAGACACTGCCATCAAAGGGATTGTGTTCCAATTGCTCTGAGACAATCAGTGATAGCCCATTGGTTGCTTTTCTCATATCGGTAACACCAGAAACCAGATAAACCTGATTGACTGTGATGCCCGTTATCATGAAACAGTCCTGAGCAAATCCAGAATGGACTTGAGCTGATTCAGGTTCGTATCAGAATTGATTTCCAAACTGAAACCATTGGTATGGCTTACTTTAATTGCATTGCTTGTGGGGGAATTGGCCAGTAAATTAATGGGAATGAGTTGATTGTTGGTGTTGACCTGTTTTGATGAGCTAACATAACCCAACTTCTTTCGATAATAGCTAAAAATATGAGAGGGTATCTTATGTTGTTGACAATAAACTGCCTGGCTTAAGTTACTGGCTTGGCAGGCCTCTATGTGTTGCTTCATCGAAGCATCTTTTGAATGGTTGCTCATTTGTATCTCCAAATTACGAATTGAAGATCATAGTTTGAGCTAACTGAAGCTTATTGTGAACGTGGGTTTTAATTGACGTTTACCGTTGAAGTCAGCGATTGCTGAACATTTTGATGAATTGTGCCGGACTAAAACAAGCTTTGAAACGTTGAATCAGGCACTGAAACGATTGGCAAGAAATAAAACAGAATTACTGCTGGTATTGGAACGGCCTGATATTCCTCTTCATAATAATTTGAGTGAAAATGATATTCGAGAATATGTTATTAAGCGTAAACTTAGTGGTAGTACACGCTCAAAGGATGGGCAACTTTGCAGAGATACCTTTGTCAGTTTAAAGAAAACTTGTTTGAAACAAGGAATTTCATTCTGGGATTTTATTAATGACCGGATCAGCAAGAGAAATTTGATCCCATATCTGCCTGAGTTGCTGAAAGGTAAAGTGATGTGTCAACACTTTTCCGGACAGTTTTCTAAATATTTTTTTGGCTGTTTCAAGTGATTTTTGTCATTTTGTATTTCCTATCATTTTAGTTTCTCATGTTAACTTTAAACAGATGAAGAGAAAGGGCTTTGCCCTCTGGAACGATAGAGCCGTTCCATTCACCCAAGGTATTTTCACAACGGTAATGATCCTGTTACAATATCTTCACGGCACAGGCTGAGGAGCCGATGGCCGTCAACGGTAATGGGCGGCATTTATGTCGCCTTTTACCCCTCTTCAATCAATCGATTTAAGCTATTTCCTGCTGTATTTCATAATCGACTGGTGACAAATAATCATTAGCCGAATGAAGTCGCTCCTGATTATAAAATACCTCAATATATTCAAATATTGCCTGCTTTGCTTCTACTCTGGTTTTGAATCGACAATGGTGCGTCAATTCAGTTTTCAAACTATGAAAGAAGCTCTCTGATACAGCATTGTCCCAGCAATTTCCTTTGCGGCTCATAGACTGAATTATGTTATGATCCGACAATATTTTTCTATGACTATCAGAGGCATATTGGCTACCTCGGTCAGTATGCCAAAGCAATCCATCCATTGGTTTACGCTTCCATATGGCCATCAGTAAAGCATCATTGACTAGCTTGGCTTTCATTCGCTCATCCATCGACCAGCCAACAATTTGCCTAGAGAATAAGTCAATGACAACCGCTAAATATAACCAGCCTTCCTTGGTGGCAATATAGGTAATATCACCCACATAGTAGCGATCAGGTTGAGAGACAGTAAACTCTCTTTCCAGTAAATTTGGAGATATACGCTTATTATGCTTGGAATTAGTCGTCGCTTTAAAGCGTCTCTTCGTTTTACAAAACAAACCGGCTTTTTCATTAATCGACCAATTCTCCGGCGGCTTATATGAACGCCTTTTTTCAGCCAGTTTTCTTTTAAGACGACGGGTTCCATAAGTCTTGCGACTGTCTTCAAACAGTTTTTTAGCTGCTCAGTAAGCGCTTCATTTTCTTTCTCTCTATCCGTTTTAGGAGAGCTAACCCAATCATAATAGCAACTACGGAAACATCCATAAAACGGCACAGAATCGTTACCGGGTAATCTTTAGCCTGATCAGTTATCCATGCGTACTTCACAAAGTTTCCTTGCAAAGTACGCTGTGGCCTTTTAATAAATCACGCTCCTGAATCACTTTTGCCAATTCTTTTTCAGACGTTTTACTTCATCATAAATGTGTTCATCACTTCTATTGGCTACCGTCTTCACCGGTTTGGAATATTTACTGATCCAGGTATGTAGAGTATTTACATTAACACCTAGCTCCCTGGCAGTCTGAGAAACGGGTTGATCCGTCTCATTAGCTAATTTGACAGCTGATTCTTTAAATTCTGATGTATAGCTTTTATTCGGTTTTTTTGTTTGATCATTCATTTTAGGTCACACTTTTTATCTTTTAGTTATTTTAAGTTGTGTGTCCGGTTAAGTATAGCCACATTAAAAGTTTGTGCTGTTTAAATGCACAGACTTATTGAGAAGTTACAGTTAATTAAGTTAAGTTATTGTTATCAAACGCAATTGTCGTATTCATGGTATAAAGTTTCATTTGTTGTTTAAATATTACTTATCAATTTATCTGAACATGTTAGAAAAGATGAAATTATTTTAAGCTATTAAACAATTTATTAATATATAAATGCGCATATTGGTTAAATATAATATATTATTTAAGTTAACTAAAAGTTTAGAACGAAGGGGGCTCCTGCTAGTATTAATTAATCTGGATTATCTTGAAGTTTTATGCGGTCAATATCGTTGTAATGTGTGAGCGTAGAATTAACATCAATGTATTGCCAGTTATTAACTGAGATTTGATCGGGAAACCAGATGTTATCTGGCCAACCTAAATTGTATTTGGGCGCAATGACGACCTTATTTTCTATATTGTTAAGCCACCCCCCCCACCATGAAAAAGTGCTATTAGCGATAATGTTGTAACGACATAAGGTAAGTAAAAACATATCAACTACCGCTGGATTGCCTCGTGAAATATATTTATTAGGTAAATCTTTAAATATTTGTTCTGCAATATCGGGCGCATCACTGATGATGATATAAAAAAGATCGTTGGGTAGTTGTTTTAATGCTTCCTGATAATAAGCAATGGGTAAAATCCAACCAAGACCATCCTCTTTTTCTTCCATGTCATGATAATCAGAACGACGAATATGTATACAACAACGTTTTTCAATAGGCGCAGATATTTCGTGATTAATCTTATCAATTTGTTCTTTATAGGGAGGTCTTGGTGTGTACCATTTTAAAATGTTATCTCGATTTTCGAGAAAGTATTTTTCTGATTGAAAGGTGCCTTGAACAGTGTAACCATCACTTAATTCAAAAAAAGAAGGGTCAAACTTTTCATCTGATTTTTTGCTGGTATAAGCTATTTTATCGAACCGAAATAGTCGCTTTTTTGCCCAAGGTTTGAGAGCATATAAAAATCGTTGAATACCAAGAGAGAACTTTGTTTCACCTGAAAGTTCAAAGTCATTAAATAAAGACCCTTTCTTTCCACCACGAAAGCAAAATTGGTAGCCTTTTTTATCAGCAAGTGTCTTGCATGCAGCATATTGAAACATGTTATTGCCTGTTTGGGCGCGTAATTTAAGCATTAACATTATAGTTGCCTTATCTCTTTGGGGGTCTTAATTATTATTTTTTAGGTGAATTTTAATCAATGATAATTTATTGCTGCTCAATGAGTTCAATGTATTCTGTGCTTGCCTTTTCTAAATTAAATTGCAGGGCATATTGTTTACCCTCATCATTTGCAGATTTCTCAAAATAAGAACTTCTAATGGCATCTGCTAACTTAGTTGGGTTATTCATAGGTACAAGTTTTCCATATTTTCCATTTTTCAATATTTCTGATGGGCCAAAAGGGCAGTCTGTACTGACTATATTACAATTTGCCGCTAAGGCTTCTAATAATACAGTGGGTAGGCCTTCTAAAGTAGAAGATAAGACAAACAAATCTGAGTTTGACATAAATGAAAATGGGTTATCCACAAAACCATGGAGATCGATGGTGTCAGATAAGTTCTGTTCTACAATTAAGCTAGCGAGTGCTTTTCTTTCTTTACCCTCGCCTAAAATGATTAGTTTAATGGGTATTTCATTTTTTAAAATACTAATAGCTTTTATGAGAGTGATAAAGTCCTTTTGTTTTGATAGTCGTCCAACGGCTAATAATTTATAGTCTTTTTTTGAATTGAGCCAAGAATGTTCGGCAGGTAATCGCATTTTTTCTAATATTTCTGGTGTAATAACGGGGTTAAATATGGTTGTAATTTTTTTGTTTTCTATACTTGCTATATCACTCAAATCATTTTTTACCCCATCAGATACGGCAACAATGTTATTGGCTAATGGATACAGTAACTTGATTAGAGGTAAAAGCTTTTTCTTCCGCTTTGGGACTGATTCTATAAAGCTTGATAAGGCTATATGTTCAGTGACAATAATGTGTACATTGCTTTGGGTACAACTTTTAGCTAAAACAGCGGATAGATTGCTATTGTGCAGTGCAGATATGATTGCATCAGGCTTATATTCATTGATGTAATGAATGACTGAGGATAGGCGAGTGAAGAATCGAGGTAATTTAAACAAAGCCAAAAATTTTAAGCGCAAAGGCGATTGAATTAATATCAAAATAAAGCCAAAGAGTCTGCTTGTTTTTTTTAGAGGAATGATATGGATTGATTTAGGAAGCTGTTTAATATAATCACCTTCATAACGTGAAAGCAATAGATCAACTTGATGGCCTTGATTTATAAGGCCCTGAGACAAATTTAACATGACTCTCTCTGCGCCACCACCCTTCAAGGAAGAAACATAAATAGCAATTCTCATTAAATATTCTCCAAAGCTAGGATGTGGATTAAACAGTATCTAATTATACACTTTGCTATTTAAATATGGAATTGACAGTAAAATAGAGTGTTGTTTTTCTATGCTAAAATTCTGCAACTGTAGCATTACAAACAATCACCCTGTATTAGGTAATTTATCCGCATCGATTTTTTTTAATTTAGGATGCAAGATTACCCATGTGTTTTGTTATGAGCTTTAAGTATTGTTCTCGGTATAATTTGATATCAAATTTTTTTATTAGGCGCATAAATAATTTATTCCCTAGTAATTCTCTTTGTTGAGAGTTCATGAGATAGTATTTTTCCATTGCGAGGCATAATTGATCAATATCTTTTGGTTCTATAAGCTCACCTTGATCTGTGATGACAGAAGGTACTCCCCCGACTTTTGTTGCTATGACCGGTATTTTAGCAGCCATAGCTTCAAGTAAAACTAGTGGTAGACCTTCGGATAAAGATGATAAAACAAATACATCAAATGCAGACATTACCAGTTTGGCATCGATAATTTCACCAGGAAAAATAACTGTTTCATTAAGTCCTTTATTATTAACATATTCTTGTAATTGTTTTTTTAACTTCCCATCACCAATAATAATGAGTTTGATATCTTCATTTTGGTGCTTGGAATAAACTTTTTCAAAGGCTTGTATTAAATATATGTAGCCTTTTACTGTCACTATTCGACCTGTAGTGCCAAAAACGAAGCTGTTTTTAGTCAAATGTAGCTGTTTACGGGCTTCTTCTTTAGATAAAATTCGATTGAGCAGTTTATCTGTATCAATTGCATTGTTTATTGTAATAACATTTTTTTGTGTGAAGGGTTGGCCAATATTAATTAAATATTGATTAACTGCTTCAGATACAGTAACAAACATCCATCGCCCATCTATAAAAATTCGGGCATTTAATTTACGGTAAAAACGATTAAAATCATCAAGATTATGAACAACACAGATACAATGAGGAATATTGAGTAGCTTATTTAACTTGAGCATAATATCGAGTGGTTTAAATCGATGTGTAATGACTAAATCAAACTTCTCTTCTTTGCAATAAGCATATAATGTCTTCATCAGATGAAGGCGTAAGCCCTTGATATCTTTTTTCTTGAAGTTGAAATATTTAACTTTTTCACTGCTACTGTGAACACCACTAGTACTTGTTTCCGGTGTATCGGTTAAATATGCCGTAATAACTTCATAATGAGTGGTAGGTAGCGCTGCAATAATTTCTTCTTGTAAGTCAGCGATACGTACACTGCATTGTTGTTGAAGGTGTAATACTTTAATTCGTTTTATCATAAATATCTTTAATGTTTGTATTGGTACTAAAATATTCTAAAAAGCTAATATATTGATTTTCAATAAAAACATCAATCATTAAAGCAGAGAAGAGTCCATTAAGAGGTTGTCAGGCTTTTTTTTTCATTGTTTTTCTCATTGTTTTTAACATTGGCTTCTCAATTTTCAAATGTATTAATATGCCAAATAAAACAGACAAAATAGCTTAGATTCAACTCATAAGTGCAACACTATTTGGTTGTATTTGTGATATTTGCTGGTTTATCGCTGGCTCATGAAATTCCCGGGGTGGCCGAGCGTAGCGATGGCCACCCCGGGAATTTCATGAGCCAGCGACGCGCCTGACGGCGCTACTAAAAAAATCATAAGTACAGCAATGATTTGCTCGAAAAAATGGCCAATTGCTTGTAAAATCGGCCATTTTCTCCTGCAAGAGTAAAGTGACTTATGAGAACTTACAAGCAATTGACACAAGAACAAAGATACTACATTTCGACTGAGATTAAAAATGGCATTTCCCAGTCTAAAATTGCTCAGGCGATTGAGGTGAGTAAATCTACTATATGCCGTGAAATTAAACGCAACGCTGGTTTACGTGGCTATCGATTTAAGCAAGCTCAAGAAAAAGCCGTTAAGCGTCGCTACAATGCTTCTAAAGCAATTAAAATGACTTGATGTGTCAACACTTTTCCGGACAGTTTTCTAAATATTTTTTTGGCTGTTTCAAGTGATTTTTGTCATTTTGTATTTCCTATCATTTTAGTTTCTCATGTTAACTTTAAACAGATGAAGAGAAAGGGCTTTGCCCTCTGGAACGATAGAGCCGTTCCATTCACCCAAGGTATTTTCACAACGGTAATGATCCTGTTACAATATCTTCACGGCACAGGCTGAGGAGCCGATGGCCGTCAACGGTAATGGGCGGCATTTATGTCGCCTTTTACCCTCTTCAATCAATCGATTTAAGCTATTTCCTGCTGTATTTCATAATCGACTGGTGACAAATAATCATTAGCCGAATGAAGTCGCTCCCGATTATAAAATACCTCAATATATTCAAATATTGCCTGCTTTGCTTCTACTCTGGTTTTGAATCGACAATGGTGCGTCAATTCAGTTTTCAAACTATGAAAGAAGCTCTCTGATACAGCATTGTCCCAGCAATTTCCTTTGCGGCTCATAGACTGAATTATGTTATGATCCGACAATATTTTTCTATGACTATCAGAGGCATATTGGCTACCTCGGTCAGTATGCCAAAGCAATCCATCCATTGGTTTACGCTTCCATATGGCCATCAGTAAAGCATCATTGACTAGCTTGGCTTTCATTCGCTCATCCATCGACCAGCCAACAATTTGCCTAGAGAATAAGTCAATGACAACCGCTAAATATAACCAGCCTTCCTTGGTGGCAATATAGGTAATATCACCCACATAGTAGCGATCAGGTTGAGAGACAGTAAACTCTCTTTCCAGTAAATTTGGAGATATACGCTTATTATGCTTGGAATTAGTCGTCGCTTTAAAGCGTCTCTTCGTTTTACAAAACAAACCGGCTTTTTTCATTAATCGACCAATTCTCCGGCGGCTTATATGAACGCCTTTTTCAGCCAGTTTTCTTTTTAAGACGACGGGTTCCATAAGTCTTGCGACTGTCTTCAAACAGTTTTTTAGCTGCTCAGTAAGCGCTTCATTTTCTTTCTCTCTATCCGTTTTAGGAGAGCTAACCCAATCATAATAGCAACTACGGGAAACATCCATAAAACGGCACAGAATCGTTACCGGGTAATCTTTAGCCTGATCAGTTATCCATGCGTACTTCACAAAGTTTCCCGGTTTTTTTTGTTTGATCATTCATTTTAGGTCACACTTTTTATCTTTTAGTTATTTTAAGTTGTGTGTCCGGTTAAGTATAGCCACATTATAGACAATATTTTCCTAAAGATACAGACTTTAAAGAAGTGACTGATAAAGAGGTTTACAACATGATGGAAAAACTTAATAATAGACCTAGAAAGGCACTCGGCTTTCAAACACCATTCCAGGCAATGAAAAAATCATTTGCAAGAACTGGAATTTCCTGCGTTGCACTTCAGAGTTGAATCCGCGTCAGGAAATTATGGCTGATTTCAAATTTAATTATTTTAAGGCATTTCTTGCTGCACTTGTTTTTTTAATTTGTCTTCTCGCTTTAGCTGAAACAAAACATCAAACAAAATTTCTGTATTTTAATTTTTAAATAAAAGGATGTTTTCTTGAAATCACCCGCTAAGAAATTTATTCGCGCTTTTCTAGTCAGTTTGATTGCACTAATCATAATTTATGGTGGTCTTTTTTTATCTTGCTATTAGTACGGATCTAAAAAATAATTTTTGGTTGCGTGAAGTAATTGAAGCAAAAACTTTATTGCAGAGCAAAGTCAGGATGAAACGCGACGAATTATAATTCTCTCAGGATCTAATTCTTTGTTGGGTATTAATAGTGAAGAAATTGAAGCCTTTACTGGAATCAAAACAATTAATTATGGCTTACATGCGGCACTGCCTTTTTCTGATATGATCCATAAGTTAGAAAAATAGCTAAACAAGGAGATATTGTTGTCCTGCCATTGGAAACCGATATTTATACTCGCTTGGAAGATGAAGATTATTCTCGATGGTTGATGAAGCAAGTTTTTAATTGGCATCAAGATTTTTTTTATAATTTAACATGGGATAAGAAGTTAAAATTTATGTCTATGGCACCTATGGAGCTGGTTTTTAGAAATATCTCTAACCGCTTTATAACAAAGAAAAGAAACAAAATTAATAGTCGATTTAAAACGAGATTCTCGATGGTTGATGAAGCAAGTTTTTAATTGGCATCAAGATTTTTTTTTATAATTTAACATGGGATAAGAAGTTAAAATTTATGTCTATGGCACCTATGGAGCTGGTTTTTAGAAATATCTCTAACCGCTTTATAACAAAGAAAAGAAACAAAATTAATAGTCGATTTAAAACGAGAAAAGAATTAACCGATAGTCTTAAAAATATTTGGTCAGGTAAAAACAAAATTGAAAAAAAAATAAAAAGAGTCCCTATACCTATCTGTCTATGAATCAATGGGGTGATTTAACTTGGAATTTTAAAGAAAATAGTCAAGAAATTGAAGCCGATGCATATGATAGTTTGTTATTAGAGCCATCTGAATATTTCATTGAACACTATAAAATACTTTTACAATTAGCTCAGCAGAGAAATCTTCAATTAATATTTACTTGGTCAGTATCATTGAAAAGTGCATTGTTTAATTTAGATGATTTTGAAGATAGACAAAAAGTACAGAACTTTAAAGCTAACTTAAATAAAATAGGTATTGATATTGACATAAAAGGTGAGCTAAAGGATGTTCATTTTACTCAAGATTTCTTTTTTGATACCTCTAAACATCTTAATCAGGAGGGTGTTAAAATAAGGACTCAGGCATTAAAAAACGTTATTCGAGAGAATATTCGTTAAAGTTGTTCATGTTAAGGTTTATTATTTTGCTTTCTGAATAAAATTTTTAATATTATGGTCAAGAAAAAGATGAATGTTTTTTTAATTTTTTCTTCTGGCCAATTCCACCACCTAATATTTAATAATTCTGATATTGTTTCAGAGTCAAAACGATATTTTATATGTTTAGCGGGATTCCCTGCAACGATGCTATAGGGTTTTACATTACGAGTAACCACCGCACTGTTACCTATTACTGCACCATCACCAATAGTGACTCCTGATAAAATTATTGCATTGCCACAAATCCAAACATCATTACCAATAATAAGTATACGTCAAAACTTCCCACGTTGACGTATCATTCCACTTTATTTAAAGGCTGAATTTTTTCAGTCAAATTCCATGGCAACAATTGCTCTAAAGCCTCATCATCATAATGCCTGCCCAGCTTAGGTAACTCAGTCAGAATGTGTGTTAAAAAGGCAAAGGGCTCTAGGTTGTTTGCTTTCGCTGTTTGCACGATTGAATATAAAATAGCACTGGCCTCAGCACCACGAGGATTTTGGTTCATGACCCAGTTTTTGCGCCCAATCACAAAGGGTTTGATCCGCCGCTCTGCCATATTATTATCAATCTGGAGGTTGCCCTCTTCAAGATAGACAGTCAGATACTTCCATTGATTGATCACATAACGAATAGCGACACCCAACTTACTGTCTTTTGTTGTTTTAGTCACTTTATCATCACACCACTTTTTAAAGTCATCCAGTAGTGGTTTGCTTTTTTCCTGACGGATCAGGTAACGTTGTTCAGCATTGAGCGGTTTGATTTGTTTTTCAATCGCATACAATTTAGCAATTTTACTGATCGCCATTTGTACCATGCCAGGCTTTTTCTGACTGTTCTTGGGTAATGCTTTAAGGCATCATGGAACTTGCGACGAGCATGTGCCATGCAGCCTAATAAAGTGACTTCACTGTTCTCATTTTCGAATATATGATAACCGGGAAAGCCATCCGTTTGCAGGTAACCTGAAAACCCCGTTAAAAAGGTTTTGGCATGTTGGCCTGCACGAGTAGGCTGATACTCATACAAAACAATGGGACACTTGGAATGATAGCCGCCACTTTGATAGAGCCACATATAAGATTTAGGGCAATTCTCACGTCCATCATGGATCACTCGCATCGTTGTTTCATCGGCCTGGATGATTTTCTGCCTAATGAGATAATACAACAACCGATTATAAAAAGGGTTTGAGTAATTCAGCTGATTTAAGCACCCAGTTGGACATACTGGCTCTGGAAAGTGTTATCTTATAGCGTTTAAATATCGCTTCCTGTCGATAGAGAGGCAAGCTGTCTAGGAATTTAGAAACAATGATATAGGCCAGCAGGCTGGGTGATGCAAAACTTCTAGGAATGGGCTGTGCAGGCTTAGGAGCAGTTTTAACGCCTTCCTCACAAGCACGACAGGCATATTTAACCTGAACATGTTCTACAACATATACCTGAGCAGGAACAATTTCCAGTTGCTCTGAGGTCTCTTCACCAATTTCATGCAAGTGATGACCGCAGTCACAGACTTGTTCTGCTTCAGATAACTCATGACGAACAACTTTACGAGGTAGGTCTTTAGGTAAAGGCTTACGACCGGGCTTTTACGCTCATAAGTAATGGTTTCACGGACTTCCGGTGCTTCTTCGGCGAACGTTTCTGCCTCATTAAAGAAGTCGGGGTGAACTTCTTTTTCACTGGAAGTACCAAACCGTTTATGTTGCAACAGACGAAATTGTTCCTCATACCAGTCCACTTTTGACTGGAGTTCAAGCACCCTGTTTTTGAGCGTTGGTATCTCTTCTGGTAGTATTTTGTCTGTTGAACTCATGCGTTATATTATACTAAAATGAGCGTTAAATGCTTGTATTTATTCTGTTTAATGCGCATCTAAAGGGACTTTTTTAGTTGTTTTCCAGACCATGAATTTCAGGGTGAGCATGGTGTTGTGTGCAAGATAAACCATCCAGTAACCACTGTAATTCTCTCAGTGTTAACGAAAGAGTGGGTTGTTCTTTTTCCATCGGCCACTGGAATTTCCCTTTTCAAGTGTACGATAGTAAAGCCAGAAACTACGCTCCCAGTACAGTATTTTAAGTTTATCTCGCTGACGATTACAAAAACAAAGACACTGCCATCAAAGGGATTGTGTTCCAATTGCTCTGAGACAATCAGTGATAGCCCATTGGTTGCTTTTTTCTCATATCGGTAACACCAGAAACCAGATAAACCTGATTGACTGTGATGCCCGTTATCATGAAACAGTCCTGAGCAAATCCAGAAGACTTGAGCTGATTCAGGTTGTATCAGAATTGATTTCCAAACTGAAACCATTGGAATGGCTTACTTTAATTGCATTGCTTGTGGGGAATTCAGTGTTGACCTGTTTTGATGAGCTAACATAACCCAACTTCTTTCGATAATAGCTAAAAATATGAGAGGGTATCTTATGTTGTTGACAATAAACTGCCTGGCTTAAGTTACTTCTATGTGTTGCTTCATAATTGACGTTTACATAACATTTAAGGGGGAAGTGGTGACCCAGTCTAGGCGATGTTCACCGCCGAGATAGATTTGTACATAGGCAGAAATGGAGCAAAATGCGCCAATTTTAAGAGTACTTCCTTCATGCCAATCATGTACCTCAGGTACACCATAGGAGCCTTTTCCAATGCTATATTTAGGGTATTTTTTTTTGAAACGCCTTGTTTGCCTTTCAAATTTTGATAATTTTTTTCTTTTTTTTCGCCAGGGTAATATCTTGTTGATTAAATTCATAGGTCTTTATGTGGTTGTTGTGACTGAGAGGTTAATCGCTGGTATTCAGCAACAAATAATAAGGCAATGGGTAACCAAGTGAGAAACCAGACTTCTTTAGGGCGTGAGAAGAAACTCATTCCTTCTGTCATGCCGGCACTCATGCCGTAAACTAATATTGCTGTGCCCAGTTGTGCATAAATAGATGACTTGTTTTTCAGATAGATGAAAAATAAAGAAATGAGTAAGCTTACCCATATAACTAAGCCGATAAGCCCTAAGTTGTATGTGAGACCAATGTGGATATTATGAGTGTCTGAGAATAATGTCTTTAATCCGTCAATATAAATATTGATGTTGGTTCCTATGCCATAGCCAAAAAAGGGTTTATGGCTAATTTTATCAAACGCTATTGACCAGATTTCTGGACGGAATGATAATCCTCTTGAAGTGAGTTGCTCAAAATTAAAAAAGGCATAAATACTAGCTAAACATCCTATTATAAATAAAAAATAGAGTGTTTTTTTGCTACGATGCATCCAAAGTAAAAGTACCAATGCTGCGCTAAGGCCAACTAAGGGAGTCCGAGATAGCGTTAAAATAATAAAGCTGATGAGACCGACAAATATTAAAACCAGTCCGATATTTTCTATTAACTTTAGATCCTTTGAAAAGTAATAGGTCATAATAAAAACGCTAAATACGCCATAAATATGTGAGGAAAGTAATGGGTTTGATAGGTTACCCATACCAATTATTCTAATCTCAATAGTTTTACTTTGACTGAGGTATTCAGAATAAATACTATAATAAGCAGCAAGTGAATATAGGATTGCGGCCACTAATAATAATTGTAGTAGACGTTGTGAGTTTTCTTTGTTGATTACAATGAGAGAAAATATAAATAAGAGTACAATTAGCATACGTTTAAAATATTTCAAGTCTTCTATTGATGGATCATTCCAGAATACGCTAATTAAGGCATAAGACATAAGTATAAGTAATGTTTTAAAGCTTTTAGATGATAATATAGGAATGAATGTTTTATATTGAGTTGTGAGTAAGACAAGGCTTGGTAATATTAAAAAAAGATAAATTTGTGTATGGTATGCGCTGATGCTTTTGAAAAATAAGATACCTGTTAAAAAGAAAAAAAATCCCAAGAGTAAAATGTAGCGACTAATAATTGTATTTGTATTATTTATATATTCAGATGTTTTCATCATGATGTTATCGCTTAATTGATGGTTTGGGTAAGCATAAATGAAATAGTCCACGGAAAAATTTTAAATTATAATATTGGGGGGCGATTTGTTTAAGAATTTTCCAGGCATAACGGCGATCTTTTTTGGACACCTTTAAAAACATACGTAAAAGTACCTGATTTTTAACATCAAGGTAATTTGGCTCGTTTTTGTATTTTGAATAAGTTTGCATCAAACTTTCAGTCATAAACTGATAGTTTTTATATGAGTTGCTGCTATGTTGACGGTAATAAGCAAATATATCGTTAAGGACTGCAATTGTATGCCCTGCATGAGTGATTTTTAGCCATAAATCCAAGTCTTCTAAATTGCACTCGGTGCTGAACCCTTTAACTTTCCTTAATATATCAGTGCGAATCATCACCGTTGGGGCGGGTGGGATTTGTTTGGGTTTTAAAAAAAGCATTTCAAAATCAGCTTCATGGTAAGTGTTGATCCGTTGTTTTTGTTTAATAGTACCTTGATCATCTATACAGATAATACTGCCACCAACAACGGCAATATCTTCACGTTGCTCAAGAAAAGCCACCTGCTTTTCAGTTTTATCTAGCATGAGAATATCATCAGAACCAATGGGAGCAATATATTTCCCTTGTGCTTTTTTTAGGGCTTTATTAAGCGTTCTGGTCAAGCCCTTGTTTTCCTGCCGTTCAAAAGAAAACTGATGTTTTTTGCTCAGTTGCTCCAATATATCTGCACTATTATCAGTTGAACCGTCATCAATAACAATTAGTTCAATGTTGTCATATGTTTGGCGAACAATACTTTCAACACAGGCGGTAATATAGTTCTGGTGGTTATAACAAGAAACAATAATGCTAACCAAGGGAGATTTGCTTTCCATGTGTTTACAGATATCCGAATTATTGATGCTTAAGTTTAAGTTTGCTGCAGGTCTGAAAAAATTGCTTTTTGAACCAATTGTTAAGTTGATTATTGTTAATTTTGTAATGTTGTAAATAGGTGTTTTCTAAGGCGTGACTCTGTTGAATGAATTTAATATCTTCATCAATCCGAAAAATATGCTTTAAATTCCTCAGGCGTTTAAACATACCCAATGAAAAAGGGCTAATACTCATATCTGAAATATCAATCAGACCAAATTGTTTGTCTGGCGTGTAAATGATATTGCCAAAGTGAGCAGAGCGAAAATAAATGCCCTTGGCATGTAAAATTGCAATAAATTCTCCCAACTGCCCTAAGAACTCATCATTATTGCAGTGAGAGTGCTGTTGCAGATATTCTCTCACCATGACGCCCTCTAATTGTTGATAATGCACGGCTGTGCGTTTAATGTTTTTAATGTTATAAAGCGCCAGTATTGTCACTGTTGGAATATTCAATTGTATTAATTTTTGGGCATTTTTGGCAAAGCGACGGGCTGGTGAGTAAATGGTGGCTTGAGAGATGAAACGCTTGACTCGAAAAAGTTTAATAATGGTGTGATCACTGAGTTCAAGCACTTTTTTGCCAAATTCATCATCGGCTAAAACTAGTGCATTTTGGCTTAACTTATTAAATTCATCGAGTGTTAGCTTTTTCATTAATAATTATTTTTAAAGTCCTAAAATACGCTTTGTTTCTTCGATACTTAAACCAGCCACTTGAGCAATAATATTCAGTTCTACGCCAGTTTGATGCATGCTTGCCATCATTTGTTCAATACCTTGCTCAAGACCTTGTTCAATACCTTGTTCAATACCTTGTTCAATACCTTCATCATAGGCGGTGTCGAGTGAATTTTTTAGATCGCGGTATTGTTTTAGGCTTTCCTCATATTGCTCATATTCTTGTGGATCAAATTGAGCAATTTCAGCTTGTTCAAATAATTGAGAGAATATTTTTTCTTGTAATTTCTTGGGCCGATCAGTCAATTGGTTTAGATTTTTCAAGATATAAAGCCATTTATCAAAATGTGTCTCGAGTTCGCATTCTGTTTTATTGAATTTGGGCATTTCAAGGTAGATATAAGTGAGCTTGTCAAAAAATACCTGGCCAGTTTTGATATTGACCATTTTTACTTCATGATGAAAAACCTCGTTGTCAGTTTTGTCTTCTTCAAAGATAAAATCCAATATGCCGATGGTATAGACTGCTTTGAGTTGAAAATTCCAATCACCTCGTTCAGCTTGTTGTTGTATTGGAAAGGTAGAGTAGTAGACGCTACGATCTTTAAAGTAGTTTTGGTTGGCTTTTTGTAGTTCAACGATAAATTTCTTACCGCTCTCGTTTTCACAATAGATATCAAAAATCGCCTTGCGATCGGTGTGGCAAGGTGCCAATTGTTCGGTGCTCAAATAATTGAGTTCAATAATGGTACCGGTTTCTGAGCCAATGACTTCATTGAGAAAGTCAATAAGTAAAGGTTTATTGAATTCCGTGCCAAAAAGTTTCTTAAAGCCAAAATCAGTAAAAGGATTGATGTATCTTTCTTTCATGGTCAGTCACATGTGAAATCGTTTGTTATTTCTGACGATAATAACATATTTCTCACCAATCCAGACTAGGCCAAGTTAAAATAGGTAAAAAATATTGGTATCAAATATGCTATGATCATCTTTTTTATATCTGATTAATTAAATGGAAATGCTGTGAACTCAGAAACTCAGCCATCAGGCCTCAAGGTCTATCTTCGCTTGCTGCAATACGTCAAACCCCACTGGAAAATATTTGTCCTGAGTGTGCTGGGCTATTTGCTTTATTCAGGTTCACAGCCGTTATTGGCTAAAGTTACTGGCTGGTTGACCGATGCTGTTTACACCAAAGATGCAGAAGCTGTTTATCTAATCCCCTTGAGTTTATTGGCCATTTATTTTGTGCGTGGTCTAGGGGGCTTTATCGGTACTTATTTCATCGCCAAAGTGTCTTTTTCAGTTGTTCATACCTTACGTACCGAGATGTTTGATAACATGGTGCGCCTGCCTAATAGTTATTATGAGCAAAATAATTCAGGCCATTTAATTTCTATGCTGACCTTCAATGTGGCTCAAGTCACTGGTGCGGCCACTGATGCGGTGAAAGTCATTGTCCGTGAAGGCATTACCGTGATTGCTCTATTAGGTTTTTTGTTTTATTCCAATTGGCTTTTATCTCTTACCTTTTTGGCTATTACGCCTTTAATTGGCTTTGTTGTTGCGTATGCGAGCAAGCGATTTAAAAAACTCAGCAAAAAAATTCAAGTGACCATGGGCGATATTACCCATATTTCTTCAGAGGCCATCAATGGCTATAAAGAAGTGAAAAGTTTTGGTGGTGAATTGTATGAGCAAGAACGGTTTTTATCGGCCAGTAGGAAAAATTATCGTCAGAATATGAAAATGGTACTGACTTCTGCCATAAATACCCCTGTGTTACAAATGATCGTCGCTTCAGCCTTGGCCACGCTAGTCTTTCTAGCGCTGACTTTTCTTGATGAGATGCAGTCGGATGATTTTATTGCCTATATCGTTGCAGCGGGCTTGTTGCCTAAGCCTATTCGTCAATTGAGTGAAGTGAATGCTACGATTCAAAAGGGTATTGCAGCAGCAGAAAGTGTTTTTCGGATCATTGATGAGACACCTGAACAGGATAAGGGAACACTTGAGGCGAGCTCAATTGAAGGGCGTCTTGAATTTAAGGACGTGAGCTTTAAGTATCCCTATACCGATAAAACGGTGATTAAAAATATAAGTCTTATCATTGAGCCAGGTCAAACGGTGGCTTTTGTCGGGCGTTCGGGTAGTGGAAAGTCAACTTTAGTGAGTCTTATATCCCGATTTTATGATCTAAAAGAGGGTGATATTTTATTAGACGGTCGATCGGTACATGATTATTCTCTACAAACATTGCGCTCAAAAATTGCCTTAGTCACCCAGGATGTGACGCTCTTTAATGATACGATAGAAAAAAATATTGCTTATGGCAGCTTGAGTCAGCATAGCCGAGAAGCCGTGGAGCAGGCGGCAGAGTCAGCCTATGCGATGGAGTTTATTGTCGAGCAATCTGATGGTTTAGACACTTTGATTGGTGAAGATGGGGTCTTGCTTTCGGGGGGGCAAAGGCAACGCCTAGCCATATCTAGGGCCTTATTAAAAGACGCACCGATTTTAATTCTGGATGAAGCAACATCGGCTTTAGATACCGAGTCAGAGAGAAAAATTCAGGCCGCATTGGAAAATGTCATGACCGGTCGTACGACCCTAGTCATTGCGCATCGATTATCGACAATTGAGAATGCGGACCTAATTGTGGTGATGGACAAGGGCGCTATTCTTGAAATGGGCAGTCATGATGAGCTCATCAGCAATAATGGTTTTTATAAGCAGTTACATAATAAGCAGTTTGATATTGATAATGACTGATTATAAGATTAGCTAAGAGTGCCCTATGCCTTATTTATTACATGATTTAACTCAGCATGCTGCTCGAAATTTTGCTCATAAAGAGGCGCTTCTGTTTAAAACAGAGGTGGTCAATTATCAAACATTAAATGAGCGTATTAAAGTTACCGCTAAGGGTTTATTAGCCCTCGGAATAAAGCCTTCTGAGCGTATTGCCATTTACCTGCCCAAGTGTATTGAGTCTGTCGTCAGCATGTTTGCGTGTTCGGTGACGGGCGCATGTTTTGTGCCGATCAATCCTGTCTTAACCGCCCAACAAGTCAACCATATTCTTGCAGATTGTAGCGTGCGTATTCTTATAACATCGAGTGCACGTTTAAAGCAGCTTGAAGGTGTTTTATCTCAATGTGTTCACCTGCAGACTGTTGTTTTAGTGGATTGGATAAAAGTCGATGCTATCAGCTTGCCACTGATAAATATCATTCAATGGGATGACATTCAATCAAAATGTATAGAACAGCCGGAATTTAGTCGTCATGATACGGATGTGGCGGCGATTTTGTATACCTCAGGGAGTCGAGGTCATCCTAAAGGGGTTATGCTCTCTCATCGAAACCTGCTACTGGGTGCAAAAAGTGTTGCTAAGTATCTCAATAATACGGCGGATGATCGTATTCTGGCGGTGTTACCTTTGAGCTTTGATTATGGTTTAAGCCAATTGACTACGGCCTTTAGTGTGGGTGCTACGGTCGTATTGATGGATTATTTACTACCACGCGATGTCATCAAAGCCATAGTTTGTTACCAGATTACGGGCTTGGCTGCCGTGCCGCCGCTTTGGATTCAATTAGCACCATTAGACTGGCCAGAAGAGGCGAGGCAATCGTTGCGTTACTTCACTAATTCAGGTGGCACATTACCCGTAGAAATATTAAATGCTCTGAGGCAAAAGCTGCCCAATAGTCAGGCATTTTTAATGTACGGCTTAACAGAAGCTTTTCGCTCCACTTATGTGCCACCAGAAGCACTTGATTCTCATCAGGCTTCTATCGGTATCGCCATACCTAATGCGGATGTTAGAGTATTGCATGAGGACGGCAGTGAATGTGACGATAATGAGCCGGGTGAGTTGGTGCATAGTGGTGAACTGGTGTCATTGGGCTATTGGAATTCACCCGAAAAAACGGCAGAGTGTTTCAAAGCCATTCCAGCGACAGCATCAGGTAAGCCTGCATCCAATTGGGCTTTATGGTCAGGCGATACGGTGATACGCGCTAAGGATGGTTTTTTATCTTTTGTTGGGCGTAAGGATGACATGATAAAAACATCGGGCTATCGTGTGAGCCCCAATGAAGTGGAAGAGTTAGTCTATCATTCAGGGCTGGTTAAAGAAGTTGTAGCGCTGGGAGTTGCTCATCCAATGTTGGGACAGGCTATTGTTTTATTAGTCGTGCCGGAAAATAAGGCGCTGGAAAATAAGACGCTTGTCTCTTATTGTAAAAAAAATCTACCCAATTTTATGCAGCCTGCTTGTATTGAGATTAACATAGCTTTAGCGCGTAACCAAAATGGTAAAATAGATCGTAAAGGATTGAGTTTACAATATAGCGATCTGTTTTCTGAGTTGAAAAAATAAAAAGAAACTGCCAATGAAAAAACAATCAGCGCAAAAAAAGTCAGCTCACCATGTGTCTTTAAACTACTTTCCTATGAAAAAAGGACGATTGTTTGTTGGCGATAAGCCATTGGAGCAAGTGGTTGCAATGGTGGGACAAACACCTCTCTATATTTATGACCGACAGCTTATCACTGAACGAATGACATCGTTACGTGAAATACTCCCTGAAAAAATTCAGCTGCATTATGCGATGAAAGCCAATCCTATGCCCGCCGTCGTTCAGCATCTGGCGAGTTTAGTGGATGGCCTAGATGTCGCCTCACAGGGTGAAATGCTGACGGCCATTAATGCTGGAATGCCGCCGGGTAATATTAGTTTTGCGGGGCCAGGGAAAACGGATGCGGAGTTAAAAGCGGCCATCGCGGCTCAAATTGTACTGAACGTTGAGTCAGAAAATGAGCTTAGGCGTATTGATGCTTTTGGCAAAGCGCTGGGCTTAACTCCCGATATTGCTTTGAGGGTGAATCCTGATTTTGAGCTGAAATCATCGGGAATGAAAATGTCCGGTGGTGCCAAGCAATTTGGTATTGATGCCGAGCTATTACCGGAGTTGTTGACACGTTTGGCTGAATTTTCAGTTCATTTTGTTGGTTTTCATATCTTTTCCGGCTCGCAAAACCTCAATAGTGAAGCCTTAATGGATGTCCACAATAAAACCTTTGAGTTAGCAGCACAACTCAGTGAATCAGTGCAGGGTGACTTTGGACAGATCAATATTGGTGGCGGTTTTGGTATTCCGTATTTCCCTGGCGATAAAGTGCTGGATTTGCAACCGGTGGCAGAAAACCTGCAACGCTTATTAACAGCATATCCTCAGTTTAAAGATAAAGAAATTATTATCGAATTGGGGCGTTATTTGGTGGGTGAAGCGGGTATCTATGTCAGTAAAGTGATTGATAAAAAAGACTCCCGTGGTCAGAATTACTTAATTACTGATGGTGGCTTACATCATCATTTATCCAATTCAGGTAACTTTGGCCAGGTGATACGAAAAAATTATCCGGTGCGCATCAGCCAGCGAAAAGAGTCATCCGTATTGGAGAATACAACGGTTGTTGGGCCTCTTTGTACGCCGCTTGATACCCTCGCCAACAAGATGGATCTTCCAAAAGCAGAAATCGGTGATTTGGTGGTGATTTTACAATCCGGCGCCTATGGCAAATCGGCCAGTCCAGAGCATTTTCTTGGGCATCCTGCCGTAAAAGAGTTGTTGCTTTAATTGCGTTCTTGGTTGGCTTGTTAGCCTAGTATCACGGGTATAAGCCAACGATATATTGGCTATCCTTGCACCCTCTATTTGTTCAAGAGTTGTTGCTTCAGCTTCTCAATTTCTTTGTCTTTTTCTTCAGTGGATTGTCGTAATTGATTTAAATCCATTTCAGACTGCTCGAGTTTGCTTTTAGACTGTTCAAGCTTGCTTTCAGAGCGTTCAAGCTTGTTTTCAGATTGTTCAAGTTTGTTTTCAGACTGTTCAAGTTTGTTTTCAGACTGTTCAAGTTTGTTTTCAGATTGTTCAAGTTTGTTTTCAAAATGATGCAAGTCTTGCATGGTCTTTTTAAGTTCAGCCTCAGCAATTTCTTTGTCCTCACGCATGGTGTTTTGCTCGCGCAAATATTCAACGCGGAGCATATAGCGATCATAGGCTTTTTCTTTTTCAGAAAATTGTTTTAATATGGCCATTGCTTCTTCCATCTCTTGAGTATGCATATTGTGAGGTAAGCCATCAACGCTGAAGGCTTTACCGTCTTTAAAGAAATACGTCCAAAGATCCAGATCATTTTCAATCTGAGATTTGTTCCATTTAGATAACTCTATGACGTGTATTTAGCATGTTCTGCTAATTCTAGATTATTTTTTTCATCTCGGAAAGTGAAGCAACTATGAAATCCAGAATAATCCCGAAAAATAGGTTCACATACCAGCCAAATAGAAATGACCGGTTGTAATTTATTCCAGGTTTCTCCTTCGGTTAATTGGCGACTATATAATTCAGCCCAATTGTGCAGCATACGGTATTTTAAGCTTTGTGGCACTGAGATTTGAATTTCAATCTGAAATGTATTGCCATCCTTATCATTAGCCTTAATATCAACGATGCTTAATTTATCATTGAGAAAAATTTTGTCGTTATATGGGTTAACAATCGTGAGATCTTGGATGGGAGACTGGAGGTCATCCTTACAAATAGCATTTAAGAAATTGAGCAATAAATTGATGTGCTCGTTAGAACCAAGAATTGCCTTAAAGACACAGTCGATAGTGGGATCAATAGCGTGTTTCATAAATATCCTTATTTAATCAAGTTGAAAAACTATTTTATATGAAAATAGTACCAATATCAAATGAAAATTCTGATTACTGAATAAGTCATCTGTAAAAAATATCCTACAATTTAAAACTAAAAACTCCGACAAATCCTACCCTGATATGATGACAGTATGGATTATATTTTTCTGTAGAATGCTTAAGCAGTTACACAGGGTAACGAATTAATTTAAATATTTTAAGGAAGAAACAATGAACTTATTAAAAAATGGAATGACCACTATATTACAAGCCCTCGTATTAACCATGCTACTGACCTTTTCTTCGTTGGCAACGGCACAAGAAGTTAATATCAATACGGCAGATGCACAAACCATTGCTGCTAGTTTGAATGGCATTGGCTTAAAAAAGCGGAAGCGATTATTGCCTGGCGCACTGAAAATGGTAATTTCACGGATTTGGCCAGCTTAGAAAACGTCAAAGGCATTGGCCAAAAACATTGGAAAAAAATAAAACCGACATTCAGTTTTGAGCCACTGCATTTAGAAAAGTCGCACTTCTTTCTTTAACGGCTTTCAATTAGAGTTAAACCTAAAAAAATCAGTTGAACCTACTGCGACCGCCTTATGCACTGAACCTTAAGGATTTTCCAGAACATTTTGACTTCACCCGTAGGGTGACTACGAATAAAGCCAAAATAACCTGTAAAACCCTTAATCTTCAGCACCTAAGTCGCTCTCGCTACGATTCAACTGATTATTTTAGGTTAAAGAAGGATGGCGCCAATCATTAAGGATAATGAGATGAATTTTTTTGAATACATGAGCCAAAGTTATGAGGTAAAGGAGTTATCTTATCATCAGGCATTATTAATACTTGCTCAGCTTGTGACGAAAGAAAGAGAAGATAAACATATCACTTTAGGGGATGTCAGTTCGATATTGAATACTCGCTATTCTTTTCGGTCAAAATATGAAATGAAACGTTCTTGATAACTTGTCAAGAACGATGCTAGTGTGTGCTAATACTAGCCAAAGAGTCGATGATTATGAAAGCAATACAAGTCGGTGAGTTGAAAAAAATTTTTCTGATGTTTTAACGCAAATACAAGTATCAGGAGAAAAATATGTGATTGAATATGGAAAAAAGCATGAAAAAGTAGCCATATTGATCCCCTACTGACAGCGGTCTCGTGAATTTGTAAAGAGTTGGCCATTTGAAATTGTTTCGGCCAGATCACCTCAATGACTCCCAGATCAAGTCATGATCTGGGATTTGAATGACTTCCCTTTAACTTTCAATCTGATCTTTCATACGATAGCTTTTTCCTTCAATAACCACTGTCTGAGCATGATGCAGTAATCTATCCAGCAATGCTGAGGTCAATGTGCTGTCATTGTTAAAGATCTCTGGCCAGTCCTTAAAGGCACGATTGGTGGTGATCACCGTTGAGCCCACTTCATAACGACCAGAGATGATTTGAAACAGCATATCGGCTCCATTCTTATCAATGGGTAAGTAGCCCAGTTCATCTAAAATGAGGATTTCAGGTTTAATGTATTTGCGCATTTCCAGTTTCAAACGACCCGATTTCTGTGCCACAATGAGTGAGTTAATGGCATCCACCGTATTTGTAAACAAGACCCGTTTTCCATTGAGACAGGCATGATGACCTAAGGCGGTGGCCAGATGCGTTTTTCCTAAGCCAACGCCACCCAGTAAAATAATATTAGTGTGTTGCTTTAAAAACTGTAGCCGAAAGAGATCCTTGATCTGCAGTTGATTAATTTTCTTTGGCCAGTTCCAACTGAACTGCTGTAGTGTTTTCACAAATGGGAATCGAGCCGTTTTCACTTTACGTTCAATTGCTCTTTCCTGTCGCCTATTATTTTCCAACTCAATTAACTGAGTCAGGTAATTAACATGAGACCAACTGTCTTTATTAGCCTTTAAAGCCGTCTCTTCATAATGCTCGGCAATACCAGGCAACTTAAAGTATTTCAACTGTTCAAGTAGTCTTTCGACTTCTTTATCAGTGGGCATATCAAGCATCATTTGAATGGCTTCACTTTTCTTCTTTGTTTGATTGTTTTGTTTCAAACTGGATGGTTGAGTCATAAGTTGTTCGTAAGCGCTTAACCATCTAGCGTTATTCAAAAAATATCTCCCCTGCCTCATAATCAATCCATCGATTAATTATGAGGCACATCAATGAAACCAGAAACCCAAGCCAACTCAAAACAATTTTGGCAAGACCACGTTAATCAATGGAATGAAAACAGTATCAGCCAGGCATCCTATTGTCAGGAACATGGGCTACCCATCAAACGTTTTGGCTATTACAAGCGTAAGTTGCTGGGTGCAACAACGCAAACCAGTGCGATGACAAAGGGGAATGGTTTTATTCAACTATCTTCCCCGACACACTATTCAGCCCGCACCTCAGCATTAATTGTAGAATTACCCAATCAGCTACGCATTGAAGGGGTGACTGCCGATAATGTACAGCTGGTAAAACAATTAGCAGGATTGTTCCAATGAAGTCAGCCATACTTCCATCACTCAGCCTGCCACAGGTGTATCTCTATCTGAAGCCTGTTGATTTTCGTAAAAGTTTTATTGGCCTCAGTGCCATTGTTGAATGTGAATTAGGTCATAATCCTTTTGCAGGCCATCTGTATGCCTTTACCAATCGTCAGCGTAATAAAATTAAATGCCTCTTCTGGGATAATACCGGTTTTGTACTCTATTACAAAAGTCTCTCAGAAGAAAAGTTCAAATGGCCAAAGGGTGAAGATGACCTGATGAATATCACCGGACAACAATGATGTGTCAACACTTTTCCGGACAGTTTTCTAAATATTTTTTTGGCTGTTTCAAGTGATTTTTGTCATTTTGTATTTCCTATCATTTTAGTTTCTCATGTTAACTTTAAACAGATGAAGAGAAAGGGCTTTGCCCTCTGGAACGATAGAGCCGTTCCATTCACCCAAGGTATTTTCACAACGGTAATGATCCTGTTACAATATCTTTAATGGGCGGCATTTATGTCGCCTTTTACCCCTCTTCAATCAATCGATTTAAGCTATTTCCTGCTGTATTTCATAATCGACTGGTGACAAATAATCATTAGCCGAATGAAGTCGCTCCCGATTATAAAATACCTCAATATATTCAAATATTGCCTGCTTTGCTTCTACTCTGGTTTTGAATCGACAATGGTGCGTCAATTCAGTTTTCAAACTATGAAAGAAGCTCTCTGATACAGCATTGTCCCAGCAATTTCCTTTGCGGCTCATAGACTGAATTATGTTATGATCCGACAATATTTTTCTATGACTATCAGAGGCATATTGGCTACCTCGGTCAGTATGCCAAAGCAATCCATCCATTGGTTTACGCTTCCATATGGCCATCAGTAAAGCATCATTGACTAGCTTGGCTTTCATTCGCTCATCCATCGACCAGCCAACAATTTGCCTAGAGAATAAGTCAATGACAACCGCTAAATATAACCAGCCTTCCTTGGTGGCAATATAGGTAATATCACCCACATAGTAGCGATCAGGTTGAGAGACAGTAAACTCTCTTTCCAGTAAATTTGGAGATATACGCTTATTATGCTTGGAATTAGTCGTCGCTTTAAAGCGTCTCTTCGTTTTACAAAACAAACCGGCTTTTTTCATTAATCGACCAATTCTCCGGCGGCTTATATGAACGCCTTTTTCAGCCAGTTTTCTTTTTAAGACGACGGGTTCCATAAGTCTTGCGACTGTCTTCAAACAGTTTTTTAGCTGCTCAGTAAGCGCTTCATTTTCTTTCTCTCTATCCGTTTTAGGAGAGCTAACCCAATCATAATAGCAACTACGGAAACATCCATAAAACGGCACAGAATCGTTACCGGGTAATCTTTAGCCTGATCAGTTATCCATGCGTACTTCACAAAGTTTCCCTTGCAAAGTACGCTGTGGCCTTTTTAATAAATCACGCTCCTGAATCACTTTTGCCAATTCTTTTTTCAGACGTTTTACTCCACATTAACTCAAAGTGGCCATCACGAACCAGGCGGTGATCGATCCAACTGAACTGAGAGGGGATTTGACGTAATTGCCCTGGATTGGGCATAGGATGCTCGGTCATTGTTTTCTCCATGTTTTAGGTGAGTGTTGAGTAAAAGATCCTCGCCTAATTCTCGCAGTTTCAGACCACTCTCGACTATGTCATCTTGTAACGTACTACCGATAAGATGTGCAATTAATCCTATTAAACAGTGGGTTGGGACTTTAAGATCTCTTGTAACGCATTGGCGTTAAGATCGTCTGTTTTCTCTTTTATATCAATCGCTTGCGTGATTAAGGTATCTTGTAACGGTAATGGGTTATCCAATGATTGTTGTACAATTTTCCAGTATTTTGGATTTTGGGAACGCCATTGCTGAACACGCTGGACATTGACAGTGCCACAGAAGTAGTTTTTATTTTGAGGTTTTTGCAGCCATTTTTTTTGACTGGCGGCCTTACTGGCTTGTCGACACTCAGGTGCTGAGCAGAATTTCTGACGACCTTTAGAGCGGGGGTTGGGTTTGAAAAAAGTGTGGCAGTGCAAGCACTTGCAAGTTCCTGAACGTGGCATTGAGTATTTCCTCTACCTGAGATAGTTGAGGAAAAGCAAGAAAAAGTACAGCAAAGAAAAGAACGGAAGAAGACAGAAGAAAATCCAAGTAGAACAAAAGATTTTTTTAAAAATTGGGAAGAAAAAGCAGAAGAAGAAATGACATTTTCAAATGGCCAAGATTAGGACACTTTCAGGAGACCCCTGACATCCCCTACGATAAATGTTATGAAAAACAAAAAGACAGAGCTTTTGGTTGTTATAAAAATCGAGGGAGTTTCAAGTTTCAGGATGATTTTGAAATAACGGATGAAGAGTTTCTCGATATATGAAGTACTTAATTGATACGCATATTTTTTTGTGGCTAATTTTTGAGCCAGGCAAGTTATCAAAAAATATTATTGATACGCTAAAAAATAGTTCAAATCAAGTGTGTATCAGCTCGATTAGCTTTTGGGAAATATCGTTAAAATTTAATCTAGGGAAGCTTGAATTAAATGGTATATCCCCTGAAGAACTACCTGACATCGCAGCTCAAATGGATATCGAAGTGCTTGATGTGGGGAGCAAAACAATGGCCAGTTTTCATCAATTAAAAAAAGTAGATAAGCACAAAGATCCATTTGATCGGATTGTGATCGGGTTTTGTCTTTTGAATGATTACATTTTAGTGAGCCAGGATGGAAAGTTCAGTGCCTATGAGGAATTGGGCCTATCAACATTAACAGCGCCTAAAATTGTAAGATAAGCAAAATAACCCTATAATTCGTCCATTAAAAATGGATTATCGGGAGTTAGATTTGAATATTATTGTCACTGGCGGCGCTGGTTTTATTGGTTCGGCGGTTATACGCCAATACATAAGCGATACCGAACATACTATCATTAATGTCGATGTCCTGACCTATGCAGGCAACCTCGAATCCTTGGCAGAAGTTGAAAACAACCCCCGATACCATTTTGAACAAGTCAATATTTGCGATAATGAGGCCATGACCCGCGTCTTTGAGCAGTATCAACCGGATGCCATCATGCATTTGGCGGCTGAATCCCATGTTGATCGCTCCATTGATGGCCCTGCTGATTTTATCCAGACTAATATCGTTGGCACCTGCAACTTATTGGAAGTGGCGCGTCATTATTGGAATGACTTAGATGAAGCTCGAAAAGCTAAATTTCGTTTTCATCATGTTTCCACCGATGAAGTGTATGGCGATCTGGATGAAACCGGACTTTTCACCGAAGAAACCGCCTATGAACCCAGCTCCCCCTATTCTGCCAGTAAAGCATCTTCTGATCATTTAGTAAGAGCCTGGCATCGTACCTATGGCTTCCCCATCGTCATTACCAACTGCTCCAATAATTATGGTAGCCATCAATTTCCTGAAAAACTCATACCACTGGTCACACTCAATGCTCTGGAAGGTAAGCCTCTGCCTATTTATGGCAATGGCCAACAAATACGTGACTGGCTGCATGTTGATGATCATGCACGAGCCTTAAGATTAGTGCTGGAAACCGGCAAAAATGCTCAAACCTATAATATTGGCGGGCATAATGAAAAAACCAATCTGGAAGTAGTAAAAACAATCTGTGCCTTATTGGATAAATTAGTACCTGAATCACCTTATAAGCCCCATGAACAATTAATCACCTATGTCAGTGACCGCCCAGGCCATGACTTACGCTATGCCATTGATGCCGATAAAATTGATCGTGATTTAGGCTGGTTGCCGGTCGAAACCTTTGAGTCAGGCATCGAAAAAACCATTCATTGGTATCTGAATAATCGTGAATGGTGTCAACATGTGCAAGACGGTAGTTATCAGCGCGAGCGATTGGGATCGTCCGAAGTGGGAGAAAATACATGAAAGGTATTATCTTAGCCGGTGGTTCAGGCACTCGTCTCTACCCCATTACCAAAGGCGTGAGTAAGCAATTAATGCCTATTTATGACAAGCCCATGGTGTATTATCCGTTGTCAGTCCTGATGTTGGCCGGAATCACTGAAGTCTTAATTATCTCAACGCCCCATGATTTGCCGCAGTTTGAAGCCTTATTGGGCAATGGTCATGATATTGGTATGCAATTTTCCTACAAAGTGCAACCATCACCCGATGGTTTGGCACAAGCCTTTGTTATCGGTGAAGAATTTATCGGTAATGATGATGTCTGCTTGGTTTTAGGTGACAATATCTTTTATGGTCACGGTTTTAAAAAAATGCTCAGACAGTCGATCAAAAATGTCACCGAGCAGGCAAAAGCCACCGTCTTTGGTTATTATGTACGTGATCCTGAGCGCTATGGCGTGGCAGAATTTGACCAAAATGGCAATGTCCTGAGTATTGAAGAAAAACCGGAACAGCCAAAAAGCAATCATGCCGTCGTGGGTCTCTATTTTTATCCCAACAATGTTATCGAAATCGCTAAATCCATTAAGCCCTCCCACCGTGGAGAGCTAGAAATCACCTCAGTGAATCAGGCATACCTGCAACAAGGTGCTCTCAAAGTGGAATTAATGGGACGCGGCTTTGCCTGGCTGGATACCGGTACTCATGAAAGTTTGATGGAAGCTTCAAATTATATTCAAACCATCGAAAAACGCCAAGGCTTAAAAGTGGCCTGTCTGGAAGAAATTGCCTATGAAATGGGTTATATTAACAAAGAACAGCTCATTGAATTGGCTCAACCATTGAAGAAAAATCAATATGGGCAATATCTATTACGTCGTGCAGAAGAAGAGGTGTTACTATAAAAACATGAAGTTTACCCAAACTAATATTCCCGATGTTATCCTCATTGAGCCAAAAGTTTTTGGTGATGAACGCGGCTATTTCATTGAAACTTTTCGCAGTGATTTATTCGCCAAAGAAACCGGAATAAAAACCACCTTTGTGCAAGATAATGAATCACGTTCCAGCCATGGTGTGCTTAGAGGGCTACATTATCAACTACCACCTCATGCTCAAAGCAAATTAGTGCGTGTGATTGAAGGCAAAGTCCTTGATATTGCTGTAGATATCAGAAAAGGCTCACCCACCTTTGGCCAACATGTTTCTGTAGAGCTTTCAGCAGAAAACAAACAGCAACTCTTTATTCCCAGAGGCTTTGCCCATGGCTTTGTCGTCCTCTCAGAAACGGCTATCTTTGCCTATAAAGTAGACAATTTTTACTCAGCAGAATGCGATCGTGGCATCCAATTTGACGATCCAAGTCTTCATATTGACTGGCAAATAGAGCCTGATAAATTACAGCTTTCTGAAAAAGATAAATCTCAGCCTTCATTAGAAAACGTAACGGATTTATTTGACTATAATATCCATTCTTATCCGTCAGACTAGACCGAAAACCCTCTAGGTTGACCAACTTGGTTTACTTTGGTATTATTGGTCTAGTAGAAGGAAAGGAGCAGGATTATGATTGTCAACGTATCAGAAGCAAAGACGCATCTATCAAAACTAATAAATCTTGCATTTCAAGGTGAAGAAATTATTATTGCAAAAAATAACTTACCCTTGGTTGAGCTTGTCGTGCATAAACCAAAAAGTAAAATTATTTTTGGTTTACTTGTTGATCAAGGCGTTGATGAATTGGATAAAGCAATTATTAATGAAAGCAAAGAAGTTAATGAACTGTTTTATGAAAGTGAAACTTTTCCAAAGTGAATATTATTATTGATACTCATATTTTTATATGGCTCTTAAAAGATCCTGAAAGACTAGGCGCTGAACATACCCAAGTTTTAAAGTCACCCCATGATTTTTTTTTGAGCTCCATCAGCATTGCTGAAATAATGATTAAATCAAGCATTGGAAAGTTAAATCTCGGCTATGAACCTCTTGATATGGCTTTAAAAAGTGGCCTGAAAATTCTTGATTTTAAAGGAGAAGATGCCAGTTACCTTAAAAAATTGCCATTACACCATAAAGATCCCTTTGATAGAATGCTAATAGCTCAAAGTCTTTGCCAAGAATTTCCAATCATGACGAGAGATAAAAAATTCAAACACTATGAATGTACTTTGGTATAGTAATCAAAAAAGTCGATAAACACGTTTTTAGTGATTAATTCTCCAACAACACCCGATTTCACACTCAACATTACATTGGCACAGCCTTGCTCATAAGAAGAAACTCATGGGGATTGCTACTAGTTTGTCACTCAGCTCTATTGTTCTATCACCAGTATAAAAAATTATTCCAATAATATCTTGTTTGCTGTTATTTTGAAAATCAATTTCTTTGGCGTCATTGGTACGGTAGTGGTACAAGTCATATTCATGGTGGCTATAACTGAGGTGTTTTTGTAACTCAGTCATGACAAAGGTCTCAAATACAGCACCACAATAGTGGGAGTTAAGTAACTCTTTTTTTGTTTCAATCTTCACAAAATGAGTTAATAAGCCTGTGTCGCCCAGATAAAACTTAGGGCTTTTAATAAATTGCTTGCCGATGCTTTCAAAATAAGGTTTGACTAAAAACCCCTGATAAATGCGTTGTAAAATAGCCAGATAGTTTTTCGTTGTTTTATTGGTTATTCCGATTTGCGTGCTCAAATTTGATTTATTTAAAATACAGGCGCTTCGGGTAGAAAGCACATTAACAAATTTTATAAAGCTATCAATGTCGCGAATTTCTCCTAGATCTCTCGCATCTCTTTCAATATAAGTAGAAATATATGAGCTGAACCATAATGACTTTTCCATGCCCGCCTGAAGTTTTAGCATTTCGGGATAGCCACCGGATAAGATATGCTGAATTAGCTGATCATAATAATCATAAGTGTCTACTCTAAATTCATGCTTAAACAAATTATCAACAATGTTGTCATTTTCCCGCTTATTTTTTTCCTTGACACTTAAGGGGTAGAGCACCAACTCGATAATTCTGCCCGCCAGGGTATCTTTGACTTCCTTGTTGTCCAGAATATTAGCGGAACCAGTGAGTAGAAAGTCACCATTTGTACGGTTTTGATCCACATTAATTTTAATATATTCCAGTAATAAGGGGGCTTTTTGTATTTCATCCAGACAAATGGGCTTATCGATCATTCTTAAAAAACCTTTTGGATTTTCTTTTGCCTGAAGCTTTAGTTCTCCATCATCAAAGGTTAGGTAGTTTTTAAATAATGATAGGGATAAGGTTGACTTGCCAATTTGTCGAGCACCGCTCAATAAAATGACCGGTGATATTTTAAGTGCGAGTTCTAATTTTTTTGTAATACTTCGTGCTAACATAAAATAAGCCATATAAGATAATATATCTGAGTGCTATACAACCAAATATATAAAACACAAAATGTTTCACATTAAAATTAAGAAATATTACCCTCAATGCATCGAGTTTTGCAATTTCCCTAAAAACACGTCAGGATATTAATAATCAATTTCATGAGTATGCCAATAATGATAAGCAACAAACTCTTAATTACCGGTGCTAAAGGCCAGGTGGGTACAGAATTAGTGACCCAGGCCACTGATCGAGGTCATGAGATTCATGCCTTTGGCTCAAAAGAACTGGATATTTCCAATTTTGAACAAGTAGAAAAAACCGTTTCTGCGCTCAAGCCTGATGTAATCATCAATGCTGCCGCCTATACCGCAGTGGATAAGGCAGAAACTGAACGCGACTTGGCCTATGCCGTGAATGCTCAGGGCAGCGAGAATCTGGCACTGGTGTGCAAAAAATTGGACATCCCCTTACTGCATATCTCCACCGACTATGTGTATGATGGTGAAAAAAAATCAGCCTATATTGAAACCGATCAACCCAAGCCAACGGGTGTATACGGCGCTTCCAAACTGAAAGGGGATCAAAAAATTGAACAAATTTGCCCAAAACACATTATTTTACGTGTCAGTTGGGTGTTTGGAGAGCAGGGTAATAATTTTGTTAAAACCATGCTAAGGCTAGCAGAGCAAAGAGATGAGCTCAGTATCGTTGCTGATCAATTTGGCGCTCCCACCTCCGCAAAGTCAATCAGCACCTGTTTACTCGATATTTTGCAGTCCCAGCATTTCAATGCCAGCCAATGCCCTTGGGGTGTTTATAATTTTCAAAGCGATCCGGGGGTGACGTGGTTTGAATTTGCTCAGGCGATTTTTCAGCAAGCAAATGACATAGGGTGCATCACAAAAACAATGAAATTAAAGCCCATCCCATCGTCAGAATTTCCAACGCCAGTCAAACGCCCAGCAAACTCAAAACTCAATGGTGAAAAGCTGCAAAAGCATTTCAATATCAGCCCTGCTAACTGGAAAGCTGATCTGAACACGATGCTACAGGCTATTAATAATCAATAAAATAGCAAATATATAGGGAAGGAGAAATATTTGTAAAAAAACTGAATATTTCAACGCTTGATTGGCGCAATGCGCTAAGTAGCATGTTAAAATTGCTATCTTGGGTAATATTAAAAGAATAGCTTCAAGGGAATGAATCACATCAGCACAGGAAGAATTTAAATGTGTAATAAAAAGGAACGCATAGAAATTGCACCGAATGTATTGTAAAACAATTTGTACTGAGGCTTGTAATAAATGATTAACGTCACAAAAACCTACATGCCGGATAAAGCGAAATATTTAGCTTATGTCGATCAAATTTTCGAAAGTGGCTGGGTGACTAATAATGGTATGCTAGTTAGAGAACTAGAAGCACGTCTCGCAGATTATTTAGGTATAAAAAATATAGTCCTTGTTGCCAATGGTACAATTGCGCTTGAAATAGCCTACCGCTTGCTTAAACTTGATGGCGAAGTAATAACGACTCCCTTTTCCTTTGTTGCTACGACCAGTTCTTTGGTTTCAAATGCATTAAAGCCCATTTTTGCAGACATCGATCCCAAGACTTTAACGCTTAATCCAGATAATATTGAGGATCGGATTACAGATAAAACGAGTGCAATTGTCCCTGTGCATGTGTTTGGTAACGCCTGTGAAGTTGACAGAATACAGGCAATCGCAGAAAAAAATAATTTAAAAGTCATTTATGATGCTGCCCATGCTTTTGGTGTGCAATACAAGGGGGAAAGCCTTTTGAATCATGGTGATGTATCGACCTTAAGCTTTCATGCGACCAAGCTATTTCATACAATTGAAGGTGGAGCCTTAATCATTAATGATGATTCTTTGGTAGAAGAGGCACGATATCTCATTAATTTTGGCATCGATGGTCGTGACTCTGTTAAAGCCTTGGGAACCAATGCTAAAATGAACGAGTTTGAGGCAGCGATGGGCTTATGTGTTTTGAACGATATGGATAAAGTTCTTCATGATTGTAAAGTAATTTATGATTTTTATGAGTCTTCTTTGTGTGATATTTTAACTTTGCCAATAGATAATTTACATAGTAGTAAAAACTATAGTTATTTTCCTGCCTTGTTTAAGTCAGAGCAACAGACACTAGATGTTCAGAGTGCATTACATGAGAATGGGATATATCCCAGACGCTATTTTTATCCATCACTTGATACCCTTCCTTATATTATCGATGCAGAAAAGATGATCAATTCTCAAACTATTGCTTCAAGAATTTTAGCACTGCCTTTGTACCCAGGTTTGAGTAGAGAAGAGCAAGTGAATATAATCTCTATAATTAGAAAAAAAATGAACATCATCATAATGCGACCTAACATCTTAAAATAACTAAAAGATAAAAATGACCTAAAATGAATGACGAATAAAAGCTATAATAATAAAAATTAAACCCGGATCAGCTTTCTCAAATTAGCTAATGAGACGGTACCCGTTTCTCAGACTGCCAGGGAGCTAGGTGTTAATGTAAATACTCTACATACCTGGATCAGTAAATATTCCAAACCGGTGAAGACGGTAGCCAATAGAAGTGATGAACACATTTATGATGAAGTAAAACGTCTGAAAAAGAATTGGCAAAAGTGATTCAGGAGCGTGATTTATTAAAAAGGCCACAGCGTACTTTGCAAGGGAAACTTTGTGAAGTACGCATGGATAACTGATCAGGCTAAAGATTACCCGGTAACGATTCTGTGCCGTTTTATGGATGTTTCCCGTAGTTGCTATTATGATTGGGTTAGCTCTCCTAAAACGGATAGAGAGAAAGAAAATGAAGCGCTTACTGAGCAGCTAAAAAACTGTTTGAAGACAGTCGCAAGACTTATGGAACCCGTCGTCTTAAAAAAGAAAACTGGCTGAAAAAGGCGTTCATATAAGCCGCCGGAGAATTGGTCGATTAATGAAAAAAGCCGGTTTGTTTTGTAAAACGAAGAGACGCTTTAAAGCGACGACTAATTCCAAGCATAATAAGCGTATATCTCCAAATTTACTGGAAAGAGAGTTTACTGTCTCTCAACCTGATCGCTACTATGTGGGTGATATTACCTATATTGCCACCAAGGAAGGCTGGTTATATTTAGCGGTTGTCATTGACTTATTCTCTAGGCAAATTGTTGGCTGGTCGATGGATGAGCGAATGAAAGCCAAGCTAGTCAATGATGCTTTACTGATGGCCATATGGAAGCGTAAACCAATGGATGGATTGCTTTGGCATACTGACCGAGGTAGCCAATATGCCTCTGATAGTCATAGAAAAATATTGTCGGATCATAACATAATTCAGTCTATGAGCCGCAAAGGAAATTGCTGGGACAATGCTGTATCAGAGAGCTTCTTTCATAGTTTGAAAACTGAATTGACGCACCATTGTCGATTCAAAACCAGAGTAGAAGCAAAGCAGGCAATATTTGAATATATTGAGGTATTTTATAATCGGGAGCGACTTCATTCGGCTAATGATTATTTGTCACCAGTCGATTATGAAATACAGCAGGAAATAGCTTAAATCGATTGATTGAAGAGGGGTAAAAGGCGACATAAATGCCGCCCATTACCGTTGACGGCCATCGGCTCCTCAGCCTGTGCCGTGAAGATATTGTAACAGGATCATTACCGTTGTGAAAATACCTTGTGTGAATGGAACGGCTCTATCGTACAGCCAAAAAATATTTAGAAAACTGTCCGGAAAAGTGTTGACACATCAATAATGTTCTGCAGTACCAAAAGGACATTTTTCTAAATTTAATAAAGTGTTTATTCAAGATGGCAGTTCTTTTTCAGTCAAAGATTGTTTAAGTAATATTTGGCCTGGTCGATTTACAAAAATCAGCCCCGCTTCTGTTGAATTGCATGCCACCATTAATTTAAAAATGGTGGATTTGAAAGTGCCAGCATCACACCGGATACTTTTTCAGAGCGTGGAGAGCTCCCAACTGTTAAGGAACTCAAGGGGAATTTATTTTTGGCTGATCGAGGTTACTATTCTGGTGATTTTATATTGGAGCTCGATGAAGCAGGTGGTTACTATGTTTTAAGAGCTAAAGGCTTGAAACGAGTACTTATCCATAGTGCTATCCAAGAAGATAGTAGACAACTGATTAATAAAAAATCACCTAAGTTATCGGTATTGCAAAAGCGATTACCCAAAAGACAAGCAGTAGATATGGATGTTGAAATCAAAGGGAAATTGTCAGGCTGGTTGCTTATTGGAGTTTGAAAGAAAAGCGGCACACTTATCTCATCACTAATTTAAAACGAGATGAGTTTTCAATGCAGGATATTAGTAATATTTACCGTATGCGTTGGCAAGTTGAGATACTTTTTAAGGAATGTAAATCCCATAATAGCTTGCATGGATTTAATACGCAAAGTGCGACCTTACAGGAATCACTTATTTGGGGCAGTTTAATAGCAACGACATTAAAACGATTTCTTAGTGGTTGTATTGAATTGATATTTAAAGTCGAAATGTCGACCATGATTGTATCCAAAACAACGGTAAGCTGGTGGTATGGTTTATTAGAAGCGATTGTTCAGCAACGCAGAAAAGGTTTAGTGAATCAAATGACTGAAGCGTGTGAATTTTTAAAAGAAAATGCCCAGCGAGCACATCCTAAACGTGATCGGCAATCAGGCATTTTACAATATGCATTGGAGCCAGCATTTTATATCAATTGTGATAACAAATCAGGTAGTATTTACATGAAAAATAAAGGTATTTTTCTTAAGTACCTACCTATGATAGGTATTTAGTTTTTCTTTTATGTTCTTTCTACTGTTTTTGATGTGTTCGAATTAAATATATACTTGATTACCCACAAAGCTCCGCCATATTTCGATAATTATACTATAATTATACTATAATTATACTATAATTAAAGTATAGATTATGTGTGGAGTAGAATGATGTCAAAAAAATAAAATTCAGTTTCAAGAAGGTTATAGTTTATTTGAGCTTTTTAATGATTATGGCACTGACAAACAGTGCCGACAAGCCTTATTTAAATGGAAATTTCCTGATGGATTTGTTTGCCCAGAGTGTGGCAATAAGACTTATTGCACTCTAGAACATCGCCATCTTTATCAGTGCCACCATTGTCATCATCAGACATCAGCAACCTGTGGGACAATATTTGATAGTACCAAACTGCCTTTATCTAAGTGGTTTTTAGCGATTCATCTTATGACTCAATTGAAGACAGCGGTTTCAGCATTAGAATTAAAGAGACAGCTTAAGGTAAGCTACAATACAGCCTGGAGTATGAAACAAAAGATCATGCAGGTTATGAAAGAACGTGATGACAGTAAATCCTTTATCAGGCATCATTCAAATTGATGATGCCTACTGGGGTGGTGAGCACAGAGGCGGCTCCAGAGGTCGTGGTTCAGAAAATAAAACACCGTTCGTTGCAGCCGTTTCTACTAATGAAGATGGACACCCGATTGCAATGAATTTAAATGTGCTTAAAGGGTTTAAATCCAGTGAAATAAAACGATGGGCACAAACTCATTTAACACCTGGAAGTACTGTTTACTCAGATGGGTTAAATTGTTTTCCTGCGGTTAAAGAAGCTGACTGTAAGCATGTTCCAATCGTCACGGGTGGTGGTGCGGCAAGTGTTGATAAAATTGAGTTTAGTTTATCTGGGTTAACACTATGATAGGTAATATTAAAATATCTTGCTGAATTTTGTTCCAAATCAGGTAGTATTTACATGAAAAATAAAGGTATTTTTCTTAAGTACCTACCTATGATAGGTATTTAGTTTTTCTTTTATGTTCTTTCTACTGTTTTTGATGTGTTCGAATTAAATATATATTACAAATAGAATCCTTGCTGGGAATGAATTTGATAATATTTACTTAGCTCGACAAAAATATTTATTTTGTTTGAATTCTCAAATATTGTAGTTTAATTAGAGTAAAAAATTACTCATGCTGAGAGGAAAAATAATTGTTATGATAAATTCTAATAAAGCAAATTATAAAAGTTAAGGTTGGTAATATATGCTCATTAGTCATAGAAAAAAATTCATTTTTACAAAAACTGTTAAAACAGCAGGAACATCTATTGAATCTTACTTTGAGAAATATTGTATGCCTGATGGAGATTGGCATGAATTACATGCTCGTGATGAATATATTTCGGAAACAGGAATTATAGGACATCGCGGTTCCAGAGAGGATGACTCAATATGGTACAATCATATGTCAGCTGAAAAAATACGTGATTTATTAGGCCGAGAAACTTGGGATAGTTATTTTAAATTTACTGTGGTTAGAAATCCATTTGATAAATTAATATCGGGATTTTTTATGTTTGAAAATAGAAAAGAAAATTACAATTCTATTAGACGATTTAGGGCTTTTGTTAAAAAAACATTAGACCGTGGAGGGGCAATCGATCGAATATCAGGTAATACTGAAGTTGAAAGGTTTAGGTGTTGGATTCGTAAAGGAGGTAAAATTATTGATAGGGATAAGTATTTGATTGATGGAGAATACTGTATTAATTACTTTATTCGGTTTGAGAATCTACATAAGGGTGTAAGAGATGTCTGTAACGACCTTTCAATACCGTTTGAACCTTCACGAATCCCAGAGTTCAAGAAAGGAATCAGGCATCACAATGTTAAAATTCAGGATTATTATGATAATGAGACTGAACAGATTGTTCGAAATTTATATGCATTGGAGATTGAAAAATTTGGCTATGACTTACTAAGATAGGTGTATTTAGAAAAATGAGAACATTTTTATGGAATTTAATCTGTGATGAAAAAATGTTAATTATAAAGAAATTGATATCTCAATTCATTAATATTTTATGAAAAAACAATTATTAAATAATCTATCATGGCTATTTATTGACAAAGTTATAAGATTTTGGGGTGGATTAATAGTCGGTATATGGATTGCGAGGTATTTGGGACCATATGATTTTGGGGTGCTGAACTATGCTATTGCATATACAACACTTTTTTTACTTTTTGTAAAACTTGGTCTTAACCAAATAGTTGTTAGAGAAATTGTTAAAAAACCAAAGTTAACAAATTTTTTACTTGGTACTGCTTTTTTATTGAAGTTTTTTGGCTCGGTTATTGCGGTTTTAAGCATTATAATTTCTTTGTGCTTTGTAGATATGGATAGTGTCACAAAGGTTGTTATTGTTATTATAAGTTTGGGTTTTATTTTTCAAACTTTAGATGTTATTGATTTTTATTATCAAGCACGCATTCTTTCAAAGTATGTAGTTATTACAAGGGATAGTGCATTTATATTAAGTTTGTTTTTGAAAATTTATTTTATTGTTTATGAATATTCTATTGTCTATTTTGCTGTTGCATATCTTATAGATTTTTTATTATCGGGACTTTTTCTATTAATGATTTTTATTAATAGAGGTGGAAAAATCCTTGATTGGCGTTTTAGTAAAAAAATAGCTATAAGGCTCATAAAGTTATCGTGGACATTAGCGTTAGCCTCATTTCTTATTGCTATTTATATGAAGATTGATCAAGTTATGATTGGAAGTATGCTTGATGCTGAACAGGTGGGTATTTATAGCGTCGCAGTAAGGTTATCGGAATTCTGGTTGTTTATACCTGGAATAATGATAAGTACATTCATGCCTTACCTTGTAAGTCTTAGAGAAACCAATAATAAATTATATTATTTTAGATTAATGCAGCTCTATTCACTTATGTTTTGGATGGGAATTTTTATAGGCATTGTTGTTCTTTTCTTTGGAGAAGGTTTTATTGTATTGCTGTTTGGTGAAGTTTATGAAGGTGCATATAGTGCCTTGGTTTATAACATATGGAGTGGAATTGCAATATCACATGGAATGGTTAGAGGTATATGGTTAATATGTGAAAATTTACAAAAATATCGACTTTATAGCATTATCATATCGGTGACATTAAATGTTATAATGAATTATATTTTAATTCCACTTTATGGTATTGATGGAGCGGCTATAGCGACACTTTTAACCCAATCACTAAGTGTTTGGCTTTTTTCTTTTCTATGGAAACCACTGCGATCAAGCACGTTAATGATGATGGAAGCAATTAATCCTATGTTTTTTATTAACTTTAGAAAATAATAATTGAGCAAGCTATATGTAAATTATTAAAATAGAATTTATAAGCTCTACATGGATTATTTTTATATTTCCATCTTTATAAAATTTATTATAGATTCTGTTTTTTACTTGTAAATCATGTGAGAAAATTAATGTCATATTTTTCCAACCAATGTATTCAATTTCTAAAAATAACAACTAAAAGAGAAAAATAATGGAGTTACCTATTTTTCTATTTTCATTACCTCGTTCAGGGTCTACCCTCTTACAAAAAGTGTTAATGAGTCATCATGCTATTGCTAGTACAGCAGAACCCTGGCTTTTACTTCCTCATCTCTATGCTCATAGGGAGATAGGCGTGTTGGCTGAATATGGTCACCAAATTTCATACTCAGCAGTGAATGAATTTATCAATGGTTTAGAAAATAAAAGAAGTGATTACTATGATGCATTGGGTGAATTTCTAGGGGGGCTCTATGAGAAGCAATGTTCAAAAAATGAAAAATATTTTTTAGATAAAACTCCTAGATATTACAATATTATACCAGAAATCCATGAGGTTTTTCCCGATGCTAAATTTATTTTTTTATTTCGAAATCCTGTACACATAATGAGCTCTATGATGAATACTTGGAGTAAAGGAAACCTAAAATATCTTTATGCTTTTGAACGGGACTTAAAGCAAGGCCCTAGATTGCTATCAGAAGGCTATGAGCTACTTAAGAATAAATCTTATGCACTCCGATATGAGGATTTTGTAAAGGATCCAAAAAAAATTACTAAAGAAATTTGTGAATATTTAGAAATTAAATTTGATATATCCATGCTAGATGATTTTTCTCATCAAAATACGGAAGGCAATATTTTAATAGGTGACACTACAGGAGAACAAAGCTTTATCAGTGAAAAATCTTTGCATAAGTGGAAAAATACATTTGATTCGACTTTTAGAAAAAAAGTGGCTTATAAATATATTCTTGATTACCCACAAAGCTCCGCCATATTTCGATAATTATACTATAATTATACTATAATTATACTATAATTATACTATAATTATACTATAATTATACTATAATTAAAGTATAGATTATGTGTGGAGTAGAATGATGTCAAAAAATAAAATTCAGTTTCAAGAAGGTTATAGTTTATTTGAGCTTTTTAATGATTATGGCACTGACAAACAGTGCCGACAAGCCTTATTTAAATGGAAATTTCCTGATGGATTTGTTTGCCCAGAGTGTGGCAATAAGACTTATTGCACTCTAGAACATCGCCATCTTTATCAGTGCCACCATTGTCATCATCAGACATCAGCAACCTGTGGGACAATATTTGATAGTACCAAACTGCCTTTATCTAAGTGGTTTTTAGCGATTCATCTTATGACTCAATTGAAGACAGCGGTTTCAGCATTAGAATTAAAGAGACAGCTTAAGGTAAGCTACAATACAGCCTGGAGTATGAAACAAAAGATCATGCAGGTTATGAAAGAACGTGATGACAGTAAACCTTTATCAGGCATCATTCAAATTGATGATGCCTACTGGGGTGGTGAGCACAGAGGCGGCTCCAGAGGTCGTGGTTCAGAAAATAAAACACCGTTCGTTGCAGCCGTTTCTACTAATGAAGATGGACACCCGATTGCAATGAATTTAAATGTGCTTAAAGGGTTTAAATCCAGTGAAATAAAACGATGGGCACAAACTCATTTAACACCTGGAAGTACTGTTTACTCAGATGGGTTAAATTGTTTTCCTGCGGTTAAAGAAGCTGACTGTAAGCATGTTCCAATCGTCACGGGTGGTGGTGCGGCAAGTGTTGATAAAATTGAGTTTATCTGGGTTAACACTATGATAGGTAATATTAAAAACTCTATGAAGGGAAGCTATCATTCCATTAACTCAAAACATTTACCTCGGTATCTTGCTGAATTTTGTTATCGGTTTAATAGACGCTTTAACTTAAAAGACATGATGCCAAGGTTTTTATGCGTGGCGATGAAAACGCCACCTATGAATGGAAAGCTCCTAAAAATGGCGGAGCTTTATGGGTAATCAAGAATATATTTTAGATTTAGAGGATAGTGTATTTAGTGTGCAAGGTTATGATAAAAGAATTATTTTAGAAGAAATTAAAACTTTAAAGACTACAAAAAACTTTTTTTTTAAAGACCGGTTTGACTATTTTTATTCATTATGTATTAGATATTTAAAACTGAACTTGTTTTTTGGAAAAAATCAATGCACTTGGGCACGTAATAGATTTTTATCATGAAACTAAAGAGAAAATTACTCTGGGGGGAGACATTAAAAGTTGTTGCTATCTTTTCTGTTATATTGGGTCATATAGCATCACCTTTTGGTCAATTTATCTTTTCCTGGCACATGCCTTTGTTTTTTATGATTTCTGGTTTTTTTCTTAAGCTAGAACGGCCTTTGCAGGAGGCAGCTAGGAAAGATTTTAAGCGCCTAATGATCCCTTATTTTATTTTTTCATTAATTGGCCTAGCTGTTGAAATATTGAAAAGGTTGATTTTACATAGAGAAGAATTAGATGTGTTTATAGAAATAAAGGGTATTTTGTTTTCTATGGATATGAGTGGTCTTATGAATCATTATGGCTTAGTTTTGTGGTTTTTGCCGGCACTATTTTTTTCAAGATTATTCGTATTGGTTCTTTACAAAATAACGCATAAAATACTTTACGTGTTTATTCTTAGCATGAGTTTGTTTTCTGCTAGTTTTTATATTGACTTACCCTTTGCAATAGATAATGCCTGTAATGCAATGCTCTGGATTCTTTTGGGTTATATTTATTTTAATTATTACCAAAATAGCAAATGGCTAAATGTTTTTCCATTGCTTGCTTTGGGTGTTTTTGTTTTGTATGGTTTTCCCAGTCTAGATATAGCGAATAAAAATTATAGCTATATCCCTGTGAATTTTGTTTGGGCTACAGCGTTTATAGGCTCGCTCTGTTTATTGTTAAAAAACACCTCAATGTTGAATGCTTTAAGTCCATTAGGGAAATATACGATGTTATTATTTATTTTCCACCCCTATACCAATAATATTGCGTACATTGTGTTAGAAAAACTTAATTTTAATGTTTGGTATATTACATTTTTCTTTTCACTTAGCCTGTTGTCTGGCTTGATATTGATAAAAATGAAATTTTATAATAAAGGCATATTTAAGTATGTCTGATAAATTATCTACGTATATGAGTAGCCCAAAGGTAAGTATCATTATTGCTACGTGTAATTGTTCGGTTGAGCTTGAACAAACTATCATCAGTTTTATTGAACAGGATTATGAAAATAAAGAATTAATTGTTGTTGACTGTGAATCTACTGATGAGACCTCAAGTATACTCAAAAAATACGCATTGTCGATAGCTCAGATGCTAAGTGAAAAAGATACAGGTATTAGCGATGCTTTTAACAAGGGCATTAAATTGGCGACTGGTGATTATATTAATTTTCAGGGTTCTGGCGATCTATTTAATAGCAATAATGTATTGGCAAAAATGATGAAAAATATAGACAAGGACAAAGATCTTTTGCTCTGTGGCAGAGTTAAGAGAGTCGCTAATGATCCTGAACAGAGCTGTTTGTGGGTTTCTGAGTATATAAAAAG